>JBFLVN010000285.1:0-4653 GCA_040758475.1 Bdellovibrionota bacterium
GACCAGCTCTTCCCGAAGATGCAGACGGCGGGGGCCCCCGAAGCCACGAGCGCCTTCAGATTGGGGTCCTTGGCCGCCGTGGTTCCGGGGCGGCGGGTCGAACCGAAGGCCGAGAGGCGGAGCTTCGAGAACTTGGCCTTGCGGGCCGCTTCGAAGAAGGCCGCGTCCCGGGGATTGGAACCCGGCCACCCGCCTTCGGCGTAGGAGATCCCCAACTCGTCCAAGGCGCGGGCGATCCGCAGCTTGTCCTCGACGGAGAAATTGACGCCTTCCCCCTGGGCACCGTCCCGCAGGGTGACGTCGTAAATATCGACGCGTTTGTCGCTCACGGGGAAAACTTAGCCGTTTTTGCCCGGCTCAGCGAGGCCGAAAACGTCGTGGAGCGCCCGCACGGCGAGCTCCGTGTACTTCTGGTCGATCACGCAGGAAACCTTTATTTCCGAAGTGCTGATCATCTGGATGTTGATCCCCTCCTTGGCGAGGGTGGTGAACATCTTGGCGGCGACCCCGGCGTGGGACTTCATCCCGACGCCGATGGCGGAGACCTTCACGATGTTCGAATCGGTCTCGACCCGCTCGGCGCCCACTTCCTTGGCGATCTTCTCCACGATGTCCTTGGCCCGGGGGAGGTCCGCCCGGCCCACCGTGAAGGTGAGGTCCGTGCTCCCCTGGCTCGAAATGTTCTGAATGATCATGTCCACGTTGATGTTGGCCTGGCCGATGGTGCCGAAGAGCTTGGCCGCGATCCCCGGCTTGTCGGGCACGCGCACCAGGGTGACCTTGGCTTCGTTCTTGTCGTAGGCGACGGCCGTGACGAGGAGCCGCTCCATACCGGGTTCTTCTTGCACGATGAAAGTCCCCTCTCCGTCCTCGAACGAGGACCGCACATGGATTTTGACGCCGTAACGCATTCCGAATTCGACGGAACGGGTCTGCATGACCTTGGCGCCAAGAGAAGCCGCTTCGAGCATTTCCTCGTAGCTGATCCGCGGGATGCGCCGCGCCTTGGGCTCGATGTTCGGATCGGTCGTGTAAACACCGTCCACGTCGGTGTAGATCTCGCAAACATCCGCCTTCACGGCGGCCGCAAGGGCCACGGCCGAAAGGTCCGAGCCGCCGCGGCCCAGGGTCGTTACGTGCCCCTCGTCGGTCACTCCCTGGAACCCGGCCACGACGGGGATGTAGCCCTCCTGGATCGCGGCCTGGACCTTCTCCCCGCCAACGGAACGGATGCGGGCCTTCATAAAGGCCGCGTCCGTATCGAAGGGGACCTGGAAGCCCATGAAGCTCTGGGCCTTGCCGCCAAGCTTCTGGATGGCGATGGCCAGGAGGCCGATGGTCACCTGCTCCCCCGTCGCCGCCACGACGTCGAGTTCCCGGGGGTCGGGCTTTTCGGTGATCTGGTGGGCAAGCCCCAGGAGCCGGTTCGTCTCCCCCGACATGGCGGAGACGACGACGGCTACGCCGTGCCCCGCCTTCTGGGTGGCGAGTACCCGGCGGGCCACGTTCTCGATGCGTTCGATGGAACCTACCGAGGTTCCGCCGTATTTCTGGACGATGATTGCCACGCTACCGCTCCAAGAGTTTCCGCAGGGACCGCCACTCCGGCAGCTCTCCCGCCCCTTCCGGGAGGACGAATTCGATCTGGCGTCCGCCGGGAGTTTTGCCCGAGGGGGAGAGCCCCACGCGGAGGGTCCGCTCGGGCGGGAAGGCGGAGGGGAATTTCTCCGCCCATTCGACGAGAACCGTCGCGCCGGAACTTAGCGCATCGCCGAATCCCAGTTCCGGGAGGCTATTCATAGAATCGACCCGGTAAAAGTCAAAGTGAGAGACGGGCCGTTTGCCCGGGTATTCGTTTAACAAGGTGAAAGTGGGGCTCGTGACGCTATCCAAATCCTTGACCCCCAGACCCGCGCAAAGCCCCCGGCAGAAGGTCGTCTTCCCGGCGCCCAAGTCTCCGGACAAGGCGACCGCCGTACCCGGGGGAAGGGCCTTTGCGACCTTCTTGGCCCACTCCAGAGTTTCCCGTTCGCTTTTGACCTTGATCGTGCGGGAGAGCGCCGCCACTTACGAATCCTCGCCGCACCCGCCGGGACCATCTTCCAAATGGCCGTGATCGTGGGGCAAGGAGCGGAATACGTCCGGAAGTTCCTCGATCAAATCCCCGGCGAGCAAAGCCGGTTCGGCGCCCTTTTTCTCGACGATCCGGTCGGCCGCAAGGCCGTGGAGGATGACCCCCGCGCAGCAGGCCTCAAGGGGCGAGACGCCCTCCTGAACCAAAAGCCCGCCGATCATTCCGGCAAGAACGTCGCCCGTCCCGCCGCTCGCCAGGGCGGGGTTTCCAGAGGGCGAGAGGAAAACCGCTCCCGCCGGATCGGCTATCACGGTACCCGCGCCTTTGAGCACGCAAATGACCCCTTCGCTCTTGGCGTATTCCCTCGCGATGGCGATCCGCGATTCCTGAACCTGGGCGGCGGTTTTTCCCGTGAGGCGCGCCATCTCGCCCGGATGGGGAGTGACGATCACCATCTTGGAAGCCAAATCTTGCGGCCGCGTCTTTGAATTCGCAAGCAAGTTGAGTCCGTCGGCGTCGATAACGAGCGGCGTTTTGACGCCCTTCAAAAATTCGAGAAACGCTTTCCCCGATTCGGCGTCCGTCGGAATGCCGGGACCAATCACTACTCCCGAACGCTCGACGGCAAGTTTGAGAAGCTCGCCGCCCGCGCTTGCCGCCACGCCGCCGGAAGAGTTTTCGTCCAAGAGCGCCGTCATGGTTTCAGGGCTCTGGGGTGCCACGACTGTTTCCAGATTCTTAGGGACCGCGAGCGTTACGAGCCCTGCCCCCACCCGGCCCGCCGCGCGGGAGGCGAGCACCGCCGCGCCGGATTTCCCGTGGGAACCGGCCACCACGAGCAAGTGGCCGAAATACCCCTTGTGGGCCGTGGCCGGCCGGTGGAGGAGCTGGTGCGGAACATCTTCCTCGCCGAGCAGGGCGTGTTCCGCGCTTTCTCCCAAAAATTCCGGAGGCATGGGAAGCGGCACGAGTACGAGCTCCCCGCAGCACTCCCGGCCCGGATACTGCCACTGGCCGACTTTCATGGCGCCGTAGGTGCAAGTGAGGTCGGCCCACACGGCGGCCCCGAGGATTTGCCCCGTGTCCGAATCCATGCCGGAGGGGACGTCCACGGCGACGACGAAAGCGGGCGAGTCGTTGATGGCTTCGATGGCGTCCGCCGTCTTGGCTTCGACGGCTCCCGAGAGCCCCGTCCCCAGGATGGCGTCCACGACCAGCGCCGCTTCCGAGAGAGCGGCCCGGAGCTCTTCGAACTTGGCGGGCGTAGAAGCGTTTTCAACAAGCTCTCCGCCGATTCCCACCCAGGCATCCAGATTGGCTTTGGCGTCCCCTTTGACGTCGGCTTTCTTTCCAAGGAGAAAGGCCGTCACTTCGGCGCCGCGGACGTGCAGGTGCCGGGCGATCACGAACCCGTCCCCGCCGTTGTTTCCTTTTCCGCAGACCACGACGGCCCGAAGGCCCGCCACGGACTCGAAACGCTTTTCGATCTCCAGGAACGTGCAAAGCCCCGCGTTTTCCATGAGGACGAGCCCCGGCACACGGGCCTGCTCGATGGCTTTGGCGTCGGCGGCCCGTACCTGGGCAGCTGTCAAAAGTGGGATCATGGGATTAGCGCTCGGCCGGCTGCTGCGAGGCGTGCCGGATCAACTGGCTCATCTCCCGCACGGCCGCTTCCATTCCGACCAGCACGGCCCGGGAGACGACCGAATGGCCGATGTTGAGTTCATCGACGGACGGCAAGGCCGCCACGGCCGAGACGTTCCGGTAATTGAGGCCGTGCCCCGCGTTCACCTGCATGCCGAGTTTCGCGGCCGTGCGGACGGCGTTCGAAATGCGGGTTAATTGCTCGGCCTGCTCCCGTTCCGTCCGGGCTTCCGCGTAAGAGCCCGTGTGGATTTCGACGCAAGGGGCGCCCACGAAATGGGCCGCCCGCACCTGGTCCAGGTCGGGATCGATAAAGAGGCTCGTCTTGATGTCGGCTTCCCCCAAGAGGCTGATGTACTTCTGGAGCTGGTCCTTGTACATCGCCACGTCAAGCCCGCCTTCCGTCGTAAGCTCTTCCCGCCGTTCGGGCACCAGGGTGCACATGTCGGGCTTTACGAGGAGTGCCATCTTGAGCATCTCCTGGGTACCCGCCATTTCGAGGTTGAGCTTCGTGCGGACCACTTGCCGCAGGATTTCCAAATCCCGGTTCTGAATGTGCCGGCGGTCTTCCCGGAGGTGGATCGTAATGCCGCTCGCGCCGCCGAGTTCCGCCAGCACGGCCGCCGCCACCGGATCGGGTTCCACCGTGCGCCTCGCCTGCCGGACGGTCGCCACGTGGTCGATGTTGACGCAAAGCTTGGCCATGAAATTTTTCTCCCGCTTACCCCAGTTCCGCCGCGAAGACACGGGTCAAATCCCCAAGCGTCCGCTCGATGCGCCCCGCGTCGGTCCCTTCAATCAGGATGCGGACGAGGGGCTCCGTCCCCGAATAACGCGCGAAGACCCGGCCGTCGCTCCCCAGTTCCTGCTTGGCCTTTTCGAGGGCTTTCTGGATCGGCGCGTTCTGGTCCAGGGGAATCCGCCGGGCGACGCGG
>JBFLVN010000286.1:0-4570 GCA_040758475.1 Bdellovibrionota bacterium
GCGGGCCTTCCGGCCCGCGTGGCGGCGGGGCTCGTTTACCTTCGGGACGGCTTCTACTATCACGCGTGGTCGGAACTCTTTGTGGGCCGGTGGGTGACGGCCGACGCCACCTTCGGCCAGTTCCCGGCCGACGTGACCCACCTGCGCCTCGCGGGCGGCTCCCCCGCCTCCCAGGCCCGGATCGCGAATTTGTTGGGCCGCGTCCAGATAACCGTGGAGGATTTCCGGTGATCCAGGTCCGTGGCCTCGAAAAGCGGTACGACCGGCACCTCGCCGTGGCGGGGATCGATTTCTCCGTCCGTACGGGAGAAATTTACGGTTTTTTGGGGCCCAACGGCGCCGGCAAAACGACGACCATCCGGATGCTCGTGGGCCTTCTCCTCCCCACGAAGGGGGAGATTTTCCTGGGCGGCAAGAACCTGGCGAAGGAACCGCTCGAAGCCAAGCGGATCGTGGGGTTCGTGCCCGACCGCCCGTACTTGTACGAGAAACTCACGGCCCGGGAATTTCTTGCCTTCATGGGGGCCATCTACGGCCTGGACCGGGAAACCATCGCCAAGCGCACGGACGAACTCCTCGCTTTCTTCGACCTCTCTGACTGGCGCGATGAACTCATCGAGACGTTTTCCCACGGCATGAAGCAGCGGGTCACCATGGCTTCGGCCCTCCTGCATCGCCCCAAAATTTTCATTGTGGACGAGCCCATGGTGGGGCTCGATCCCAAGGGGGCGCGCCTCCTCAAGGACGCCTTCAAGGAGATGAGCGCCCACGGGACGACCATCTTCCTCTCGACCCATTCCCTCGCCGTGGCCGAAGAGCTCTGTTCGCACCTCTCGATCATCCAGGGCGGCAAGCTCATCGCCACGGGGACGATGGCAGAGCTCAAGTCCCAGGCCGCCGACCCCGGTGGGAACCTGGAAGAAGTTTTCCTCAAGCTCACGGGTGAAGCCGGAGCCCGCGTCCCGACGGAACTTCTGGGAGGCGCGGCGTGAGCGGAATCGTCCTGCGCGGCGTGCGGCAGCACAACCTCAAGAACCTGGAGGTCCTTTTCCCTCACGGGGAACTATCTGTCATCACGGGCCTCTCGGGATCGGGGAAAAGCTCGCTCGCCTTCGACACTCTCTATGCCGAAGGGCAGCGGCGATACGTGGAATCCCTTTCCACCTACGCCCGCCAGTTCCTGGAGAGAATGCCCAAGCCCGACCTGGATTCAGCGGAGAACATCCCGCCGGCCATCGCCATCGAGCAGAAGAACCCCGTCAAGAATTCCCGCTCCACAGTGGGGACTTTGACGGAAATCTACGACTACCTCCGGCTCCTCTTCGCCAAGGTAGGCCGGGTCTACTGCCCGGATTGCGAGAAGGAAGCCCGCCGCGACACGCCGGGCGAAGTGGCCGGCAGGATTCTGGAAAAGCACGGCGGCGTCCGGGTGCTCATCCTCTTCCCGCCGCGGGATGAGGAGCTCAAGGACCCGGCCCGTTTTTTGGATACCTGCCGCCGCCGGGGATACGTGCGTCTCTGGGCGGACGGGGACGTTTTCGAGATCGAAGAGGCTTCGCCCGAAAAATTAAAGAAGGCCGACGACGTCTACATCGTTCTGGACCGGATCGCCGTAAAGCCTTCCGAGCGGACGCGCGTTTCGGCCTCCGTCGAGACGGCCTTCCGGGAAGGGCGGGGCCAGATGGCCGTCCAGGCCGAGGGGACGAAATTCGCCCGCTACTACGAGGATTTCGCCTGTCCCGATTGCGGCAGGATTTTCGATCCGCCCGAGCACCACCTCTTCAGCTTCAACTCCCCCCTAGGCGCGTGCAGCCACTGCCGGGGTTTCGGCAACACGCTCGAGTACGACGAAAAGAAGATCGTCCCCCGCCCGAATCTCTCCCTCGCGAAGGGGGCCATCGAACCTTGGACGAAACCCTCCCTGCGCGAACACCAGGAGGAGCTCCTCCGCTGGGCCCGCAAGGAAGGGATCGACGTCGAAAAGCCCTGGAGCGATTTATCCGAAAGAGACCGTGGGAAAATTTTGAACGGCACAAAGGGCCTTCAGGGCGTTTTCCCGTTTTTCGAGGAAGCCGAGAACTGGCGCTACAAGCTTCATATCCGCGTTTTCCTGCGCCGCTACCAGAGCCAGTTCCCCTGCGGAAAGTGCAAAGGAAAACGTCTTCGTCCCGAAGCCCAGTTCATCAAGGTGGGGGCGAAAGACATCGCCGAAGTGACGGCCCTTTCCATCGCGGAAGCGGAGGAGTTCTTCGAGAACCTCTCGCTCTCTCGCATGGAAAAAAAAGCGTCCCAGGAGATTCTCCGGCAGATCGGCGGGCGCCTTGCGTTTCTAAAGGAGGTGGGGCTTTCCTACCTCACCCTCTCGCGCCTCGCCCGCACGCTCTCCGGCGGCGAGCATCAACGGATCAATTTGGCGAACCAATTGGGTTCCGCCCTCGTCGGGACTCTCTACGTTCTCGATGAACCTTCCATCGGCCTCCACGCCCGGGACCTGGAGCGCCTCATCGGAATCCTCCGCAAGCTCGTCGAGGCGGGAAATACGGCCGTGGTCGTCGAGCACGACCCGGCCGTCATCCGCTCGGGCGACCGCGTGGTGGAACTGGGGCCCGGCGCGGGGGCGCAGGGGGGGGACGTGGTTTATGCGGGGACCGTGGACGGCCTTCTCCAAGGGGAGACGAGCCCCACGGCCCGGTACCTGCGGGGCGAGATCGAATTTCCCCCCGAACGCGCCCGGTCCCAGAACAAGGGGTGGCTCCGCATCAAAGGGGCGCGGGAAAATAATTTGAAGAACGTGACGGCCCAGTTCCCGCTCGAAAACCTCGTGGCCGTGAGCGGCGTCTCGGGATCGGGAAAGTCGACCCTCGTCGTGAAGACCCTCTATCCGGCCCTGGACCGCCTTTTCGGAACGGGCACCGATCCCATCGGCCGGTTCGACATGATCGGCGGCTTCGAACCCCTAAACGGCATCGCCCTCATCGACCAGAGCCCCATCGGCCGGTCCTCGCGGTCGAACCCGGTCACCTACATGAAGGCCTGGGACGAGATCCGGAAATTCTTCGCCGAACTTCCGGCGGCGCGGTATGCCGGCCTCAAGCCTTCCCATTTTTCCTTCAACACGGACGGCGGGCGCTGCCCCGTGTGCCAGGGCGAAGGGGTCCAGCACATCGAGATGCATTTCCTGGCCGACGTGGACGTCGTGTGCGAAGCCTGCGACGGACGGCGGTTCAAGGAAAAAGTCCTGGCCGTCAAATACCGGGGCCTTTCGGTGGATGGGGTATTGAACCTCACCGTCTCGGAGGCGAAGGTTTTCTTTCCGCCCCTGGGCGGCCTCAAGGGAAAGCTTCAGCTTCTGGACGACGTGGGCCTCGGATACTTGCGGATTGGCCAGTCTTTATCGACCCTTTCGGGTGGCGAAGCCCAGCGCCTCAAGATCGCCGCGGAACTGGGGCGCCGGGACGGGAAAAAGATCCTCTACGTCCTCGACGAACCCACGACCGGCCTGCACGGCGCGGACGTGGCCCGGCTCCTCTCGGTTCTCGACCGCCTGGTTTCCCAGGGGAACACGGCCGTCGTGATCGAGCACAACCTGGACGTCCTCTCGCGCGCGGACTGGGTTTTGGACCTGGGCCCGGAGGGCGGGGACGGGGGCGGCCGCATCGTGGCCCAGGGGCCACCGGCCGAAGTGGCCCGCGTGGGCGCCTCCCACACGGGGCGTTTTCTCAAGAATTATTTCCGCCAAGGCAAGGAGGCGGGAGCGTAGGCCATGTGGGTCGATCTTTTCGCTCTGTTCGTCGCCGTCTTTTTCACGGCGATGGGATTCTTCAAGGGGTCCATCTTCACGTTCTTCACGTTTCTGGCGGCTCTTTCGACTTACCTCGGGGCGGGGCGCCTCGCGCGGTGGATTGAAACCCAGTCAGACTGGTCTTTCCTGGACCCCAGTTCCCGCTACTGGTTCCTCCTCGCGATTTGCGCGGTGCTCATCTATTTCTCCGTCAACCTGATCGGGCTTCTCGTTTCCCATTTCGCCATTGGAAAACAAATGAAGGCTCGCAAGTGGGACGGCGCCCTGGGGCTCGCCCTGGGCACTGGGCAGGGAGTGATGATCGGCCTCTTCGCCGCGTGTCTCGTGGGGGCTTCTCCCCAGACTCTCCGGGATTCTTCCCCCTGGTTCGAGAGCCAGCGCGAGGGCTCGCGCCTCGTCTCGGCCGTTCATCCCTGGAATCCGGTGCGCGTGCGCCAGGAAGAGATGGATTGGCTCGGGCGCCTCGCCAAAACGGTGGATGATCTCGATCAGACGGCCAAGGAAGCGGACAAGGCCGCCGCGGCCGCGAAGAGCGGCACTCTCAACGAACGGCCCGAAGTGCAGGCCATCCTCAAGGACCCGGGCCTCGTCGCCGCCTTGAAGCAAGGCGAATACGCCCGGATTTTCGCCAAAGACCGCTGGCGAAAACTGGTTATGGACTCGGGCCTTAAAAGCGCCGTCGATACCCCACGCATGGAATCCCCCAAGCTCGGAGAGCAGCAGGATATTTTGGGGGGCGGGGCGCCGTCACAACGGGAAAATCAATAA
>JBFLVN010000287.1:0-4557 GCA_040758475.1 Bdellovibrionota bacterium
GCCCGCTCCGCCCACGAGCCCCGGGACTCCAGCACGCCCGCCAGCCACTCCGGGCGATCCCGGAATGGCCACGACCACGCCCGGCTCGGCTTTGGCCAAGATGTCGTCCAGAAAAGACCCGAGGGATTCGGGCGTCGCGATCTGCGTGAGCGAAATGCCGAGGGCCGTGCCGGTCTTGTCCTTGTTCTCCTTGAGGCGCAGGACTTCCTTGAGGGCCGTCTCGACCAGGGCATCCTGGCCCGTCATGTTCTTGAGGGCCGACTGGTCCCCCGCGAAGAGGGCGGCGAAGTCCACCTCGAATACTTCGATCCCCTGGGCCCGGCGCTGTTCGAGAAGGGGCCTTAGCCCCCCCGCCGCCCGGATTTTGTCGGGGCCCTCCCCCATGCACTGAAGGAACGCCGCCACGTCCTCCCGCCGCACGGTCCGGTGAAAGCGCATGGCGACGACCGAGCGGGCGAAGAAATGCTCGGCCACGGCCTTGGCGGAAGCATCTGAAAGGGGCGGGTCTTTTTCGCCGGTGAGTAGCCGCGATCCCACCCCCGCGAAGGTAACAAAGGGCTCCACCTTGCAGGCCTGAAGGAGCGCCTCGTGGGCTTCCTTCTGAATCTGAAGAAGGATCGGGTGGTTCATGTCGTAGTACCCCACGGCCTTGAGGGACCGGGAGAAGGCCTTGGCGAAAGCGTGAAGGGGCGAGGCGGCCATGTTCTTATCCGATCACGTCCACGACACGGCCTTGCTTGGCGACGGATGCCGGGCGGACGCCTGCCGCCTTCTGACCGAGCGCCACCAGAAGGTCCTGGCCGAAGCGCGTCTCGGCCAGGATGATCTCCCACACGCCGATGCCGCCGGTCTTCTCGAATCCTTTGAAGAGCGCTTTCCCCGCGAAGCGGAGAATGTAGACCGGAGCCCCGTCGGCTTTCTTGCGGACGACCAGGAACTTCTCCGGCTCGTATTCGAAGACCCAGGATTTGCGGAAACTTTCGGGGAGCGTTTTCTCCGAGACTTCCGCCGGCTCGAAAGAAAAAACATTCTGCTGCGCGGCCTGGAACGCCACGAGCGCTTCGCTCGAAAGAGCCGCTCCCTTGTTGTAGAACTCGGCCGACCGGGCGAGTTTTTCGGGCAAGTCTGTCTCGTGGTTTTCGATCTGGCCCGAGGCCTCCTTGTAAATCCATTGGGAGAGGCCTTTGACGGACTCGGCCAGATTCTTTCCATCTCCCGCGGCGATGGCGGCGGCGACCGATTCGGCATGGGGAATGGGGACTTCGAGGGCGTAGCTTTTCCCCACGCTCACCTGGAAGGGAAGTTCAAGGGAAGCGCTCCCCTGCTCCTTCCTCGCGCGGGCAATACGGAAATCCCGTTCGGCCTTGAGGATTCCGGAACGGGCCGTTCCCCGGGCCGCTTCGTTTAGCCGCTCGGCGATGGTGACGGAGCGGTCCCCGAAGGCCGGATGGGAGAGGTCCACGAACTCGGCCGCCGCGCCGTAGGCGATGTAGGCCCCGGCTTCGAGCCCCAATCCCTTCGAGCGCTCCAGGCGTTCGTTCTTTCCTTCTTCCAAAAGCTTTACGCGCTCCCGGAGGTTCTTGCGCTGGTCCGCAAGCTGCTTGGAGCGCGCCGGGTCCTGGCGGGCGGTGGTTATTTCTTTTTCAAGAGCCGCCAATTGGGCGTTGAGAGTGGCAAGTTCTTCGTCGATCTCCACCACCGAGTCGGAACTACCACCCAGGGCATCGGAGACGCTTTTCGAGAGTTCTTTTTCCGCGTCTTCGAGAATTTTCCGGATACCCAAAGCCAGAGCCACCATGGGGACGATCTCCCCCCGGAAGGCGACCGCATCGCCCACGATGTTCGAGATCGCCAGGGCTTTCCCCGACGGGCCTTGCAAGCGCGCCGCCAGTTCGAAGATCGGCTGGTAGAAATAGCGCTTCAAAAAATCCCCCATCGCTTTTTCCTTGATGGAGGCCGTCCGCTTCGTAAAGTCCTTGACGTCCACGAAGAGGTGAGCCTCGTGGCGGACTTCGGGAATCTTGTAGAGGGGCTTTTCTTCCAGGCCGAACCAATAGGAACGCCCCGCCTCGTAGCTCGCCGCCGTTTCCGCCTGCGGGACCCAATTGACGCGAGAGAGAACTTCCGCCCGGCAAGTTTCGGCTTGTTCGTCGAGCGCCAGGAGCACGGCACCCGCGGCGGCAAGGTCGGCCCGGTCTTTCAAATCGCCGTGCTTGCCGAGGCCTTGAGTTCCTCCCTGCTGGACGGCCTCCGCCTGGGCGAGAAGCGCGTGGAGCGTGGGAAGGGGCGGCTCGCTTGGAACGGGCTGCTCGTTGATGAGCTGGAGGAGTTTGTCTCGTTGCCGCCCCGGCGCGACGCTCTGGGCGAGGAGCGTTCCCGAGGCGGCGATTTCCCGAAGGCCCGCGACGATCTGCGGGGCGTCGGGGCGGTACGCCCGGAAGATATAGAGGAGGAGGCAATCCCGTACCAGTTCCGCCAAGGCATCCTTGGCCAGGGCTTCCCGCGCTCCTGGAACCGAGGGAAGCCTCGCTGCGATGGCAGCGACCGAATCGTCCAGGGAAACCTGCTCGGGCGAGCCCTTCACCGCTTCCCGTGCAAGAGCAAGCGCCTGAGGAATGGTCCGGTAGGAATTCACGGGCCTTGCCGCCGCTTTGTCGGCGGAGAGCCCCAGCGCCACGGGCGAGAGGGTGCAGGCGAATTGAAATCCCAATCGCGCCGAGAGGGCGTCGGAAGAGATTTTCTCGGAAGAGAGCACCCCTTGGATCGCGAGGTCGAGAAGGCCCGCCGAAAGGGTCTGCCGTCCCGAGAGACTCGCCGGTTCTCCCTGGCGCTCCAGGATGCTCTTCACGCTGTGAGCGAGCAGAAGGTGGAGGAGATAGGCGGTCTCTTCCCCGCCCTCCCCCAGCCCCACTTCCCGGAGACCTTTCGCATAGAAGGACCCGGCGGCGTTCAGGAACGAATCCACCTGGGAAGAGAGCCACGGGGCAAGCGTCACGCCATCCAGGTCGGCGTCGATCTGGCAGAAACGAATGAGACGCTTGAGGGCGTCCGTGTTCGCGCAGAGGGGATAGGCCTTGGGGTCCAAGCGCGCCGGGGGCGGAAGCACCTGGGCGAGGCGCCCGGGGAGGCTCGGCGAGAGGGCCACCGGGACGCGCATCTTGGCGACCGATTCGCCCACGGCAAGGCGCAGGCGGTCGGGCACGAGCGCCAGGAAGCGGGCGAAGGTGAATTTCCCCTGCCGGCAAAAATCGAAGACGCTCCGGTAAAGCGTGAGCCGCCACCGGATTTCGGCCGCCACGGAGGCCTGCATGGCCTTCCCCCGTTCACTGATCCCCGCTCAACGAAATTGGAGGATACGGCCAGCCCCGGCGGACGGCAAGGGAACTGTGAATTGCGTCACACGATACCGCTGAAATGCGAACGGGACGCCCCCGATCGGGCGCCCCGCTCCGTTTGCGAACTGGGAGAACTTCCCAATTAAGCCCGGGCCAGAATCCTCTGGATGGCTTCCTTGGTGGTCGGCCCGCGCATCACGTGCTCGGCCACCTGGTCCATCGTGTCGGGATGAACCCGGAAGATATCCCGCCAGGACACGCCGTACTCATCAATGGCCTGGGTGAGGGCCTTGGCCTTCTTCTTGAGGCGCGGCATCTTGCCAAAACTGTTGATGACCGCATCGGTCAGGCGGCTGTGGGCCATCCAGTCGCTCGTGGTCATATGGCCCACACTGGAGGGCGGCACGCCGACGACGGCCCGGCCTTCCTCGATGGGTTTGTCGATGATCTTTTCCCAGTACACGCAGGATAGGTGGGTCTTGCGCCGGGTCGCCGCGCCGCGATCGTAGGCCTCGTCCAGGTGATAGAGCCAAGCCTTGCGGCCCACCTTGGGGGTCATGGAGAGGGCCGCAAGGCCGAAGAACGTCAGGTACGAGAGCTGCCGCGAGATGAGGCCGGACCATCCGGCCGTGAACATGGCGTTTAGCGCCTCACCGCAGGGATCGGGGCCGTAGCCGCCGATCACGTGGTGCAGGTCGTGGGCGAAGAAGAAGCGATGGATGAGGTAATCCATCTCCTCATCCTTCTCCAGGCTGTCGTAGTAGCCGCCCATCATGAAGAAGCCCGGGATCATGTACCCCGGGATGATGTAATCGTCGTTGTGCATGAACTTGTAGACTTCGTTGCCCAGGGTGCCAGCCGGCATTTCCTTCATGCGGTCCATGTCCAGCACCATCGCTTCGAGGGAAGGACGGTCCTTCAAAATCTGCTGGCCGATGGGGTTGGCCTTGAACTTCCGGCGCGCGTCTTCGAATTCGGGGCCGATGACGTTCATCACCATGCGGGCCACGCGCATACCCCCCTCTCCGCTGATGGGGTCTTTGGCCCACCGCAAAAAATCCAGCGGAATCGCCTTCAAATTCCGTTCTGTCAGCTTCGCCATGGTTCTTGCTCCTTAACAATCATGAACCGCTCTCGCGGAGCGGCAGTATTTGCGTAGCATACTACTTAATTCATAGTACACAAGCACTATTTTATAACTACTTGTTTTTATTAAATAAAT
>JBFLVN010000288.1:0-4556 GCA_040758475.1 Bdellovibrionota bacterium
GGAACCTACTTCGAGGATTTTATCCAGGAGGGCGTCCATTTCGGCGACGTCCGCTTTGAGCGTCCGGGGGGAATCATCCAACGGAGCGCTCGGAGTGGCCGCCGGCACCGGGGAAGCGGGGGGAGCTGCGGAGAGATTTCCCACGCGGGTGGCAATTTCATCGAGCTGCCCCAAAATCGCCGTCGCCTGATCACGGGGAATACTGGACGCAAGACCGCGCAAGGAGGCGAGACCATCCTCGATCGCGTGGGCCCGGTCGGCGATTTCCGTTTGCCGGACAACGCGGGCGGCACCCTTCAAGGTATGCGCGAGGCGCAGGAGCTTCTGCACGAGATCGGGCGAGGGCGGCCCTTTCTCAAGCTCCAGAATCCCCTTGCCCAGTTGCTCGAGGAGTTCCTGGGCCTCGACCCGGAAATACTTGTACGGATCCTGGCTCATGCGTGCCCCATCGGATGGGAATTCGCCCGCTCGGGCTCAATGAGCCGCTGGAGATCGCGGGAAAGACCCGTAAGCTGGGTGGCCGTCTGAAGGGTCTGGCTCGAACTCGCTTCCGTTTCCTTCGTCGCCTGAGCCACGTTGGAAATGGCGACGTTCACCTGCTCGACGGCGGTAGCCTGTTGCTTGGTCGAAAGCTCGATTTCCCGGGCCGCTTCCGTCGTCGTCGTGACGAGGCCCGAGATGTGTTTGAAGTTGGACGTCACTTCGCCGAATTGCTTGGCCCCGGCATCGACGGCCTTGGCGCCGCTCTCGGTCGCCATGACGGTCGTGTTCACCGCCGCGCGCACGTCTTCAATCAAACCCCGGATTTCTTTCGTGGAACCGGCCACCCGATCGGCAAGTTTCCGGATTTCATCCGCCACAACGGCGAAGCGTTTGCCCGTCTCTCCCGCCCCGGCTGCTTCGATGGTGGCGTTGATGGCCAAAATGTTTGTCTGCTCGGCCAGTTCGGCCACGATGTCCAGGACGCCGCCGATCTGCTGGGATTTTTTCCCAAGATTGAGCATGTGGTTGACGATCAAATCCACCTGCCGGCGGATCGTGTCGATGGACTCGTGGGTGCTGCCTACGGTCGCCTCGCCGTTCTGGGCCGCTCGTGCCGTATCCGTCGCGATGTGGGCGACCCGCTGGGCGCTCTCGGCGATCTGGCGGGAGGTGGCGAGGAGCTCACTGATCGTCGTCGTGATCTCCCGCATGGCCGTGGCCTGTTCCTTGGCGCCGCTCGCTTGCTGGTTGGCGGCCGATTGGAGTTCCGTGGAAGAGCTCTGAATCTGTCCCACGGACGCGCCGATCTGGCGGGAGAGGGCGCGGGTCAGGAAGACCGCAATGACGACGGCGAAAAGAATGATTCCCGCCGCGATCGCGCCCACCAATGTACTTGCCGCCGATGCGGCGGCGGTCGAAGCTTCTTTGGCATCTTTTAGGTGTTCTTCTTGTAGAGATACGAAGGCCTTGATGTCCTCTGACACTTTGTCCCTGCGGGGCATCAGTTCTTCTTCAAAAAACCGGACGATCTTGTCCATGCTCTCGTCAGCACGCCGCATGGCAATAACCCGATCGATGGTTTCCTGGTGATCTTTTTCGAACCGCTCCAAGGCCTCCAGAAGCCGCTGTCCTTCCTCCGTGTAAACATTGCCCCGGATACGGTCTAAAATAGAGCCGAAATCTTCCCGGGCTTTTTGCATCCGTTTGAGAAATTCTTCTTCCCGAGTCAGCAAATAACCCCGGGCAGTCGTCACTTTCTTTTCGACGGTTGCTTGAAGCGCTTCGGCGTCGATGAGAAGTTTGCCGTTCACGTCGATAACGCGGTCCTTGCTCTCGACGACACCCCGAAGGGCATAAACGGCCACGATCCCGATGGTGACCGACAACGCCACGATGATGGCGAACCCAGCCCCCAGCTTCCTTCCAAAAGTCCAATCTTGCGTCATGACTCAACGCTCCTTATTTTGAATTACTCGCCGCGCGGGCTTTCCGTGCGATTTCATCCAAGAGAATGGGGACATCCAGAACGGGGATAGCTACGCCGTCGATCCGGGCGGCGGAGCAAAGGTAGGGCCGGGCGCCTCCCCCTTCGCTGGAGGGAACCACGTCGGCCGCCGCCACGCGCGCGTACGCCCGGAACCCGTCGAACGAAAACCCGGCGCGGGGGGACTCCTTGGAAACGACCAGCCATCCGCTCGGAGCGGCGTCCGGGTATCCCAAAAACTGGCGAAGGCCGTACACGGGAACGGCGCTCCCCCGGATTCCCGCGACCCCGATCAATTCGGGAACGGGGCCCGGAACCAGCGCGATTCGGCAGCCGGAATAAAGGCCCGAAAGCCCCAAGAGCGGCACGGCGTACGGATCGCCCCCGACATCCACGGCGAGCAGGTCGGCGTACACGCCCTCTTGCTCCCGGGGCGGAAAGACGAAGGTCTGGTCGAACGCCTTTCGGAGTTCAGCCACCCGGCCTTCGTGGAAGAAATCCCCATCGCTCATCGCTTCTCTCCCACCGCCGCAAGTTCAGCGCGGCACAAGCCCGTCAGCGCCTCCCTGCCGAATCCGCCGCCGAAGAGAAGAATCCGGGAAGGGTCTTCGCGCTCCAACAGGAGAAGGGCCGAATCAAATTCGCGACGGGCGGCTTCCGGATCGCCGCGCCGCCGGGCGAGAAGCCCCAAGTGCAAGCGGGGCATGGCGAAAGCGGAATCGAGATAACCGGCGATCTGGTCGTGTTCGGTAGCGCCCTCGTAGTCTTCGAGCCCTTCCCGGCAAAGGGCCATGACGTAGTGAGCCCCGGCGTTGAGTTCGTCGGCCTTGAGAAGCTTTTCGCAAGTTTCCTGGGCTTCTTTCAGATTGCCGCCGTGAACCAGGAGGACCGCGCGGAGCAGGAGCGTTTCCGTATCGCGCGGCTCGGAGGGAGGCGCCGCGTCCACACAGGCTAGCGCTTCGCCGTACCGCTCGTTCTGGAGAAATTCGAAAGCCCGGACGAGATTTCCGGTGTCCGGAGCCGGGGGCGCAGCTCGGGCGGCGGGCTGGCCCACCACAGAGCGGCTGGCCGCCAACGTTTCGATGCGCTGGCTCGCCTTCTGAATGGCCTCTACCCACGAAACATCGTCCGAAAGAACTACGCCGGAAAAGCCACTGGAAAGCGGAAGTGACTCGAGCGAAGGCAAGGGGCGAGAAATTTCTTCTCCGGCTTCCTTGCGCTGGTAGTAAAAAGTCCCGTGCGTGTGGCGGAGGTGGAAATCGTGGGAAAGGCCCCGGAGCGTCTCCGCATGGCCGAGAAAGAGATAGCCGTCCGGGACCAAGGCGGTGGTGACGCGCTGAATGAAACGCTGGGCCCGGTGGGGAAGGAAATACATGATCACGTTCCGGCAAAAAACGACATCCAGCGAATCGGGCAAGCCCAGGGGCGGGGATTCAAGAGAAAGGTTCCGCTCCTGAAATGCCACCATGGCGCGGATTTCGTCCGCCAGAACGAAGTCGCGCCCCTCGGGGTGGAACCATTTCGAGCGGATGCCGGCCGGCGTTTCGCGGAGGGACCACGCCGAGTAGCGCCCCTTGCGGGCCCGCTCGATGGAACGAGGATTCAAATCGAGCGCCTGGATGCTCAATTCCCAGTCCAGAAGTTCCGGAAAATGATCCCGGATCAGAATGGCGATGGAATAGGGTTCTTCCCCCGAAGAGCAGCCGGCCGAGAGAATCCGGAGCGTCCGTTGCCCCGAACGAACCCGGATGCGCTCCGGCAGAACCGTTTCCACGAGCGCACGGAACTGATCGGAGTTGCGGAAAAAATACGTTTCGGAAACCGTAAGTTCCTCCGCCAAGGCGCGGAGTTCGACATCGCTCATTGGATCGCAGGCGCCAAGGCGCGCCAGATAAATCTCCAAAGGCAGACCGGTTCCCTCCAACCGGTTGGCCAGCACTTCAGACAGAAATCCGCACTTCGATTCTTCGAAATAAAGGCCGAATTTCTCCCCCACCAATTTGGCGAAGCGTTCGACGGATTCTTGATCGAAGCGCTGTTTCACGGCCCCGCCTTTCCGGCTTCGAGGCCCGGCCAGAGGGATTCCGGAATCACGCGGGCGGCCTGGAGGACGACGAGCAAGGCCTGGTCGAGGACGCCAATGGCCTGGACGGCTTCCTGGCTCGCGCTCTTCAAAAGCGGCGGTAGACCGGAGAGTGCTTGGGCGGCGAGGTTTCGCACTCCGATGACGGCGTCCATGGAAAGGGCAACGGGCCGCCCTCCCGCTTTGAGGGTCACGAACCGGGATGGGTTCTCGATGGGGGCGCTCGAGAGCAAGAGGCCAGAATCGACGACCGGCGTCGGCTCACCGCGAATCACGGAGAGGCCGAGAACGAAAGGGGGCATCCCTCCCACCGGGTCCACCGGAAGGGGCCGCAAGGTTTCAATGACGCTGGAGAGCGGAAGCGCGACGCGGAAATTCCGCGACGCACAAACGAGAAACGGCTCCTGCCCGGCCCCCTCCACGGTTCGCCTACTCCCCTGGCGGAGCGTTGCAGCAGGTTTGCTCGGAAAGGTTCAGAACGCCGCCGGTGGCGAAATTCCCAACCGG
>JBFLVN010000289.1:0-4524 GCA_040758475.1 Bdellovibrionota bacterium
CTAGTTAATATAAATATCGTATTCTATATTGAATACACTTTCAAAATTTGCCGAGAGCGCGCCACTACAAGAAATGGAAGGTTGCAAATTGCACCCACTTTCTCCACGCTCGCGGCGGCCCACGTTGGAGGCCCCATGCCTACGATCCACGTCCGAAACGTCCCTCCAAAGCTCTACAAACGCCTCAAGAGCATGGCCAAGGACGACCAACTGTCACTGGCGGAAGAAGTTCTCAAAATCCTCGAATCAGCGGCCGAAGAGGGAATATCCCGGAAGCGCCACCGAAAAGCCCTTGAACGCATCGTCCGCCGTGCGCAACGATGGGAAATCCCCCCTGGAATGCCGGACAGCACGGAGCTGATCCGCGAAAGCCGCTGGCGAGATGATTAAAGCATCTCATTGCCAGAAAGAGCCTGGCGGTCTAGTAGACACCCCGGCGGACGATTAGGAACTCCCATGACTCTCTCCGAAGTATCCCAAAAGATTCTTGGCCGCCCGGAAGTCGTCCGGGGGTATGTAAATTTCATGCTCGGCTTCATGAGCCGGGGGATCGTGGCGGCGAGCCAAGAAGACAAGACCATCCAGGAGGAAGTGGCCGGGTTTCCGGCGGGCTTCGAGGTGGAACTCCAGACGCTTCCGGACGGCCCGGGGATGCGCCTTCGCAAGACGCCCGGGAACGAACTCGCCCTGGTGACGGAAGGCTTCTGGAAAAAACCCACCCTGGCCATTCAGTTCAAGCACCTCCAGCACGCCTGGCGGGTGCTCACTTTCCAGGAGAACACCGCCCGGGCGTTCGCCAACAACCGGATGATCGTGGACGGCGAAATCGCCTACGCCATGCGGATGGTGAGGATCTTGAACCGCTTCCAGGCCATGATCCTCCCCCTGCCCGTCGCCCAGAAGGCCTTGAAGCGGGTGCCGCAAATCCCCGAGGAAGAAAAAAAGAAAACGGCACTGGCCATCTACACGCGCCTTGCGCGAAACGCCCTGCGGAGGTCCTAACGTGTCCTTCTACGAATTTTTCTGCCCCGTGAAAATCCTGGCGGGAACGAGCGCCCTCGAACACATCCCCCACGAGCTCCGTTCGCTGAATGCCCAGCGCCCGCTTCTCGTAACGGATGAGGGCGTCCGCAAAGTGGGGCTCCTGGCGCCGGTCGAAAAAGCCCTCTCCGAAGGCGGCCTCCAGTTCGCGGCGACGTTCGATAAAGTCCCGCCCGATTCTTCCGTGAAAGTCGTCTCCGAGTGCGCCCGGCTCTACCGGCAATCGAATTGCGATTCGATCGTCGCCGTGGGGGGCGGGTCGGTGATCGATACGAGCAAGGCGGCCAACATTCTCGCCTCCGAAAACGCGGACAGTCTCGAACCGTTTTCAGGTGCCAACGCTTTGAAGCGCCCCCTCAAGCCCTTCTTCGTCATTCCCACGACGGCGGGGACGGGATCGGAAGTCACCATGGCCGCCGTCATCAAGGACCCCGACCGGGGAATAAAGCTCCCCTTCGCTTCCGGGTTTCTCCTCCCCAACGTGGCCGTGGTCGATCCGCGCATGACCATGAGCCTGCCGCCGCACCTTACGGCCGCCACCGCCATGGACGCCATGACCCACGCCGTCGAGGCCTATACCTGCATGTCCAAGAACCCGGTGAGCGATGCCTACGCCTCGGCTGCCATCAGGAAGATCAGCGAGAACCTTCTCCACGTGGTCGACAACCCCACCGACGAGAACGGCCGGTTCGAACTTGCCCAGGCGGCCACCATGGCCGGGATCGCCTTTTCCAATTCCATGACCGGGCTCGTCCATTCGCTAGGGCATCAAGTAGGGGCTCTCTGTCACGTCCACCACGGCATGTGCATGAGCCTCTTCCTCCCCTACGTGCTTGAATACAACCTGAAGTCCGCGGGGCCGGCCATCGGAGAGCTTCTCCTTTTCCTGGAAGGGGCCGAAGTCTACGCGAAGACCCCCGCGCCCGAGCGCCCAAAAGCGGCCATCGCCGCGATTCGAAAACTCCGCGACGCCCTCTACGCGCGCTGCAAGATTCCACGGACTTTGTCGGAGACGGGGAAAGTTAAACGGGAACAGATTCCCACGCTTGCCCGCATGGCCCTCGACGACGGGACGCTGGCCTTCAACCCCGAAGAGGTCGAGTACGAAGACGCCCTGGGAGTCCTCGAAAAAGCCTGGGCGTAATCACCACTTCCAGTTCTGAAACTGTTCCCGGAGCTTTAGTTTCTGGATTTTCCCCGTGGAGGTGTGGGGAATCTCGGGGACAAAGGCGAGGCCCTCCGGCAGCCACCACTTGGCGAACTTGGGAGCGAGGAACTGCTTTAATTCATCCAAAGTCACGTCTGCGCCGTCTTTCTTGACGACGACGGCGAGGGGCCGCTCGTCCCACTTGGGATGGGGGATGGCGATGACCGCGGCTTCCCTCACGGCCGGGTGGCCCATGATGGCATTTTCAAGATCGACGGAACTGATCCACTCGCCGCCGGACTTGATAAGGTCTTTCGTCCGGTCGGTCAGTTTGACGTAACCCTCTTCGTCGATGACGGCCACGTCCCCCGTGCGGAACCAGCCGTCCTTGGTCCACTTGTCCCCTTCCCCTTCGTCCTTGAAATAATTCCCCGCCACCCAGGGGCCGCGCACTTGCAGTTCGCCCATGGTCTTCCCATCCCACGGCGCTTCGCCCGTATCCGACCAGATACGGCAATCGACGTAGGGAATGGGAAGGCCCTGGGTCTTCCGGATGGCGTAGCGCTTTTCGTCGGGAAGCTCGCCCAGGTTCTGCTTGAAGTACCCGGCCGTCCCCAGGGGCGAGAGTTCCGTCATGCCCCAGAGGTGCTTCAAATAAAGGCCGTGGCGATCCAAGCCCCGCATGAGGGCTTCGGGCGGGGCCGAGCCTCCGCAGGCAAGGCGCGCCCCCTTCTCGATCCGCCATTTACCCGGGTTCTTGTCGAGCGCTTCCAAGACACCCTGCCAGACCGTGGGCACCCCAGCGCTGAATGTCACGCGCTCGGAATCGAAAAGTTGAAGAACGCTTTCGGGATCGACGTGCGGCCCCGGCAAGACGAGCTTGCTGCCGACCATCGCGCAGATGAATGGAAGGGCCCAGCCGTTTGCGTGAAACATGGGGACGATGAGAAGGAGCGAGTCGTTGTGGCAGATGCCGTTGTTGTCCACGAGGCCGCCGCAGAGCGTGTGGAGGACGATGGCCCGGTGGGAATAGAGAACGCCCTTGGGCTTGCCCGTCGTGCCGGAGGTGTAACACATGCCCAAAGCGTCATTTTCGTCGATCTTGGGATAATCCCACTTCCCGCTCGCAGTTTTCAGAAGGTCTTCGTAGTCCTCGCAACCCGCGGGAAGGGGCTTCCCTTCGCTCCGGATCACGAACACCCGCTCGAACTTGTGCTTGCCCTTGAACTGTTCGTAGACGGGAAGGAGGACGTCGTCGACGACCAGGAACCGGTCTTCCGCGTGGGAAGCGATGTAGGCGATGTCGTCGGCGTGAAGGCGCAAATTCAAAGTATGAAGGACGCCCCCCGCGCAGGGGATTCCAAAATAGGCTTCCAGATGGCGGTAGTGGTTCCAGCAGAGGGTAGCCACCCGATCGCCGGGCTTTAGGCCCGCCTTCTGGAGGGCTTCGGAAAAAAGCCGTGTACGCTTGTAGAACTCGCCGTAATTCGTCCGGTGGATTTTCTTGTCGGGAAGGCGCGAGACGATCTCGATCTTGGGGAAAAGCTTTCCCGCCCGCTCCAGGATGTGCGGGAGCGTGAGCGGATAGTTCATCATCAGGCCTTGCATGGGGACCCCCTCCGGCAATTGAAAATAGCGGCCCGGAGGATAGCGGCGGGTGGATGGGGGGACAAATTAAGAGGGGCAGTTTTAAAGACTAGCGAGTTCAAGCCCTGGCACGCGCTCGAAATGCTTGCGGTTTCGGGTCAAAAGCGTACCGCCGTGGCGAAAAACCATGCCAGCGATCAGACTATCGGCCATGCCGATCTCTTCCCCCCGCTGCAAAAGCATCCGGTGGATGCCAGCGGCCTTGTCAGCCGCGTCCAGGTCCAAGGACAACACGGGAACGGCCTCAAAGAGTTGATCGAAAATCCGTTTCTGTTTAGCGTTTAAATTTCCCGCAAAGAGTTCAAACCAAGTAATGGCGGTGGTCACGAGGCCGCCACGTTCAAGTTCCCGCGTGACCGCCGACATCCCCGGCTCTTTGCCCGCAAGAAAGTCGATCAGGACGTCCGTATCCGCTATGACGAGCGCCACAATTGCCGCAGGCGCCGGGTAGAAACCCGGAGCGATTGCGCTTCCTTGGCCGACAAGGAACCCCGAAGCTGCAAAGCTTTTTTCCGGGGTTCTTCCAATCCAGACGAAGTTTTCAGATAAAGCGCGACAGCCTCGTTCACGACGTCGGAAAAACCCTTTTTCCCCCGTCGTGCGGCGATCTCCAGGAGTTTGGCCCGATGTTCGTCGCTCAATTCTATGGTAGTCCGCATACCCCCATTATGCATGCATGTGCATGCAGG
>JBFLVN010000290.1:0-4511 GCA_040758475.1 Bdellovibrionota bacterium
CTTGCGGGAACCCGAAACCTTGAGCCTTAGCTTTGGCGGTTTCTCGGGCTTCCAGTCCTCTCCCCTGGCCGCCCGGCGCAGGAGCGCTTCGATCTTGTCCAAGTAAACGGGCTTTGGGTGCTTGTATCCCAAAATCCACTGATTCACGGCCCCCCGGTTCACTTTGAGGGCGCGGGCCAGTTCCGCCTGGGTCGTTCCCAAAACCCTTACGAGGGCCCGGATGTCCTTGGGCCTTGGCCGGGCAAAGAGGTCCGCGAACTTGAGGAGTCGTGCCTTGCGGTTGCTGTTCAAGCGATCTCTCCTTGGGGAATCAATATGCTCGTGGATTTGCGAAAAGTTGCAAATTTAAAACGCCCATTTTTAAACCTGAATTAAGCATTGTTGAGCCGGGAAAACCTTCGAAGAATCAACGGCTTACCTCTCTTTTTCCTTTTTCAAAATCCCCTAAATTTCTTGCACAAAAAAGTACCATTTTCTTGCAAATGCCCCGTATGCATCCTGTAAGGCATGGACGGGACTCTCTTCAAGCTACACCGGAGCCCTGGGCCCTCCCTAAAGAGAGCGGCGGACAACACCACCGGCCTACGCCAGGCGACCCATGCCGGGATCGAGAGCGAGGGAATCATTCTCGCTTCTCCCGAAATCCTCAAGATCGCCGCAGAGATGAAAACCCACCTCAAAGCCTTTTGGGAAACCAGCTATCAAGGGGAATTTCCTTGAAACCTTCTATTCCCCTCGCCGCCATGCCGGATGAAGAATTTTCGGCTGATGATTTAAAAACCGTGGCGGAAGTTTTTGAGATTCTGCTACGATGGAACGAGGAGGCGTGCCGGAACAAAAACGGCGCGGATGAAAGCGATGAGCTTTTCCCTGACCCCGAAGAATGAATCCTGGCTTTCCTCCAATAAGAAAGCCTTTGGGATCGTACGCGTTTCCTCCCACAAGCAGGGAGATGGGAGTTCTCCCGACGTCCAGAAGGCTGGAATCGAATTTTATGCGGAGAGTTTGGGACTCTCCCTTTCCGGCGTCGCCGTCATCGAGGAATCGGCCAAATACTCCTCCACCCGCAAGAAATACCACGAGGCCATCAAGACGGCCCGGAAGAGCGGGGCTAGGCATCTTGTTTTCTGGGTCTGGGACCGGATTGCCAGAAACTACACGGACGTAGAGGACTTGGAGCAAGACATCCGGCGGGATGTTTTTGTACTCCATCTTGCGAACGAACGCCGGGTGCTCCATTGCGGAAGCACCCCATCGGAGTGGCTTACAGCTTATTTAAACGCGCTGACGAGCAAGCAGTACTCCGTCGAACTCGCCCGGAGGGCTACCGAAAGCACGGTGGCAAAGGCCCAAAGCGGGTGGGCGCCTTTCAAGGCGCCCCTGGGCTACCGGAACGTAAAGCCAAGGACCGAGGACGGGGGTTTTAAAGACCGGGGAGGTACCATCGAGCTTACTTCCTGGGGAAAGCGCCTCGTGCGGCGCATGGGGGAATTGAGAATCCAGGGCTTTAGCTTTGAGAAGATCGCCGTAGCCCTGCTGGATGAGGGTTTGGTACCTCCTAGGTGGGAAAAGGCTTTCCGGGGGAACGGCGCCCATCGGAAAGTGGAAGAAACTTTAAAGCACCCTTTCTACAAGGGGGAGTTTTATTGGAGAGAAACCCTCTACAAGGGAAAGCACGAAACTGTTTTTACCGAGAGGGAATGGGAAGAAATCCAGCAGGTAGGAAAGAAACCCGCCCACATTCAGAGGAAGAGAGACGCGGCGCTTGCGGGCTGGCTCCTCTGTGCCGAATGCGGGTGCCGGATCACCTACGACCCCAAGACCAAGAAAAGCGGGATCGTTTATCATTACTACCGCTGCGCCAACGGCAAAGGGGTACACCCCCGGCTCTCCTACGCCACGGAAGGGGAGATTTTGGAGAAATTCGAGGGGGCTTTAGATGCCATCCGCCTTTCCCCTGAAAAAGCCAGGGAAATTGCCGATTACCTAAGCGAGACGCACGAGAAGGCGGCGGGAGAAGGGAAACGAGAACTCGCTAGAGCGGAGAGAGAATTAGACGCTCTTTCCTGCAAGGAAGATGAGTTTTACGACGATTTTAAGCGCGGCCTCCTGGATGAAGCCGCCTACAAGCGGAGAATCGAGAGGATCAAAGCGGAGCGAAGGCGGCTGGAAGAAGCCGTTTCCTCAAACACCCGGGACGATGGGGCTTACCTCGTAACGGCTCAAAAGATTTTAGAACTCGCTACCAAGGCGAAAACACTCTGGAATTCCCGAAGCCCCAGGGACAAGCGGGAACTCCTCGAAAAGCTGCTTTCGAACCCAAGATGGGATAGCGCAACTGCCCGGTACGACTTGAGAAAACCGTTTCAGGTGCTCGCGGAAATGAGGCAATCGGAAAACTGGCGCGCCCGGCGGGAATCGAACCCACAACCTACGGCTTAGAAGGCCGTTGCTCTATCCAGTTGAGCTACGGGCGCTCGGGTTCGCCGCCGGGAGGCGGCCGCGATTTCCAAACTTACCATGTTTTCCCGGGGCGGCGCAGTCAAGGAGCTTTCGCGCTTGCGCCCCGCTCCGGAGGCCTTATATTGGGGGCGCGGGCCGCTTCTAATAAAGTCTCCTTCCCGCGGTGCTCATGGCTCCTGCCCTCGAAATTAAGTCCCTTTTGGAACGCCAGTTAGCCGCCCGGGGCCAAGGCCGCCGGATCGAGCCCGAAGGAAGCCAGCGGCGTGCGGCCGTGCTCATCCCGTTCTTCGAGCGCGGGGGCGAGGCCCACGTCCTTTTTACCGAACGCACCCGGAACCTTCGCCGGCACAAGGGGGAAATCTCCTTCCCCGGGGGGAAGGTGGACCCGGAGGATTCCTCCGCCCTGGAGGCCGCCCTGCGGGAGACCCAGGAAGAAATCGGCCTTCCCCCCTCGCGCATCCATCTCCTGGGCGAATTAGACGACATCACGACGGTCACGGACTTCGTCGTAAGCCCCTACGTGGGGTGGGTCTCCTCCTTCGAGGAACTCTCCCCCAACCCCGCTGAGATCGAACGGCTCCACGAAATTCCCTTGTCGCGCCTCGTCGATCCCGCCGTCTACGAATTGAAGCGCGAGCACGAGTGGCGCGGGCGGCCCTATCCCGTCCATTTCTTCCGCGTAGGCGGCGTCACCATCTGGGGGGCGACGGCGAAAATCCTCTCCCAGCTCCTGGAAGAAGTCTTCGCCTGGCAGGGCAAGGCCGCCGCCGGATACGCCTGACCCCCGATGGCCCTTTTCCCCCAGAGGCGCGAGATCGTCATCGTGGGCGCCGGTTATGCCGGCCTCCACGCGGCCGCCGTTCTTTCCCACCGTCTTCCCGCGGATAGCAGCGTCCGGGTGACGCTCCTTTCGGAAGAACCCTTCTTTACCGACCGCTGCCGCCTCCACGAGCGCTGTGTCCGGGAACGGCCCGTCCGGTACGCCCTTGCGCCCCTGTTTAACGGCTCCGTGGTGGAACTGGCCGTGGGGCGCGCCGAAACAGTGGATTTCCAGCACCACACGATCCTCGTCGAGACCCCCTCCCACGAATACGAAATCCCCTTCGACGACCTCCTGTGGACCGCCGGCGCCGTTCCCTCCGATTACGGCATCCCGGGGGTCCGGGAGCATTCCCACTTCCTTTCGAACTTCCACGACGCGGAGAAGATGAGGCACGCCCTCAAAGCCCTGCCGCCGGGAGGGCGGGTCGCCATCGTGGGTGGGGGCCTTACGGGCGTGGAACTCGCCGCCGAAATCGCGGAGGCGAGCCGGGAGCGGGAACTCGAAAAGCTCACCCTCACCCTCCTCGAAGCCGCCCCGCGGATTCTCCCCCTCGGGGATGAACGGGAATCCTCCTACTCGGCCAAAGCCCTGGAGCATTTGGGCGTCCAGGTCCGCGCGGGGGCGAACGTCCTTGAAGTAAGGAAGGACGAAGTCGTCCTGGCGAGCAGCAAGTCCGTCTTCTTCGACCTCCTCGTCTGGTGCGCCGGCGTCCGGGCGAGACTGCCGGGGGGATTGCCGGGAATCCGTTTCGGCACCACGGGGCGCCTCGAAGCCGAAGAGGACCTCTCCGTCCCCGGCGTCCCTGGACTCTTCGCCGGAGGGGATTCGGCGGCCTTTACGCCCCCCTCTGCAGATAAGCCCCTCCTTCCCAAAGCCATGTGGGCCACCGACGTGGGGACTTATGCCGGCGAGATCCTCGCCGCCCGGGCCCTGGGGCTTCCGCCGCCGCCCGTTCCTTCCTTTAACGACCGGGGGGAGCTTGTGAGCCTCGGCCGCCACGACGCCTGCGGGATCATGAGGACAGGGCTTAATGCCTTCGTATCGGGCTTCCCGGCCGCCTTAATGAAGGAAGCGGCCCTGACCTATCACCTGTGGGCCATAACGGGCCGGACGGGCATCCCCCCTATGGCGGAATGACTATATAAGCTCCGCCGTTTGAATCCTTTTAGAACCACCCCTGCCCCAACATTAATGACGCCCCGCGTCTCCATAGCCTTTTAATTTA
>JBFLVN010000291.1:0-4473 GCA_040758475.1 Bdellovibrionota bacterium
CCAATCATTCCTGGGAGAAATTCCAAAAGCTCCTCCAGGACGCCGGAATCAAATTGCTGGTGGACGTCCGCTCCCATCCGGTTTCCCGGTTTACCCCTCATTTCTCGAAGAAGAACCTGGAAGAGGCTCTCGCCAAAGCTGGAATCCGGTACGAATTCCTGGGCGCGGAACTCGGCGGGCGCCCAAAAGAGAAGTCCTTCTACAAATCCGAGAAAGAAGTCGATTACTGGAAACTTGCGGGGTCGAAGCTCTTCAAGGACGGCATCGAGCGGCTCCTCGAATTGGCCAAGGAAAGCACCACCACCATTATGTGCGCGGAGGAAGACCCGAATCGCTGCCACCGGGGGTTCCTCATCACCCCCGCCCTCCATCAAAAAAAGATCGAAGTCCGCCATCTTCGAGGGGACGGCCGGACCCAAGAAAAGCTCTCCCTTGACAGGCAGATGGGACTTCTATAGCGTCGCGCTTCCTGACAGACGGGGACGTTAAAAGAGGTCTTCCAATGAAAAGAACGCTCCGGTTCTTCGCCATCGTAGCTTGTTTGTTGTTCTCCCCATCCGCCGGATTGGCCCAGGAAACCCCGGCTCCAGAAGCGTCTCCTCCCGAAGCGCCGGCCGCCACTCCGGTGGAAACGCCTCCCGAACCGGAACTGCCGGAGAAGCCCCCTCCTCCGCCGCCCCGCAATTGGAAGGCTTCCGCCGAACTCGGACTCACGCTCTCCACGGGCAATACGAAGAGCAAATCCATCAACAGCGCCGTGAAAGGGGAGGTAACGGAGGGGGATTTGACCTTCAAGGCCGGTGGTACCGCACTTTTCACCCGTAGCACCGTCGTCATCGATCCAGGCCCTCCGGTAGTGGAAGCAAAGAGGACGACCGCACGAAAATTCACGGCCGACGGCCGGACGGATTGGAGCATCTCGAAGCACCAGTACCTCTTCATCCTTGGAACCTATCTGAACGACAAGCTCGGTGGCGCCGAGTGGGAAGTGACCGAATCAGCCGGTTACGGCTTCAAGGTCATCGACGAAGAGAAATTGAAACTCAAGCTGGAAGCGGGCCCGGCGGGCCGCCACAGCGAACCGGCCAGGGGAACCGCCCAGGAAGAAGAAAAGCACGACATCGCGGGCCGCGGCGCCATGGCCCTGGAATGGGTGATCAGCCAGTACGCAACCTTTAATGAAGACGCGAGCGTCGTTGCGAGCGAAGAAGAGCCGAACACCCCGAGCGGCGTGGTGGTCGAATCCATAAGCGCCCTCAAAGCCAAGGTTTCGGACAAGCTCTCCATGAAAGCGACGTTCACCTACCGGCACCAGAGCGAAGTGGCCGCCGGGAAAAAAGAAGACGATACGACCACGGCCGTCACCTTCGTTTACGACTTCTAATCCCTTTAAATACCCCCATTGCACTTGAGGCACGGCGGCCTAAGATGGGCCGTCCGCAGGAGAATCGGGGAAGGGGCTCTTTGCTTACCGCGCTCGCCAAACTTCTCAAAGTCCTCAACTCGGAAACCGATCCGGGGCAGATTTCCCTTGCCCTCTGTTTCTCCATGGTGGCGGGCTTCACGCCGTTCTTCGCCCTGCACAATCTTCTCGTTCTCCTGCTCGTGCTCGTCCTGCGGGTGAATCTCTCGGCCTTTTCCCTCGGGACCGCCGCCTTTTCGCTGCTCGCCTTCGCTCTCGATCCTCTCTTCCATCAGGTAGGCCTTGCGGCCCTCACCGCCGAAGGGCTCCGGGGCCTTTGGACCGCCCTCTACAACCAGACCCTCTGGCGCGTGGAGCGTTTTAACAACTCGGTCGTCATGGGAAGCTTGATCGTCTCCATCGTTCTTTTTGTCCCGGCCTACTTCGCCTCGAACGTACTGATCAAGAAATACCGCGAGAACATCCTGCAATGGGTCCAGAAGACGCGCCTCATGACGTGGCTCAAGGCGACCAAGTTTTACGGTATCTACGAAAAAGTTCAGGGGTGGCGTAGCTCGTGAAGAAGTGGATTCGCACGCCCGGCCTCGCGGCCTTCGTGGGCCTCACCGCCCTCATCGGGGCGGTCTGGTACTTTTTCGTGGATACGTGGGCCGAATGGGCCGTCGAAGAAACGGGCGCCTTCTTCGTGGGCGCCAAGGTCGATCTCGCCCAAGCGGACGTCACGTTCCTCCCTCTCGGCGTGACTCTCTCCAAACTCGAAGTGACCAATCCGGACGAACCCATGGAAAACGCCGTCGAAGTGCGGGAAATCGCCTTCGGCCTGGACGCGCTCAACGCCCTTCGCCGCAAGGCGATTATCGAAGAGATGGCCGTGGAAGGGGTCCAGTTCAGCACGCCCCGCAAGACCTCCGGCGCCCTGCCCCAAAAGGCGGGTGAATCGAGCACCATCAAGGAATTCGCCAAGGACACGGCCGAGAAACTCGAAATCCCCTCGTTTGAAGTTCCGGACGTCAAGAAACTCCTTGAAAGCGAAGACCTGGAATCCTTGAAAATCGTGAACTCGGTCAAGGAACAGATCGAAGCGGAGAAGACCGGGTGGAAAAAGCGCCTGGATGAACTCCCGAACAAGGAAACCTTCGAGAAGTACAAAAAGAGAGCCGACGAGATCAAAAAAGGCGGGAAAGGCGGCGCGGCGGGCGCCCTTGCTGTGGCGGGAGACATTCAAAAGCTCAAGGCCGACATCGACAAAGACCTGAACGCCATCAAGAAGGCCAAGAGCGACCTGGAAAACAAAGTCAGTGAACTTCAAAAGCTCGTTAAAGACGCCAAAGACGCCCCCTTCAAAGACATCGAGCGCCTCAAGGACAAATACGGCCTCTCGCCCAAGGGGATCGCCAACCTGACGCGCATTTTCCTGGGGCCCAAGATCGCCCATTGGACCCGGCAGGCCCTCATCTGGCACGCGCGCCTCAAGCCCATGCTGGACAAGGCCAAGGACAAGAAGGGCGAGGTGGAAGTGGAAAAGCCCGCCCGGGCCAAGGGCGTGGACGTAAAATTTGCCGAAAAAGAGCCCCTGCCCGATTTCCTCGTCCGCAAGGCCGGAGTATCCGTCGAACTCGAAGCCGGGGAATTTTCCGGCGAGATCACCGACATCACCTCCGACCAGCCCATCCTGGGCCGGCCGCTCAAACTCGCCTTCGCGGCGGAAAAACTCAAAGGCATGGACGCCATCACGTTAAACGGCTCCATGAACCGGGTGAGCCCCGAAAAGCCCAAGGACAATGTCCGCCTGGAACTCAAGGGCTACAAGCTGGCTTCCATGAGCCTTTCGGATAGCGCCGATTGGCCCATCCAACTTGAAGGGGCTCTTACGGATGCGGTCCTGGACGGGACTTTGGAAGGCGAGAACCTCAACGCCACCATCAAGGCCAACCTCCGCTCTCTCAAGCTCTCGGCCCCCTTCAAGAAGGATAATGCCGTCGCCAAGGCCATCGCCTCAGCTTTGGAGGGCGTTAATTCCTTCGCCCTCGAAGCCAAGGTCCGGGGAACGCTCAAGCAGTACGATCTCGAATTAAAGAGCGATCTCGACAAAATCCTCCAGCAGGCCGTGGACCGGCTGCTTGGGGATTTGATCGCCAAATTCGAAAAAGAGCTAAAAGATCAGATCTTCGCCAAAGTGGGCGGACCCCTGAAAGAACTAGACGGCCTCATGGGCGGCTTTGGGGGCATCGGAGACGAACTCTCCAATCGCCTCAAAGCCGGAAGCTTCCCCGTGGGCGGCGGCGCCGCCAACTCCCTCCTCCCCACCGGGGGCAAGAAGAGCAAGATCAAGCTGCCGTTCTAAGCGGCAGCCGCTTCCCCACGGTAAACCGCCGGTTGAGCAACGGGGTCACGCCCCGGATGCCGACGGACGTGCCCGGATAATCGAAGGAATCCTTGTGCCGCGTGTTGAGGAGCGGCTGGTGCTTGAAGACCAGGGCGGCCTCGATTTGATCGACCTGGCCGCTCGAATAGCCGCCGACGTCCGCCACGGTGAAAATGATCGACCAGCCCTTCTGCCGGATTTCCCGCAGTTTGCCTTGGTTTAGATGGGCCTCGAAGCGGTCGAAAGGCATCTCGGCCCGGCCGATGTAGAGCAGGATTAACTCCTGGTCCTTGAGCCCGTAGACGCAATAGATGGCCCGACTGGGCGCCGCCGCGCCATTCGCGGCGGGACGGGCAAAATTCAGGCTGAATACGTCCTCGGCGTAATCCATGATCGGGGGACCTCCGGGTCGGCCTTTCAGTTACCGAACAAATTCCATATATCATGATTGTTCGGTCCGCGCAAGCTCGATTTTTAAACCATTTTTAACTTGGTCCGCGCGGCGCTCTGCTGTATAATTGGGTTCAGTTCACTTCCTTCCGCTCGTCCATACCCGTTCATCCCGTCTTTCGTTTTCCCCCATACCCAGGTGACCCAGATGCCCCAGATAGCCAGACAGATTTCTCCTGCCTTCGCCGGGCGGCCCCCTCGGCCGCGGGCGGGCAGACCCGCAGCGTCCGCTGGG
>JBFLVN010000292.1:0-4472 GCA_040758475.1 Bdellovibrionota bacterium
GCCGGGCCTGTTTCCTGCGAATGGGTCACGGCCGAAGGGGCGAGCGGCGATAAGACGATCTTTTATCTCCACGGAGGCGGTTATTGCCTCGGAAGCGTCGAGAGCCACCGGCACATGATTTCGTACCTCTCGGATGCGGCCGGGGCCCGGGCCCTTTCGGTGGATTACCGGCTTGCGCCCGAGCATCCCCACCCGGCGGCGGTGGAAGATGCCGTTTCGGCCTATCAATGGCTTTTGAAGCAAGGGACCGATCCGGAGCAGATTGTCATTGGCGGCGATTCGGCGGGTGGGGGCCTTACGGTCGCGACGCTCGTCGCCCTCCGCGACAAGAAAATCCCGCTCCCCGCGGGGGCCGTGTGCCTCTCCCCCTGGGTGGATTTGGAGGGCGTGGGGGAATCCATGACCTCGAAAGCGGGCGTGGACCCCATGGTGCAGAAGGACGGCCTCGACCGTTTGGCCGCTTATTACCTGGCTGAGCATCACCCCCAGACGCCGCTGGCGGCCCCGCTTCACGCAGACCTTTCGGGATTGCCGCCCATGCTCATTCACGTGGGAACGCATGAAACCCTGCTCGATGATTCCTTGCGGCTTGCCGACCGGGCGAAAAAAGCCGGCGTGGACGTGACGCTCGAACCCTGGGAAGAGATGGTGCACGTCTGGCATTTCTTCGCGCCTATCGTTCCCGAATCCATGAAGGGTATCGCCCGCTTGGGGGAATACATCCGCCAGCGGCTTGGGTAGAGAACTTTCTTCGAGAACAAGCGAATGATTTCAAGGGGTTAAGGGCGCGCCCCTTGGCCCTGTCCAGACAATGGATCGCTTCGGCCCTGCGGCAAGGCGCCCGTGGTATGGTGGGAGGAGTTTGGGGAGGATTCACCCAATGGCACGTCTAAATACCATTGAATTTCTGGCCATGAACAACCCGGCCCGCCGGGCCCTTCAGCGCAATTTCGAGTTTCCCAAATTCGTCGAAATGCTCTCCGAAGCGGGGATCAATCTCCGAGGCAAAAAGATTCTCGACGCCGGATGCGGCTCGGGGTACGGGCTCGAACTCATTCAAAAAGAATTCAAGCCCTCCCGCCTCGTGGGTTTCGACCTGATGCCCGAGCAAGTCGAGCGGGCAAACAAGCGCGGGATTCCCGGAGCCCAGGCTCGCGTGGGGGACATTACGAAAATCGACGAACCGGACGGTAGCTTCGACGCCGTGTTCGTTTTCGGCATCCTGCACCACGTTCCCGCGTGGCGGGAGGGGCTTCGGGAGATCGCCCGGGTTCTTTCCCCCGGCGGCGTCTTCTTGAACGAGGAAATCCACGGAACGGCCGTCCGTATGCAGGACCGCCTTTTTGGAACGTCCCATCCCCGCGAGGCCGCCTTTTCCTGGCCCGAGTACCGGGACGGGATGCGCGAGGCGGGGCTCGAAGTCCTCGCCGAGCGGCAACTCGTCTGGGAGGCGGCCCGTTCGTTCCTGGCAAGGAAGCGCTAGATGCTCCGCCCCTTTGAAGCGCCGTTTGGCTGGATGGAGCTCGGCATCGGTTTCCTGGCCGGTTTCGTCGTGGCCGCGGTCATTATTTATCTCTCCCGCAAGCGGATCGCCCACTACTGGGCCAACCGGGAACTGGACGCCATCCGGGATATGATTGCGGAGGGGCGCCAGGAAGAGGCGGCCGAGCGCACGCGGCGCCTCCTTCGGGAGACGGTCGCGCCGGAGGTCGTCTCCCAGATCACCCGGCGGCAACTGGGGGCGGTTTACGAGGAGAGCGGCGTTCCGGGCGTCATCCGCCACGTGCGCGACATCGCCAGCGGCGTCCGCGAGGAACTCCGGCGCGCCGAAGGGGAAGGCATCGACGAGCGCGTGACGGCGATCTTGGGGGCTCTCGGACGGGGGATCGCCCCGACGGAACGGGAACGCAAATCCCGGAAACGATAGCTATCCCTCGAAACCCATCCGTACGGCGAGCATGAGGGCGAGCCCTCCCGCGAAGCACAGGAAATGGACGACGTTCGTCTTGATCTCGGGGTGCCGCCGCACTTCGGGCACGAGGTCGGCCGCCGCGATGTAGAGGAAGTTCCCCGCCGCGAAGGGGAGGAGCCAGGCCGTGTCGATCCCCCGCGCCAGCCAGTAGACGATCAGGGCACCCACGAGGAACGTGAGGCTCGATAACAAGTTGAAGAAGAGGGCCTTGCTCTTGCTCCATCCGGCGTGGAGCAGGACGCCGAAATCCCCGAGTTCCTGCGGGATTTCGTGGGCCGCCGCGGCGAGGAGCGCGGCGAGCCCCACCCGCTCGTCGGCCAGGAAGCTTCCGGCGATGGCCATTCCGTCGAGCAGGTTGTGGAGGCCGTCGGCCAGCAGGATCAAGTAGGAGACGGGGTGCTTGTGGTCGCTGTGCTCTTCCTGGGTCGCGTGGCAGTGATGCCAGTGGAGGAACTGGGCGAGGCAGAAGAAGGCCGTAAAGCCCGCGGCGCAGACGATGTAGACCGAGATGCGGTTCCCGAGGGTTTCGATGGACTCGGGAATGAGATGGAAGAGCGTTCCGCCCAGGAGCGTTCCCGCCGAGAAGGCGACGAGGGGGAGGATGAGCCGCCGGAGAGTTAGTTCTCCCACGACCAGGGCCCCGGCGCCGGTGAGCGAAATGGCGGCCATCAAGATGCTGCTGGCCACGATCCATTCGAGAGGAGACATGAGAGCTTCCTGCGCCCCGGCTTTCCCGGGGAGGGAAGCGTTAGCGGCGGCAGGGGCATTGGCAAGGGGCCGCTTCTTTTTGGCACTCCACCTGGGCCCGGTTCTCTAGTAAGGTCTGGCGGGCAAGGCATCCAAGGCTATGCCCGAATCCCTCCACGACGAAGCCCGGGCCTACGAGGAATTCCTGCGCGCCGAGTATCCGGCGCGGACAAGGATTTTGAGCTGGGTCGGCGTTCTTTCGGGGACCGCGCTCGTGGGCGCGGACGCGGGGGTCGTCTTTCTTGGCCTCTATCCCTTGAAGATCGCCTCCTTGGGAAATGTCCTGCTGGCTCGCGGGATTCTGCTTCTTTTCCCGCTTTTGGGCTTCTTCTTGGCCTCCGCCATGCCGAAGAGCCGCTGGTTTCCCTGGCTGGCCTGGGCGGACGCCTGCCTGTATTTCTTTTTCCAGGATTTTACGTACTACCGGCTCGGTTATGAAAATACCTCCGTCCATGCCGTCGTGATCTTCCTGCACATCATCACCATACCGGTGATCTTGCCCATGAACCGTACGCAGCGCCGCCTGTTTTTCGTATTCCTTTGCGTCTCCCACATTCCCCTCGATTTGATCCTGGGGGCCTATGGGTGGTCCGTCCTTGGAAAGGTCCTGCTCCAGGGCCTGTTCGTGGTTTCCGTCGGTTTCGTCGTCGTGCCCGTCGAGGTTTTCGCGAGAACCCAGGAGAAGGAATTCCACGTCCGCCACAAGCTTTTCGGCGCGGTCCAGGAAGCCAACGTTTCGCGGGAACGCCTCGCGCAGGCGTCCGTCAATCTGGCTTCTTCCGTGCGGGAAATCCGGCAAGCGACCGATACCCTCGCCCACAGCGCTGAGCAGGCCAAGGGGGAATCCGGCAAAATCGCCGCGGCGACCGAGCAGGTGGCCGCTTCGGCCCGGTCCCTCTCGGATCGTTCCCGGGCGACGGTGGAGCGAACGCGTGAAGCCGGCGAAGAGAGCCGCCGGATCGGCGGGCTCGTCGGTACCCTCGAAAGCGGCGTCGAGCAGGTGGATTCAGCCGTGGGTCAATCGCTTGGAAGCGTCGCGCAGCTCGAGGATTTTTCCTCGCGCATCGTGGGTCTTGTCGATTCCATCCAGGAGATCGCCGCCCAGACGAACCTTCTCGCCCTGAACGCGGCCATCGAAGCGTCCCGGGCCGGGGACCAGGGGCGGGGATTCGCCGTCGTTGCCGAAGAAGTGCGCAAGCTCGCCGAGCAATCCGACAAGAGCCTCGCCCTCGTCCGCCAGGCGGTGGACGATGTGCGTGGGCAGGTGGGCGTGACGAAGGATGCCGTCGGCCGGATCGAAGAGCGGGCCCGCAAGTTCCGGGAAGTCTTCCACCAGACGCGTACGGCCCTCGAATCGATCCGGGGAACGGTCGAAGAAGTGGGCGAGATGCTGGCCGAAAGCGCCAGGCAGGCCGACGAGCAAGCGGCGGCGACGGAACACATTTCGGCGGGGACTTCCAAGGTTCTCGAACTCACGCGCGATCACGCGCAAGTAAGCGAGGAAGTAGCGGCGGCCACCAGTACGATGGGGCAGCTCGCCGAAGGACTTCAGGGGCTCTTACCCGCGAGGGAAGAGATCGTTTTGATGGAGAAGGAGGCAAGCCATGGCTCTTCGAGTTGAGAAATCGGGCCCGGTAACGACGGTGATCCTCTCGCGCCCGGAAGCCAAGAACGCCGTGGACGCGCCGACGGCCAAGGAACTGGCCGACGCCTTCCGCGCGTTTGAGGCGGACAAAGACGCCCGCGCCGCCGT
>JBFLVN010000293.1:0-4460 GCA_040758475.1 Bdellovibrionota bacterium
GGTCCGCTTTCCGATCTTGGAAGAATCTCCCGCCAGCGCGATTTCCTTGATGCCGGTTTTCCCGAGGATGGGCTCTACGGAGTCCATGTGATCTGTATGGGAGAGAAGCACCTTCGATTCCGAGTGGGTGAGGTAGTACTCCATCTCGTCGGGGGCGCTTTTCAAATTCGTCGCCACCATGACGGCCCCGGCCTTGGCGATCCCGATCCAGGAAAAGAGGAACTCGGGTACATTGGGCATGTGGAGGCAGACGAAATCCCCCTTCTTGATCCCCACTTTTTGGAGATAGGCCGCGACCCGGTCCGAGAGAACATCCAGCTCGGCGTAGGTGTACTTCCCCGCCGTCTTCATGTCCTTGTCGATGAAAGTGAGAAAGGTCTTCTCCGGCCGGTCCTTCACGCGGTTCGAAAGAAGGTCCGGCAGGGTGCGGCTCGCCACGGCGTCGAAGATCATGGGTATTCCTTTGCCCCGGGAATGACAGCCAGCCACGGCGGGGGCCGTCAAGGCGAATTGTTTTCCCGACCATCTCCCGGCGGCTTCGCCGCCACCCTCTTCCTAAAGAGGAAGAGGGTAGAGACGGTCTCGCCCCCTTCCTCGCTTAGGAAGGGGGCGCTCCGGAGGAGCGGGGGATGGTCGGAGAAGCGGGCCGCGGCATCTGGCTTTTCTCAAAAGAGGGGCGCTTCCCCAGGGCGTCGAGCCAGCGGCGAAGGTGAGGGTGATCCTTGGGGGTGACGGGGATTCCCACTAGTGGATACATGGCCACGCGGGGGAGGACCGAAAGGTCCGCGATGGAGAATCCCTCCCCCACCAAGAACTCCCGGCCTTCGAGGACCGCGTTGAGCCGCGCGAGCCTTCCTTTGAGAAGCGAGACGAGCCGGGCGGCTTCTTCTTCGGAAATCACTTCCCCGTCGTAGACCTTCCTGGCCCAGGCGAGGTGAGCCTCGTCCGTGGTGGATTTCCGGAGGCTCTCCAGGTGCTCTTCGCGCTTTTTGCTCCGCTCCATGGGGCCGATGACGCGGTGGTACATGAGGGGCCGGAATTCCTTGGCCATTTCGAGCTCGAAGGCCTGCCACATCTTGGCCTGGGCCCGCTCCCAAGGGTCGGCGGGATAGAGGGGATTTTCCGGGAAAACGTGATCCAGGTATTCGGTAATGACGTTGGATTCGTAAACGACGCGCTTCCCGTGAGCCAGGGTAGGAACGACGCCGTTGGGATTCAGCTCCAGATACCACGGCGCTTTCTGTTCGAGCTTCGTCAAATCGAGAAGGTGCGTCCGCCAGGGAAGATTTTTTTCGAGCAGGACGATCCGCACGCGCCTCGCGCACGGCGAGCCCACCGCGTCGTAGAGGACGATCTCGTCGCTCACGCCCAGGGCTCCTGCTTGAGGGAGAACATCTCCTTGAAGGAAGGGCGGGCCTTCATCCGGTCCATCCAGGCGCGGACTTTGGGCTTTTCCTTCCAGGCGTCCGCAAGAAAGAGATGCTCCATGCGCAGGATGTAGGGAAACGTGTTCACGTCGGCGAGCGAGAATTCGCCCAGGAGATAAGGCCCTTCCGCAAGCATCGTTTCCATCCGGGCGAGGGTCTTTTCCAGCTTTTCGACGGCGGCGGCCACTTCGTCCTCGCCGATCTCCCCCTTGGCGGATTTCCGCCACCGCTCGGCCGCCTCTTTGCTTGGCATCCGGCAGGTGATGGCTTCGAGTTCTTCTTCCGAACGCTTCTTGGCCTCCCGCCCCGCCCACTTGGCGAAGGTGGGGACGCGCACGGCCGGGTGGACAACATCATCCACGTGCTTACTCCAGGCGCGAAGGCGGGCGAGTTCGTAGGGGTCTTTGGGGCGCAGGTCCACCTCGGGAAAAACGTCGTCCAGGTATTCGTTGATCATCGTCGATTCGAGGACGGGCCGTCCGTCGTGGACGAGGGTAGGGACGACGCCGTTCGGATTGAGCTGGAGATAATTTGGCTTTAGCTGCTCGAAGTCGGGAAGGCTCACGTGTCGGCCCGTCCATTCGAGCTTCTTCTCAGCCAGGCAGAGCTTTACCTTCTGGGAGCAAGTCGAGTTCAGGTAGTAATAGAGTTCGAGCACGAAAAGCCCTCCCAAACGAGAATCAACTGCAAGCCACGTCCGCCGGTTCCTTGATCACCTTGGCTTCGATGTGCCCCAGGCGCTCCACCTCGACGCGCACCACGTCGCCTTCCTTCAAAAACGAACGGGGCTTGCGAAGGGCGCCGGCGCCGCTTGGCGTCCCCGTGCTCACCACGTCGCCCGGTTCGAGGGTGAAGGCTTTCGAGAGATATTCGACGAGGGCGTAGCAGTTGAAGATGAGGTTCTTCGTGTTGGAACTCTGCCGGAGTTCACCGTTCACGAACGTCTCGATGTCGAGGGCGTGGGGGTCGCCCACTTCGTCGGGTGTCGTGATCCAGGGGCCAAAGGGGCCGTGGGTGTCGAAGGATTTTCCGATAGTCCAGGTGGCCGAGTGCATCTGGAAATCCCGGACCGAGACGTCGTTACAGACGAAATAGCCCGCGATCACTTCGGGGGCTTTTTCCTTGGAGACGTACCGGCATTTCCTTCCGATGACGAACCCGAGTTCCCCTTCGTAATCCAGGAACGGCGAAACCTTGGGGAGATAAAAAGGCTCATAAGGCGGATGGGTACAGGAGGATTGCTTGTTGAAGAACATGGGGAAGACGGGGATTTTTTCCCCCGCTTCTTCCGCGTGATCGCGGTAATTCAAACCCACGGCCAGGAATTTCCCGGGACGCTGGACGGGGGCTTCGAGTTTTACTTCCGAAAGAGAAATGACAGGCGCGCGCGCCTTGCGGGCGGCTTCGAGCGCGCTTTTCCCAGCGGCGAGGAACTCCGGCATGGTCCGTGGAAGCTCCGGTGCCGCTTCCGAGAGATCGATCACCTGATCTTCCAGGACGATGCCAACGCGGGTTTTGCCTTGATGGGTGAATGTCGCGAGTTTCACGAGGGATTCCTTTCGAGGGGCGGGAGGGGCAAGCGCGAAACCTGGGCCGCCTCTTTTTCAGAAACGCCGAGGAGCCGCAGGATCATTTCGGCCGCCAGGTCGCCCGCGTCCTTGCCCACGGCGCCGAGGAGCCGCGAGTGCATCGTCGCCAGGACGAGGCCGCCCACGGCCACCTGCGTGGCGTTCAGGTTGGGGACGTGGAAGCGATCCTCCGTCATGCCGCGCCGCAGGTCCCGCCGAAGCCGATGCCCAAGGCCCGCGGCGAGCTGCACGTGGGCGAGGCCCACGCGCACGATGAAGCCCCCCCACACCGGGTCCTGGTCCACCATCCGCACCGTGTGGCGCACGGAAACGGCGAGGACTTCGGCCGCGTCCGTGAGCGGAGCGGTGAGCTCGTCCAGGGCCGCGCCGTGGCGCTCGATGGTTTCCCCGATGAGCTCTTCGAGCAGAATCTCCTTGGACGCGAAGTGGTTGTAGAAGGAGCCGAAGCCCACGTCGGCGGCTTCCGTAATGTCGGCGATGGCGGCGGCTTCGACGCCTTTTTTCGCGAAGACGGCGCGGGCAGCATCCAAGAGCTGAGCCCGGGTGCGAAGGCGCCGGGCCGTGTGGCGGTTTTCGGAAACGGGGGATGGGGTCATAAAAAGCTCCAATGCCTACCGGGCGCGGTTCTCGACGAACGTATCCATACCGCTGTAGACCTCGACCACGTGGCCATCGGGGTCGCGGAAATAGACCGAGCGGTTCCCGCCCCAGCTCCCGTCCCCGCCCGGGCCCGGGTCATGGAGGATGGGACCATAAAGGATGGGAATTTTCTTATCGCGAAGTCGCTTGGCGAAGGCTTCGGGCGATTCATCCGGTCCCAATTCAAACGCGTAGTGGGCGAGCTGGTGCCCTCCCACCGGAACGGCGCCGCCGGTCTTGGGGTCCTTCTGCTGCACGAGAACGATGTCGTGGTGGACGTTTCCGCAACTAAGGAAGCAGAGCGTATGGCCCATGGCCTTGTTCATGAAATGGTCCTCGGGCGGATGGGTTTCCGAGTGCCGAAGGCCGAGGACTTCTTCATAAAACTTGCGCGAGCGATCGATGTCCGAGACGAAGACCGCGACGTGGGCGAGGCGCTTCATGAAATCTCTCCTCAAATCACCGGGTTCGTGGGCGGCAGGCCCAGGCGGATACGGCCGTACTGCTCGCCCGAATTGTCGAAGTTGAGAAGGGCGTGGACCTCCATGGCGTGAAGGTCCCGAAAGCCCCGTTGGAGGGGACTCGAATCGTAGAGGGCGTTTCCACCGCTTTTGGAGAAAAGCCGGTGGCCCGCCCGGGCGCAAAGCGTGACCGCGTAGGCCGAATCGCGCTTGTACCGGGCCCGGCATTCGAGGGGAACGGGCGCGCCGGCTTCGGCAAAGGCCCGCATCTCGGCGATGTCGCGAAGGAGAAGGAGTTCGGCCGCATCCACTTCGGCGGCCGCCTCGCTAATAGCGATGTGGCT
>JBFLVN010000294.1:0-4444 GCA_040758475.1 Bdellovibrionota bacterium
TCGATTCCCCATCCTTTTTCGGCCGCTTGCTGGACGATGGCCGCGGCGGTGTTTTCCGGGTCCTGGCCGACGGGGGCGAGCTCACGGGGAAGATGCAATACGTCCGCAACACGAACGTCGTGCGGACGCTCTTTTCGTCCGGCGGCTGCCAGTGGGAGCTTTTTGATTTTGCCCCCCGGATTCCGGAGGGGCTTGGCGTCCGGGTTCCGGTTCAAGTGGTCCGTCTTCTGCGCCCTCTCCAGGGGGAGCCCCGGCTGTCGATCGATTTCGATCCACGCCCCGACTATGCGCGGGCGGAAGTCCATCTCGAAGAAGCGGCGGGGGGCCTTGAAGTCCGCTGGCCCGGAGGGGAAGTCCATCTCGAAACCAACCTGCCCCTTTCTTATCTTGGAAACCGCCAGCCCTTTGTATTGAACGAGCCCCTCTATTTTGTCCTCTCCTGGGGAAAGCCTGAAGCGCCCGCGTCCTTGGCCAACGTCCTCCGGGACCTGGAAATCACCATCGCGGGCTGGCGGGCCTGGGCCAAGACGTGCTCTCTTCCCAACTTCGCGGCGGCCGAAGTCCTTCGTTCAGCGCTCTGCCTCAAGCTCCATACCTACCACGACACGGGGGCCATCATCGCCGCCGCTACGACGAGTATTCCCGAAGCCCTCGGCACGGAGCGGACCTGGGATTACCGTCACTGTTGGCTGAGGGACGCGGCTTTCGTCGTCGAGGCCTTGCGGCGCCTGAGCCACCTTTCGGAAGGCGAGCAATTCATCCGTTTCCTGCGGAACGTGGCCGAGAGCGGCCCCCTCCAGCCGGTCTACGGGATCGATGGGAACCGCACGTTGCCCGAAGAAATCCTGGGGCATCTTGCCGGTTTCAAAGGCTGCGGGCCGGTTCGCATTGGAAACGCCGCCGCCGAGCAGCGCCAGAACGACCTCATGGGCGAAATGCTTCTTTGCCTGGAAACTCTCCTTTACGATCACCGGCTCCCCGATCCCGACATGGAATCGTTCTTCCCACTCATCGAGCGTCTTGTGGAAGAAGCCATCCGGGCCGCGCCCCTTCTCGATACGGGAATCTGGGAATTTAGGAGTTACCCCCGGGCCTATACTTTTTCCCGCGCCATGTGCTGGGTGGCCGTCCACCGCGGGGCCGCCATCGCCCGCCGCTACGGGCGCGAAGACCTCGCCGCCCGTTGGGACGCCATCGCCGCAAATGAACAACGAATCGTGCTGGAGCGAGGGTACAATCCCTCCCTTGGATTTTTTACGCAGGCGTTGGACGGCCAATTCCCCGACGCGTCCAATCTCCTCCTGCCCACGCTCGGCATCCTCGACGCCAAGGACCCCCGGTTCCTTTCGACCCTCTCGGCTTACGAGAAATTGTTGGCCACAAACGGCCTCATGCTCCGCTACAAGAACCCCGACGATTTCGGGGAGACGACGAGCGCTTTTACGATCTGCTCTTTCTGGTGGGCGGAGGCGCTGGCCCTTGCCGGGCGGCTCGACGACGCCGTGGTCCTTTTCAACCGTCTCCTGGAATATGCCAATCCCGTAGGGCTTTTCTCCGAGGATGTGGACCCGGCGACGGGCATGCTCCTTGGAAATTTCCCCCAGGCCTACACGCACGTGGGGCTCATCCACGCGGCCATGACGATCGAACATTTTCTCGAAGCCCGGGACGGGCGAGTAAGGGCCTGGACGTAAGAGCGCAGGAATCTCTTTCCCCTTTTTCCTTTCCTTCGATACACTCGGCGGCACACCCATGAGGCCGCTTTTCCTCCTTGCCGCTCTCCTCTTGTTCCCGGCGCGGGCCCTCGCCACCGGAGGCGCCCTCCGGTACGGGGGCGATGCCGAAGGGGGAGCGCCGTACACGTTCTACGACCCCAAGGACCCCGGCCGGCTCGTGGGGTTCGAGGTCGATATTGCCGATGAACTTGGAAAACGCCTGGGGCTAAAGCCCGAGTTCCAGCAGAACGCCTGGGAAAGCCTTATCCCGGCCCTCGTCCGGGGCGATAGCGATATCGTCATCAACGGGATCGAAGTCACCCCCGAGCACGCCGCTGAAGTGGCCTTCACCCGGCCCTATTATGTTTTCCAGCAGCAACTCACCGTCCGGGCGGATGAATTAAAAATTAAAAGCTTTTCCGATCTTTCGGGACGTCGGGTGGGGACCCTTCTCGGATCGCTTGCGCAGGACATGTTGGGCGGCGTTTCCGGCGTCCAGGTCGTGACCTATCCGGGGCAGATGGAACCTTACGAAGATCTCGCCACCGGCCGCATCGACGCCGTGCTCCTCGACCTTCCCATCGCCGCTTATTACGCCCACCCGAACCCGCGCCTCAAGGATGCGGGGCCGCCGGTAGGCGAGGGGCTCTATGCCATTGCAATTCGGAAGGAGGACGCCGCTCTTTTCGCCAAAGTGGACGGCGCCCTCGGCGCCATGATCGCTGACGGGACGCTCCACGACATCCTTGTACGTTGGAATCTTTGGACGTCTTCCCAGGCGCTTTTGGCCGAAGGGCGCTCACTAACGGAAAAATTTTCCAAGGTTTCTGCGATAGAGATGGAAAGCGCCATCCCTGGAAGCAATCCATCCGCCGCGGAAGAATCGGCCTCCCCCCGAGGACGTGAAAAGAATGCCCCCGCCGCCCCCGAGCGGCCCGATTCCTGGTGGCGCTACGTCCCCGCGCTCCTCGCGGGCGCGGGGGTGACCTTCGGCATCAGCGTTGTTTCCATGGTGCTCGCCATCGGTCTTGGGCTCTTGATCGCCCTTTGCCGCCTCTACGGCGGAAATCTTCTCTCCCGTTTCGCCATCGCCTACATCGAGATCGTCCGTGGCACGCCGCTCCTCATCCAGCTTCTCCTTCTCTATTACGGCCTTCCAAACCTGGGCGTGCGCCTTCCAGCCCTCGTGGCGGCGGTGGTGGGCCTTGGATTCAACTACGCGGCGGCCGAAGCGGAAATCTACCGGGCAGGCCTCCTCGCCATCCCCCGGGGCCAGACGGACGCGGCCCTAAGCCTTGGGATGACGCGAGGGCAGGCGCTCCGGTACGTTCTGCTTCCCCAGGCCCTTCGCACCGTCTTGCCGCCGGTCACGAACGATTTCATTGCCATGCTCAAGGACTCTTCCCTCGTGAGCGTCATTACGGTGGTGGAACTCACCAAAGCGTACAGTATTCACGCCGCCTCGACCTACTCGTACCTGGAACTGGGCCTCCTCACGGCGGGGCTTTACCTCGCCATCAGCTTGCCCCTCGCCAGGCTCTCGCGATTCCTCGAAGCCAAGGTGCACTTTGCTTATTGAGGTCAAAAATCTCTCGAAGAGTTATGCGGGGGCCGAAATCCTCCGGGATATTTCTTTTACTGTGGCCAAAGGAGAGACCCTGGCCCTCGTGGGTTCTTCCGGCGCCGGGAAGAGTACGCTTCTCCGGTGCCTCAACTACCTCACCCCCTTCGATGGAGGAGAAATACGGGTGGACGGCCTTCGCCTCGTGCCGGGCCTCTCCGAAGGGGCTGAGGAAGTAAGGCGTGTCCGCCAATCCCTCGGGATGGTCTTCCAGGAGTTCAACCTTTTCCCGCACCTCTCCGCCCGCCGGAACGTGGCCCTGGGGCCAAGAAGGGTTCTCGGGGTTTCGAGGGGGGAGGCCCGAGAGCGGGCGGATAAACTCCTGGCCCGGGTTCATCTGGCGGAAAAAACGAAGTCCCGCCCCGGCGAACTATCCGGCGGCCAGAAGCAGCGCGTCGCCATTGCGAGGGCCCTTGCCATGGAGCCCAAGGCCCTCCTTTTTGACGAGCCCACGAGCGCCCTGGACCCGGCTTTGAAGGAGGAAGTCGTCCGCGTGATCGAAGAACTCCGGCGGGATGGCATGACCATGGTCCTCGTCACGCACGAATACGAACTCGCCCGCCGCGTGGCCGGCCGGGCCATTCTCCTCTCCGGCGGCCGGATCGAGCGGGAGGGGAAACCCGGAGAAGTATTGGGATGAGAGATGCGGAGCCGCCGCCGTGAACGGCAATTAATGAGGAAACCATGACCCTTTAATCCTGTTCGTGAAACGCTTTTCCCACCGGCCGGGTGGGAGTAGCGCATGCCTCTTCTCCGGTCTCTTCGCTTCTTCACGGTTCTTCTCGTTCTTCTCCCCGCCAGCGGATGCGATCCTTCGGAAGCCACGGCCATTTGCAGCCCGGCCGCCAGTTGCCCCTCGTGTGACGTGGAGCGATGCACTGATATTTTCGGCTTCGAATGGTTTTCGACATCCGATGGGTACGATTTCGATTGTGATTACTACGAAGAAGATTGCGCCGTCGCGGCGGCCTTGGCGGTGAGTCACTGCGGGTGTTAGCGGGGCGTTCATCGGGAAATAATCAGGGCAGCGGTGGCCGAATCGTTCGCGGCCCGGTATAAGTTTGAGCTCAAAGTAGCCGAATCCGGTCCCGGGCGGACCGGAGCGGGG
>JBFLVN010000295.1:0-4415 GCA_040758475.1 Bdellovibrionota bacterium
TCCGCGTCCGGCAGGAAGATGAGTAAAGGGATGCTTCGGAGCCTTGCCGTAAGCGTGCTCTGCTGGGCTTTGATTGGCGCGACTTCGAGCCCGTTTCCCGGTAAAAAATTTCTGTAGTAGCATGCCCCCTCCGTTCCGGCGGATTTCCCGGAGTTCGGGGCGCTTTCGGCCCCTCGTAGTGTTATGCCCAGCGACGATTTTTACAGAGTCTCCCGCCTTCCTCCGTACGTTCTCTCCGAAGTCGTGGCGCTCAAGAACGCCGCCCGGAAGGCGGGCGAGGACATCGTGGACCTCGGGATGGGGAATCCCGACGACCGTCCGCCGGATTTTCTGATCCAGCATTTGCACAAGGCCATCGACAACCCGCGCAACCACCGCTACTCGGTTTCACGGGGAATCTACAAGCTTCGCCTCGCGATTTCGGATTGGTACAATCGCCGCTACGACATCAAGCTCGATCCGGACAAGGAAGCCATCGTCACCATCGGGGCGAAGGAGGGGATCTCCCACCTCATGCTCGCCATGCTGGCGCCGGGCGACAAGGTGCTCGTCCCCGATCCCACGTATCCGATCCACACCTATTCCGTGATCATCGCGGGCGGCGACGTCGTATCTGTACCCATCGGTCCGGGGCAGGATTTCTTCGAGAACTTGAAGCAGGCGACCGAGAAGTCGTGGCCTCGTCCCAAGGTGATGATGCTCTGCTTCCCGAGCAACCCGACGACGCAGGTGGTGGACCGGGCGTTCTTCCAGAAGGTGATCGATTTCGCCGCCGAGTACGACATGTGGGTCATTCACGACCTGGCTTATGCGGACCTCTGCTTTGACGGATACGAGGCCCCTTCAATTCTCCAGGCCAAGGGGGCCCGGGAGCGGGCCGTCGAAGTCTTCAGCATGTCCAAGAGCTACAACATGCCCGGCTGGCGCGTGGGATTCGTGGTGGGGAACGAAAAGCTCGTGAACGCCCTGGCCCGCCTCAAGGGTTACTTCGATTACGGCATTTTCCAGCCCATCCAGATCACGGCGATCCACGCCCTCAATTCTTCGTCCGAGACGCCGGAGAAGATTTGCGATACTTACCGCCAGCGGCGCGATTGGCTCTGCACGGGCCTGAACCGCGCCGGGTGGCCCGTGGAGCCACCGAAGGCGACCATGTTCGTCTGGGCGCCCATCCCGGAAGAATTCAAGAAGATGGGGTCCATGGAATTTTCCAAGCTTCTGCTCCGGGAGGCGAAGGTCGCCGTCTCGCCGGGCGTGGGTTTTGGCGCCAACGGCGAAGGGTTCGTCCGTTTCGCTCTGATCGAGAACCGCCACCGGATCAACCAGGCGGTGCGCGGCATCAAGAAAGCTTTGCAGGGAGGTTCGGGCGATGAGTGAGCCGATCGGCATCGCGCTTCTGGGCGCTGGAACGGTGGGGAGCGGCGTCGCGAATCTCCTTCACCAGGAGCGCGAACTTCTTCGCCGCCGCGTGGGGGCGGAACTAAAGATCGTCGCCGTCTGCGACAAGAAGTTCCCAAACGCGGACGCACTCCCCGAAAGCCTCAAAGGCGCCCATCTTCACAAGGAACTCCACGACGCGATCAAGGACCACAAGGTCAAGATCGTGATCGAGCTCATCGGCGGAAAGACCGTCGCCCGGGAAGCGGTCCTGGCGGCGATCGCGGCCGGGAAGCCCACCGTCACGGCCAACAAGGCGCTTCTCGCCACCCACGCCGAGGAAATCTTCGGCCTCGCCGAATCGCGGAGCGCCCCCATCGGGTTCGAGGCGAGCGTGGCGGGTGGCATTCCCGTCCTTCGTGCGATCCGGGAAGGCCTCTCGGGCGACCGGATTCTTTCGGTGCGCGGGATTATCAACGGCACTTCGAACTACATCCTATCGGAAATGACCGACAAGGGCGAAGGCTTTTCGGGCGTTTTGAAGAAAGCCCAGCAAGCGGGTTACGCCGAAGCCGATCCGACCTTCGACGTCGAAGGCGTGGACGCGGCCCACAAGCTGGCGCTCCTGGCGAGCATGTGCTTTGGGACCCACGTTCCCTTCGACCAGATTTACACGGAAGGAATTACCAAGATCACGGCGGAAGACATCGCCCACGCGAAAAGCTTCGGGTACCGGATCAAGCTCTTGGGCATCGCCCGCCTTCAGGATGGCGAAATGGAACTTCGCGTCCACCCCGTCATGATCCGGGAAGAAACGCTTCTGGCGAAAATCTCCGGGGCCTTAAACGGCGTTGCCGTCGAAGGGGCCCACACGGGCGTGACCCACTACACCGGCTGGGGGGCGGGGGGCGATCCCACGGCGGGAGCCATCGTCTCCGATCTCGTCGCCATCGCGCGCTATTTGATGAGCGGCGGCACGCTGGCGCCCGCCCGGATATTGAAGGAAGCGAACCTGGCCCGCATTCCCGTGCGGCCCGTGAGCAAGATCGAAAGCGCCTATTACCTGCGGTTTTCCGTGCGGGACCGGCCGGGGGTGCTCGCCAAGCTGGCGGGCCACCTGGGGAGCGCGGGGGTTTCCATCGCCCAGATCCACCAGCCCCTCCGCTCGGAAGCGGAGGGGGTGCCGGTGATCGTCCTGACCCACCGGACCCGGGAAGAACTCGTCCAGAAGGCCCTTCCGGTCGTCGCCAAAGAGGATTTCCTCACCGCCGCGACGGTGCTCGTGCGGGTGGAAGACGAACGGCTCTGATTCCTCGCCTCCGTGTGCGAAGCGCCCTACGCACTGATTTCAGTCATACGGATATAACTTTCCTAAACGGTATCGTCTTTCCCTGACCCATGCCCGGCATTGCCGAGGGTGGGCTCCATTTCCAGTTCAGGCACAAGGGGGAAGCGTCCGATGGCGAAGGTGGCAAACAAGGTCGATGTGGCGATTATCGGGGCGGGTTTCGGCGGCTTGGGAGTGGGGATCGCCCTCCAGAATCACAAGCTAAACAACTTCGTAATTTTCGAAGGAGAGCCCGACGTGGGCGGCTCCTGGCGGACGAACACCTATCCCGGCTGCGCCTGCGACGTTCCTTCGAACCTCTATAGCTATTCCTTCGAGCCCAACCCCTACTGGCCCGAGGCATTTTCCAAGCAATCCGACATTCAGAAGTACATCGAGCATTGCGCCGACAAGTACGGCCTGCGGCCGAAAACCCGTTTCAATACCAAGGTCACCAGCGCGAACTTCGACGGGGCCAAGGGTTCGTGGCAGGTGGCCACGAGCGACGGCACCGTGACGGAGGCGCGCGTCCTTGTCCCCGCCACGGGGGCGCTTAGTCACCCGAAATATCCTGACATCAAGGGGCGAGAGACTTATCAGGGAGAAGCGATCCACTCCGCCCGCTGGAACCCCGAAGTGAAACTCAAGGGGAAGCGGGTGGGGGTGCTTGGCAGCGGCGCATCGGCCATCCAGATCGTCCCGAGCATCGCGAAGGAAGTGGGGGACTTGAAAGTCTTCCAGCGCACGCCCTCCTGGGTGCTTCCGAAGCGCAACCGTTCCTTCACGGCGGCCGAGCACGAGCGTTGGGCGAAGCACCCGTGGACGCAGCAGGTCCGGCGCCTCGGGCTTTATTGGCTGATGGAAACGGCCTTGCCGGGGATCATGTGGTTCCCGGAAATGCTTGAGATCGGGGAGCGGCTCCACAAGCAGAACCTCAACAAGGCGATCAAAGACCCCGAACTTCGGAGAAAACTGACGCCCACTTACAAGGTCGCTTGCAAGCGGACCCTCGTATCCGACGACTGGTTCCCCGCCTTCGCCCGGGAAAACGTCCACCTGATTACGGACCGGATCGAGGAGATCACTCCCAAGGGCATCAAGACCGCCGATGGGAAGGAACACGAACTCGACGTGCTCATCTACGCCACGGGCTACGACATCGGCGCGCCGGCCTACCCGTTCGAGATCAAGGGACTGGGCGGCGTCAGTTTATCGGATCACTGGGGTTCCCAGCGCAAGGCGTACTACGGGATGAGCGTGAGCCATTTCCCCAACATGCTGCTCATCATGGGGCCCAACACGGGGCCGGGGCACACGTCGGTGCTCATCTATCAGGAAGCGCAGTACGAATACGTGGCGAAGTACACGAAGCTCCTCAAGAAGAGGGGCCTCAAGTACTACGACGTCAAAGACGATATGGTGAACCGCCAGTTCGAGGCGTTCCAGAATCGGATGCGAAACAGCTCGTGGCTTTCGGGGTGCAAGAGCTGGTACCTCAACGAAGACGGCACCAACTCGACCATGTGGCCCGGCTTTAGTTTCGAATACATCCTTCGGATGAAGAGGATCAACCTGGGCGCTTACAACGCCGTGTAGAGTTACGCATCAGTACGAGACTTGATGTCGTTTATTTCTTTCGTGCCCTTGTTTGATCCCGGGCCCTCACCCCGCCGTTTTTATTTTATGAAAGTCGAGGGCACCCCTCCCCCAA
>JBFLVN010000296.1:0-4389 GCA_040758475.1 Bdellovibrionota bacterium
GCCAGTAAGCGGAGTTGGCAACCATCCCCCGGCCTTCGGCCGCCCCCTTCCTAACCGAGGAAGGGGGCGAGACCCTCTGGCCCTCTTCCTTGTTGAGGAAGAGGGCGGCGGCTTTGCGCCGGGAGATGGTGGATGAGGAGGGGGGTCAAGCCGGAGCGGGTCGTTTTTTTCGTTGGCCACCTGACCATCTGGGGTACCTGGCCCCACCCCAACAAGGCCGAGCCGGGTAGGCCCCAGGTGGCCAAACTTTTTTTGTTGGCCATGTGGCTATCTGGGGTACCTCCGATGCCCTTCCCCCTCTGGGGGAAGGTGGCGCGTAGCGCTGGAAGAGGGCCCTCTCCTGCCCTGCGGGCACCCTCTCCCAAAGGGAGAGGGGCATAAGAGTTGGCCACCTGACCACCTGGGTAGAGTCCGCCGGTCAATCGCCGGAGGGCGGACAAAAACCGGTTCTATTATAGCACATTTTAGAGGGGGCCAACACTCTCCCCATCGGCGGGGATCATTACGCGGGAGGCGAGGCCGGCGCTCTCAACGCGCGAGCGGAGCCGCTGGCGCGTCGTGGGGCAGTGATTTAACGCTTCCAGGTGATTGGCCACCACGATTCCCGGCGAGAGCCGGATGAATTCCAAAACTTCGTCCACCGTCATCAGAATCGGTGCGCCCACGTCCAATCGCGCCCCGCCCGCGTGGACGACCGCCACGCCGGGCTTTTCGTCCCGAAGGACCTGGCGGACCCGATCGGTCAACACCGTATCGCCACTCAGGTAAAGGCCAGGCTCGCCGGGAAACCGGATCACATAACCCACTCCGGGCCCCATCAGCTTGCCGATCCACCCGTGGCCGTGGGTGGCCGGAACCGGCAGGATCGTTCCACCGAAAAAGCCAGACGAAACGCTGAAGGGAAGCGACTTCGCCTTTATCCCTCGGCGCGAGAGGTACTTGGCATCGTCCGGCGTTGCGTAAACCGGTATGCCACGAGAGGCAAGGAAAGAGACCCCCTCCCCGTCCAGGTGGTCCTTGTGCCCCCGCTGGCAGTGGGTGATGAGCCCGGCCGTGACGGAGGAGAGGATCTCCGGGGCATTGGCGGGAAGCGGGACTGTTGGATTGAGCGCCAGCCGGTTTCGAAGGAACGAGAAGGGCGGCAGCGTCCCCTTCCCTCCCAACATGGGGTCCACGAGAATCTTCTCGCCAGCGGCTTCGAGAATGATCGTGGCGTTGCGGAGGTGGTGGATCTTCATGGGGAGCGCCTTACGGCGCTTCGTATTGGACGCGGGCGGGGCAGACTTCGCCGTCGAGCCCTTCGACCAGGGGCTTTAGGGTGTTGGCGGCCCACTCGGTAAAGGACATGGGGGTGGTGTTGGATTTGTCCCGCGGCGGATCGGCCGTGACCTTTCCTTTCGTAATGGCCTTGAAGGTGACCATGAGGGCGTCGGTCGTCCGCGGGTCGCGCCCGATCCGGAGCATCTGGAAACGGATGATGGCCCGCGGGAGGCGGTAGAGGCGGATCTTGCGCCCAAGCCCCTCCGTCATGCAGGAAGCGACTTCTCCAAAAGACATGTCCCTGGGGCCCCACACGCCCCGGACGACCCGGCCCCGGTGGGGCTCTTCCATCAGGGCGGCCGCTACTTTATCGGCCACGTCGTGGCTCGCCACCATGGGGATGCGCCGCTTCATGTCCACGGGCAGGAAAAAGCGCCCCTTGTCCCGGATTTCCTCCAGTTGCCCCAGGAAATTCTCGAAGAAAAACCCGGCCCGAAGGTGCGTGATGCCATAGATTCCCTGCGGGTTCTCGCGTTGCACATCTTCGACCGCCTGGCCCAGGATTTTTTCCGTGTCGGCCAATGCGCCAAAAAGCGAATTCCCCCCGCCGCCGTCCTTCACGTGGGCGAACCCGGAGAGATGCACCGTGTGGGCGATCTTGTTCGCCCGGATGGCATGGGCCGCCGAGTCGGCGAAGCGGCGGTAGCCCTCCCGCATGGTGAGCTCCGGGGCGAAGGAATTGGGCGTTACCCAGAAGAGCGTATCCACGCCGCGGGTGGCTTCGGCCAGGAAATTCTTATCTTCCTGGCGGCCCGCGAAGACCTTGGCCCCGGCCTCCGCCCACGCCTTTACCGCATCGGGCTTTCGCGCGATCACGACAACCTGGATGCCGCGCTTTCGCACCTCGGGGTAATAGGCCGCGAGCTTCCGGCCCACGTTCCCCGTGGGGGTGGTTATGGCGATGGTCTTCGGCATGGCCGCTCTCTTTGCTTCTTGGCTTGTCGGAAAAGCATAGCCCTGGGCGGGAAGTCCCGCCACCTTCCCTAAAACATGTTTAGAAGCCGAAAGACGGGGTTATACGGTTTTTTGTTCGGATTCCATACAAAACCAACAAACCCCATTTTTTCAATTTTTCAAAAAAGCGGAGTGATGTCCATTACTTAGACGGATTGGGACCATTGGCCCGGGGATTGCTTAACCCTGATTTCCGGGCCCCTTGCGAGCCCGGGTCAGGTGTCATGGAATTCGAGGACTTCCCCTACGAACTCTCCAAGCACGCGGCCGATGTGATCGTGGAGCGGGAGATTCCCTTGGAATGGGTCGCGCGAACGGTCGCCTCTCCCGCGTGGCGCGAGGCCGACCCCTCCGATGACACCCTGGTCCACGCCCTTCTGCCCATTGGCGAATTCGGTGGCCGGATTCTGCGGGTGGTCTATAATCCCCGGACGGCCCCTTGGCGGATCGTCACCGTCCATTTCGACCGGAGGGCCCGAAGACCATGAGAATCCACTTCGACGAAAAGACCGACGCCCTTTACCTGCGGCTGGACGAAGCCTCCCGGGTGCTCGAATCCGAGGAAGTGAGCCCTGGCGTCATCCTGGACTTCGACGAACGGGACGAAGTGGTGGGCATCGAAATCCTGCGCGTCCGCGAACGCTTCCCCAAGGGGAACTTCAAACAGATCGAACTGGACCTGTCCTAAGGCCCATCAGGGAATTAAAGGCCCGCCTAATGGAAGCGCTAAAGTTCCACTACGACGAGACCGGCGACATCCTCTACATCGACAAGTGCCCGCCCTACCCGGAGCAGGAATCGGAAGAACTGGCCTATGAGATCGTGGCCCGGCGCAACCCCAAAACGAACGAGGTCGAAAACCTCGAAGTCCTGTTCTTCAGCCGGCGGCTCCTCAAGGACGGCCCTGCCCAGGTGGAAGGGCTCAAGCACTTCTTTTCCTCGAAGGCGGGGTAGCCGCCCCCCTCCCGAACCCGGTCACTGCGCGGCGGCCCCTTCCCCGGCCGGCCGGGCTCCCACATCCCCCAAATGCCCTTCCCCGGTGGGGAAAGCCTTCCCCCTTCGCTAAAGCTACGGAGGACTATCCGCCATAACCCGGAGGACGAGGGAAGATGCCTGGCCAAGCCGGGCGGAAGAGGGCGTTTTGGCGGGCTACGAAGAAAATTGGGTATTCCGAGGGCTAGCTAGCGCTTAGCGAGGGTGCTGCCGGGTGTCATGTGTCAGATCATTAGCATTACTGTACATACCGGGTGTTAGGTCATTATCCTCACTGCACGTACAGCTAGCAATCATCGCTTCGGCTTTGACAATCCAATCTATTTTTGGTGATAACGCATAAATGGCTCGCCCAGAAGCACAACTCCAGAGCTTGATCGCGCGCCTTCGCGGAGGCGGCGATTTGAACCAATCCCATGTGACTGAACTGATGATGGAAGTTCGGCAGATCCTTGAAAAACGGAACAAAAAAGAAAAATTCCCCATACTAAATCTATACTGCAATTGGATAGCCCATATTCAAATTAATAAATCGAAAATTGGGTATCAAATGCTTTACGAAATCACTGAAATCATAGCAAAGCATTATAATACTACTGATACTGATGCAATGATCCGAGAAATATCAAAAGTATTTTCTCTCGAAGATTTGAGACGAAGCTTGCTAGTGATATTCAAAGAGATTTCACTTCCAACATTTCTATTTGATAATCACGATAATTGGCACGCTTTTCTTCAAATACTCATATCAAAACTACTTGAAAAAGGGATTGAATTACCAAATCCAGCGACTGGTCAAGCAAAGGAATGGGAGGAAAAAATAGTGGCTGCTGGTGCTTGCGTTACCACACCTCATGGAAAAGGATTTTCCGCGAAAAGAATCTCGATAATAGCACACGATGGAAAAGCTCATTGGAATGTAGAAATCAGAGAAATTGCCGGCACATTGCTGGCCGGACCATTGCATATCGCAGACAAAGAAACCGTCAAATAGTAATCATTCCTGTTTTTATTACAAATATGGGCGCAGTCGATTTTGAATTTTTTCCCAAAGGGAAGGAGCAAAGGATGCCGAATCCGCAAATTCGGTACGCAGCCAATTACATTTAAAAAGTGATAACA
>JBFLVN010000297.1:0-4383 GCA_040758475.1 Bdellovibrionota bacterium
TTCGTTAAGAGGGGAAAATGAACCAGCAGATGGATGCTTGCGTGGCCCTCTCCACCTGCGCGAACGCGGAAGACGCCCGGCGCATCGCCCGGGCGCTCGTCGAAGAACGGCTCGCGGCTTGCGTCAATCAAGTCCCGGGCCTTCTCTCCACCTATCAATGGCAGGGAAAACTTTGCGAAGAATCGGAAGTCCTTCTCATCATCAAAACCCGCCGGGCCCTCGTTCCGGCCATCGCGGTGCGCTTCCGGCAGCTTCATCCTTATCAAACGCCCGAACTCGTGGCCCTTCCCATCGAAGCAGGGGCCGAGTCCTATTTGAATTGGCTTTTGGCGAATACAAAGTAAATCCTCCTGTTTGAAGAGGAAAAAAACTTGGGCGAAGACCGGCGGAGTTTCTGGGGATGGGGGCTCGAATCCAAAGCCCTCGATGGGGCCCGGAAGAACAATTTGAAGGCGATGGTCTCCATGCAGCTCGGACGCATCGAGACGGCCGAGATCGTACCTCCGAAAATCGAAGAGATCGAACTCCGAAAGCCCCGCATCGCTCCGCCCGAATCCCTTAAGACAATTTTCGATTCCTCCCCTTTCGAGCGGGCCGGGCATTCCTACGGGAAATCCTTCCGGGACGTGGTGCGCGGCCTCGCCCGGAATTTTTCTAATCCCCCCGATCTGGTCGCTTTTCCCCGAAGCGAAGCCGACATTTCGCAAGTAATGGATTGGTGCGGTTCCAAGAACTACGCCCTGATGATCTACGGCGGCGGATCGACCGTCGCGGCCGGGGTCGAGCCGCCTGCTGGAAATTGGCCCGGATGCGTTTCCCTCGACCTCCGGTACCTGGACAAGATTCTGGAAATCGATTCCCGCTCCCGCGCCGCGCGCATACAGGGCGGAATCTACGGCCCCGCCCTGGAAGCGGGTCTCAAGGAATCGGGCCTGACGCTCCGCCACTTTCCCCAATCCTTCGAGTTCTCGACCCTCGGCGGCTGGATCGCCACCCGTTCGGGCGGCCACTTCGCCACGAACCGGACGCATATCGAAGATTTCGTCGAATCCGTACGGATGATTACGCCGGCGGGCGCCGTTGAATCCCGGCGGCTTCCGGCTTCGGGGGCCGGGCCGCAAGTGGAGCGCTTCGTGGCCGGTTCCGAGGGGACTCTCGGAGTGATTACCGAAGCCTGGGTACGCCTTCAGGAGCGGCCGCGTTATCGCGCCGGCACTTCCATCAAATTCCCGGATTACAGCGAAGCCGTCGCCGCCGTGCGGGATCTGGCCCAATCGGACCTTTTTCCCACGAACTGCCGCCTTCTCGACCCCACGGAAGCGATGGTTTCGGGAACGGCGATCGGAAAAGACGCCATCCTCCTTGTCGCTTTCGAGTCGGCCGATCACTCGCCGGAAGCGGCCATGAAACGCGCCCTCGACATCTGCCGCGCTCACGGGGGCAAGTTCCCCGATGATGCGGCAACCGTTCGCTCGGGGGGAGACCGGGAGGGGGCAGCCGGGAATTGGCGGCGGACGTTCCTCGAAGGCCCTTACCTCCGGGACGCGCTCGCGTGCCTCGGCATGGTCATCGAAACCTTCGAGACAGCCGTCACCTGGGACAAGTTCGACGCATTCCACGCGGGCATCCTGGAAGCCGTGCGCGGGGCGCTTGGAAAAGTCTGCGGAAAAGGGATCGTCTCCTGCCGGTTCACCCACGCCTATCCCGACGGTGTGGCCCCCTACTACACCGTCATCGGCCCCGGCCGGGCGGGCTCCCAACTCTCCCAATGGAATGAAATAAAGGCCGCCGCCTCGGAAGCGATCCTTCGCTTCGGGGGCACGATCACCCACCATCATTCCGTGGGCCGGGACCACCGCCCCTGGTACGACCGAGAGCGCCCCGAGCTCTTCGCCAAAGCCCTTTTGGCGGCCAAGCAGGCTGTCGATCCCAAGGGAATCCTCAATCCCGGCGTTTTGGTGGGCTAAAGCGCTGGCCCCTTCTCCTGGCCGCCAGCTATCCTCCGCGCCGCGTGAAGAGGGGACCGAAGGACCATGCGCCTTCGCTTTAAGCACGTCTTCGACATTCCCAGGGACGAGTTTGAATACGCCTTCGCCTGCGAAGACATGGAGCGGGAACTGGGAAAGCTGCACGAGATCGAACGCCGGGAAGTCATTGCCTGGACCGATGACGGAAAGAGTTTCCGCCGGGTGAGCAAGTACTACGCCCCTAGCCGCATCCCCCGGGTGGTCCAGCACCTTTTCCGCAAGGATTTGACGGAGGTCGAGCACGTCCTCTGCTACGACCGGACGGCGCACCGGGGGCATTACGACGTCCACTCGATCATGGGAGAGCGCTTTGTCTACCGCTGCGAATTCCAGATCGACGAACTTTCCCCCGATCGTTGCGCCCGCGATGGGGAGCTTTTGATCGAAATGAAAATCCCCCTCGTCGGCGGACGGGCCGAGAAGGCCATCGCGGAGGATTTTCTGAAGCGCGAGGACGAAGAACACGCCGCCAAGGTGAGGTTTCTCAAGGACACCTGGCCCCGGATCGGGAAAAAAGTCCTGGCCCTTTGGCCGGGCGGTTCCGCGCTGGATGAGGAAAAAGCCGCCCAGGACGCTATGCTGCGGGCGTAAACACCGGCGGACGCTTCGCCCGCCCAAGGAGCCAGTTCCATGTCGATCCCCGTTTCCATCGCCGTCGCCATCGACCGGGTCATGGGCGTCATGTCTTCCGTGGCCCAGGGAACCGATGAAGAACACCAGGACACGCGGCGCGACCTGGAGCAGTACTACGACCTCCCCCTCGAAAAAGCCTTTCCCGAACCTCCCGTGCCGGAGAACGTCTATCTCTCGGCGTCCAAAACGAGCCGGCAAATAACGGCCGAGGAGTTCCGCTTCGATAGCGCCCACGAGCCCCTCTGCGAGGCCTACCAGCGCCGCCACGCCCGAGAATACCCCCTGAACCTCCAGGTATGCGGGCGGATCTTCAGGCACCTGGATGAACGCCCCCGTCCCATGGCCCTCTACATCCATGGATGGATGGAACCCGGTCCGGCGGTCGAAGAGAGGGTCTTGTTCCCCCGCTTTCTCAAGGACCTGGACATCGACGTCGCCCACATCCATCTCCCCTTCCACGGAAAACGGCGGCCGCCCCACACGCCGTTCCACGGCATGCACTTCTGGACGAGCGATCTCGTCCGCAGCTTCGAGGCCATGCGCCAGAGCGTCTCCGACGTCCGGCAGCTCGTCCGGTATTTGAAACAGCGCTTTGGACGGCCCGTGGGCCTCGTGGGCGTGAGCCTGGGCGGCGTCGTCACCATGGCGGCTGCTTGCGCCGACGCGGGGATCGACTTCGCCATTCCCATCATCTCGCACCTTTCCATGGCCGACATCGTGACTCGGGCGCCAATCCTGGCGAAAATGAACGGCGACCTGGAAAAATGGGGCGTCACTCGGGAAGAACTCGAACGGATCGAAAAGCGCCTGGGGCTGAACCGCTTCCCTCCCCTCGTCCCCAAGGAGCGGCAGCTCTGGATCGCGGCCCGCCACGATCTCTACGTCCACGCCGATGCCGTCGAGAAACAATGGGAGAACTGGGGCCGTCCGCCGATCCGCTGGTACGAAGGCTCCCATCTCTCCATCGTTTTCGAAATCCCGCAGATCCTGGCGTGGTGCGGCGAGTTCCTGGAAGGGACCGGCCTCCTGCCCCGGCACGGGATGGAACGCAAAAAGAAGAAATAAACCCCGGACATCCAATCCAGTCCCATGCTTTTTCTCGTCACCGGCGGCAACGGATTCCTCGGGAGCCACGTCTGCGAGGCGCTCCTTGAGGCCGGGCACCGGGTCCGGTCCCTCATTCAGCCCGGCACGGGCGTTGAAAATCTCATCGGCCTGGACGTGGAAACTCTGCAAGGCGACCTTTCGGATATGGCCGCCCTGGAACGGGCTTGTACGGGTTGCGAAGCCGTCATTCACCTCGCCGCCCTGGCCAAGGATTACGGCCCTTGGGAGCTGTTCGAGAAGGTAAACATCCAAGGCACCCGGAACATCCTGGAAGCGGCCGCCAGGAAAGGTGTCCGCCGCTTCGTCTTTACGAGTTCCCTTTCGATCCACGGCTTTCACGAGTGGGAAGATGCCTGCGAAGAAGCGCCGCTGGATGGCGCCGGAAATCCCTACACGTGGTCCAAGATTTTGGGCGAATCCCTCGTCAAGCGTTTCCACCGGGAAGGAAAACTCGAGGGCGTCATTGCCCGGCCGGGGTATTTCCCTTTTGGTCCCAAGGACCGGACGAGCTTTTTCCCCCTGGCGGAGGCCATGGAAAAAGGCCTCTACCGGCGCGTGGGTTCGGGAAAAGCGAAAACTTGCACGGTCTACGCGGGAAGCCTGGCCGAAGGCATGG
>JBFLVN010000298.1:0-4381 GCA_040758475.1 Bdellovibrionota bacterium
CAGGGGAAGACGTCGTGTTCCTCGCTCGGGGTGCTCAACTCGAAGCCCTAAGGCGCGGGCCCCTCGTCATCGAATCGGAAGGAAAGCCCTCCGTGGAAGTGCGCGTGCGGGCCGTGGACGCGCAGGAGTTCCGGAAAGAAAAGCCTTTCGATCTCGTCCTCTGGTGCGTGAAGGCCTACCAGAACGAAGAAGCCGCCGAGGGGCTTTCCTTCCTGGTAAGCGACCGTACCTGGTGGCTCCCGCTCCAGAACGGCGTCGAGACGGAAGATTTTCTCCTCCGGAAATTCCCCAAGGCCCGCGTCCTTGGCGGCACCTGCTACGTGAGCGCCCTTCTCGAATCCCCTGGAAAGGTCCGGCACTACGCGAGCGGCATCATCACGATGGGCGATTGGGGATTATTTTCGCCGGAAGAGACCGCCAGAGTCCTTGAAGACATCCGGCAGGTTTTCACCAAAGCCGGGATTACGGCCTGGACGAGCAAGGACATCCGCGCCGACAAATGGAAAAAGTTGATCTGGAACGCCTCCCTCAACTCCCTTTCGGCCATTTCGGGGGCGAGCGCCACGGAACTCCTCGCCCAGGAACCCGCCCGGGAACTCGTCCGCAAGGCGATGTACGAAGTGGTGGACGTGGCGAGGGCCCACGGCATCTCGCTTTCCCACGCCGACGCCGACAAGCACATCACGACGACGATGGCCCTCCCGGACGTGCGCACCTCCATGCGCTTCGACCGGGAGCGGGGTGCCCCCGTGGAGGGCGACGCCCTCTGCGGCGTTGTCGTAAGGCTCGGGAAGGAAAAAGGCGCCCCCACGCCCACCCTCGCCGTTTTCAAAACGCTCCTCGACCTCTACGAGGAAAAACGCCGGGCTATCTCCAGGAATTAGCCATGCGCGCCGTCGTTCAGCGGGTCTCCAAAGCCTGCGTGCGGGTGGAAGGGGCCGAGATCGCGAAAATCGGCCGGGGATTCCTCGTCCTCCTGGGCGTCGCCCAGGGCGATGGGGACGAGGATGCCGCCTGGATGGCGGGAAAACTCGCGGGCCTTCGCGTTTTCGAGGACGAAGCCGGGAAAATGAACCGGAGCGTCGTGGATGTGAAAGGGAAAATCCTCGCCGTCTCCCAATTCACGCTGCTTGGTGACGCGCGGAAGGGGAACCGCCCCTCCTTCCAGGACGCCGCCCCTCCGGCCGAAGGGGAGCGGCTCTATCTCAAAACGGCGGAGTTGCTCCGAAACAGCGTCCCCGTCCAGACAGGCCGCTTCGGCGCCCACATGGAAGTGGAACTCATCAACGACGGTCCGGTGACGATCCTTTTGGATTCAAAGAAATAAGAGTTTGCTTCCTACTCGTACCGGAAAACTTTGACCGGAATGGAAAACGACCGCTGGATGCGGCTGGCGGGATCGCCTTGCTTGGAAAAGAAGCGGGAGAAAAATCCGGGGGAGGGGAGGGAGACGACTACTTCGGAAAAACTCTTCCCCTCGGCGTAGCGGCGGAGTTCGGGTTCGAGTTCGCCCTCCACCACTTTGGTTTCGACGGGGACTTCCTCGGCTTCGGCGTCGCGGGAAATTCCCGAGAGCCAGCGGTAGCCCCGGGTGCGCCGGTCGCGGGAAAGCGCTTGGAGAAGCTGCTCGCCCACCTTGTCGCCCACGGAACTCTCGGAGAGTTTTTCAGCAATCTTCTCCCCTTCGGGTTCGCAAACCAAAAGGACGTGGAGTTTCGCCCCCGGCTCGGAGGCCGCGCGCTCGATGGCGTAGCTCGCCGATTCCTCGGCGAATCCGCTCGTCGACACGGCCAGCAGGACGTCTTTCGCGCTCACGAGGACGCTCCCATCAAAAGCCGCTCACACCGATCAGGGGCCAGTACCACTTTATCATGGCGAGAAAGAGGAGGTAGGCCGCCAGATCGAGCAGGAGCCCGGGCACGACGACGTGCCGGACCCGCAAGTACCCGGAGGAAAAAGCCAGCGTGTTGGCCGGGGTCCCCATGGGGAGGACGAACCCGAGCCCCGAGATCATGGCCACGATGTAGGTGACCCCTTTGGGGGAAAGACCCAGAGGGCCCGCAAGGCCCAAAGCCACGGGAAGAAGAACGGAAACGACGGCGGAGTTGGAAATGGCTTCGGTGAGTAAGAGCGCGATGGCCGCAAGGACCGCGACGAAAACGAAGGGAGAGATTTCGCCCGATTCGAGAACCTTCCTGGCCACCCACGCCGCGGCGCCGGTGCGGGAGAGGAGAAATCCAAGCGAGATGGCCCCGCCGTACATGAGGAGCACGCCCCAGTTGACGAGTTCTTCCACCTTGCGCCACGTGATGAGCTTGAGCGAAAAGATGATCACCACGGCGAAGAGGGAGATTTCGGCGATGCCCCAGCCGTGGCCTTCCACGATCCAGGCGAGGATGGTCGCCGCCACGATCCCGCCCACGAGTTTTTCTCGCATGCTCAGGAGGCCGAGCTTGCGCTCGCGCTGCCTTAGAAACTCCTCGGCCGGGGCCACGGCGGTTTTCTCGATGGGAAAGAAAAGGGCGAGGATCGTATACGCCACCGCGAGCGTAAGGAGCCCGGCGGGGAGGATGCCCAAGGTCCACTCGGAAAAACGCATCGTTTCTCCGGTGGTTTGTTCCAGGATTCCGATGGCAAGGGGCACCCTTCCTCCGCCAAGGATCGTCAGGACGCCGCCCGTGATGCAGCCCCAGGACATGGAAAGAAAAAGAAGCCTTCCCAGGTTGGACCGGCGGGTGTCGAGTTCCAGGACGCGGGCGATTTCGAGGACGATAGGGAAGAGCATGGCCGCCACCGCGTGCTCGCTCATGATGGTGCTCATCCCCGCGCCCGTGAGGAACACGCCAAGCGAGAGTTTCCGCGGCGAGCCCCCCGAGAGGCGCAGAGCCGTCAAAGTAATCCGTTCCGCGAGGCCGCAATCAGCCAGCGCCGCCGCGAGAATGAAAACGCCGAGCAAGAAAAAAACGACATGGTTTCCGAAGAGGGCGAATCCCTCATCTCGCGTCACGACGCCCATGGCCACGGGCAGCACGATGGCGAGGAGCGACGTGATCATGAGCGGAAGGAGATGGAGCACCCACAGGGCCACGCAGACGAAAAAGATCGCAAGCGCCCGCTGGGCCTTGGGTTCGAGGCCCTCGCCCCAGGGTTCTCCCAAGGAGTCGAAAAGAACCCAGGCCAGGACTCCAAAAACGAGCCAGCGCACGAGGCGCTCGCCCAGGACGAGAAAGAGCGGCCTTCGATCGAATTTCGCGGGGGCGTTCAAGTCAGTGCCCTTCGCCCGAAGGGCCACGCACCCGGAGGTGGCGGCGCAGGGCCGAGAGGTTTCGCTGGGCCGCGCGGCCAAGCCCCGTCTGGGCCACGCTCCCCATGGCGCCCACCAGAGTCTTTTGTTTGGGATGGAAGTACTTGAGCTCCGAAGGAGGAATTTGCAGGCAGCTATCGACCACGCGGGAAAAATTAAGCCCCGAGCCTTCGAGGGCAAGAGCGAGTTCCCGGTGGAGGGCCGCCGCCTCGTTCCAGGAAGTGCCGGGCTTTACCCACAGAAGCGGGACGGCGCCTTTTTTCGCGAGCCACTTGGCGTCACGCGAAAGGGATTCGTCCGCCTGGGCGGAAGAGAGCAAGGGGCTTTTCACGGCGCCACCCTCGAAAACCTCCCCCGCCGCCTCGAAGGCCAATTCGTACCGCTGGGTGGAGAGATTCTCCCGCTCGGGGACGGCCGCGGCCGCGCGCTTTCCCGCGTGGGCGATAGAGGGGATCGTGAGGAGGTCCAAACCCGCCGCGTAGGCCTGTTCCAAAACGCCCACTCCTTCGGGCGGCCACGTCTCGATGGAAACGGCCGTGGCGAAGTTCTTGTGGATCGCCTCGAAGAGGGGCGCGAAGCGGGAAAGCGGCGATTCCCGGTCGGGAAGGCGCGGATCGTCGTAGGCGAGCAGGTGGACGGCGGCGATGGTCCGTTTCCGGCACACGGTTTCGAGGGCGTCCAAAAGTGGATCGGCCGTATGGGGCGCCGCCTCGGCGTGCTCAGCGGGCATCCCGTAGTGGGCGCGAAGAGCCGCCCCGAAACTCCCCCGGGAGAGATCGCAAAGAACGTAATCCCCAATGCGAAGGACCCGGCCCGCCAGCGCGCTCTCGATGGGCGGACGGACGGTGACCCCCGTTTCCGCTTTTTCCCGGCGGACGTTCCAGCCCGAGGAGGTGGCCACGAGCTCGGCCCGGCTTCCGGCTTTTTCGCCCGGAGCGCCCACGTGGACCCGGGCGAGGCAGAGAAGGTTTTTGGGGAGTTCGAGGAAGAGCCGGCTCGTCACGGCCACGCCCGCCGCCCGTTCGAACTCGGCGGCGAGCTGGTCGCTTAAGAAAAGCCCCTCCGAGAGGAGCGCGA
>JBFLVN010000299.1:0-4375 GCA_040758475.1 Bdellovibrionota bacterium
GGTCCAACTCTCCGGAAACCGGAAGGAGACGCCCCCAATCTCGCGGGCCGGCGTGGCGCGCGATTCGAGGCAAGCGTTCTTCACGGAAGCGCAGTGGGAGAGGAAAATCCCTAAACAGAGCGCGGCGAGGGAAACGGCTTTCATTTGGTTTCTGGCGGAGGATTCGCGGCGGGGGAATCTCCACTGGCGGGAGCCGCCGGTTCGGCCTCGCAGGCGGCCCATTCGAGCATTTCGAAAATGCGCGTCTTCCCGGCGATGGCTTCGACCCGGAGTTCGAGTTTTCCCTGTTCCCGGAACAAGAGAAGCCGTTTCCAATCCCCGTTTTCCTGTTTCTGAACCCAAGCCCCCTGGAAGCAGCGGGAAGGAGATGGGATTTCCTCGAATTCCTTGGCGCCGCCCGGCAGCTTCTTCTGCCGCTCGCGCATCTGTTCGAGAGTGGTCGTCCGGTGGACGGAGGCATAAATGCGCTCGGGACCCGGGTTGACCTCCGATTGCATGAGCGTGTGGGCCCGGGCTTTGGTGGCGCGCCAGCCTTCGGGAAGGTTTACGACCACCCGGGCATCCTCGAAATGAGCGACCCGCGGATCGAACTTGGGCGCGGCGGGGGCCATAGCTTCTTCTTTCCCTCCACCGCAAGCCGAAAAGAGCAACGCTCCCACAAGCAGTCCAGCCCACCGGGCGTAAAGGGACGATTTCAAGAACATGGAAAATCCTCCGGCCGCATTCTCCCACAAGCCATGGGGCTGTCAAGGGATCAGGGCGTGCGGCCGTCCAGCCATTCCAGGACGATCGGAATCACTTCCGTCCGGACGTTCCTTCCTAGAACGAGGTCCGCGTGGCCGTAGTCGTGGGAGAATCCTTCCTTCTTGGAAAAGACGACGAGTTTCTTGTCCTTGGAACCCAAGCGCCCGAAGGCCGCCCGCACGTCTCGCGGCATGACGAGAAAATCCTTGCTTCCGGCTACGAGCAGGAAGGGATGGCGGATGCGCGAGAGTTCCTTGGCGTAATCGACCGAGCCATCCCGGGAACGAAACCCCTTGTGGCGGATGAACTGGAGGCCGAGGGAAACTTCCCCGCCCGAAATGTCGTCCAAAACGTTGTGAAAGAGCATGGCCGCGTCTCGGGCCGTCATGTTCTTTGTCGAATAGATGGGCTGGGGAATGATGGGGTGAAGAGCCAGCACCGCTCCCGAAGCGGCCCATCCCGCAAGGCGCACGGGCCAGTGGGGAACGAGGCGCATGGGGATGGAAGCCGCGAGGGCCACGCGCCACGCCCAGAAACGGTTATCGATGAACGTGGGGGAACCAAGGGTGACGACGTTCCCCACGTCTTCGCCGGAGTTCGTGCCCAAATAGGCGTACATCACCATACCGCCCATGGAATGGCCGATCCAATCGACTTTTTCCGCCTTGGCGTGCTCGCGCACGTAGGAGATGGCGGCGGGAAGGTCGTGCTGGACGTAGTCGTCAAAATCCCAACGGACGGAAAGCGCTTCCCAAGGCCTTAGGGCCGGAACGCGGTGGGACTGGCCGTGCCCCCGCATTTCGAGGACCCACACGTCCCGCCCGGCGGCGGCCAGGGCCCTGGCAAAACTTTTTTCAGGCGAAATGTCCCAGAAGTACCGGTTGCAGGCGATCCCGTGGCAGAGGATCACGGGCGCCCCGCGCCGGGGGCCTTGGGGAAGGTAGCGGTGCAGAGCCACGTGGGCCCCGTCAGGGGTGTTGACGCGATGGGATTCGTCAAAAGTGCCGCGGGGGCGAAGGAGCCGGAAGGCGACGGCTTGCCCCAGAACGGGAACGACGGCGAGGGAATGGAGAATCCGCCGGGAGAGCTTTTTCCCGAGAGCCGCTACTGCGTTTCCTTTTCGCCGGGCGGGTTTGTCCTGCATGGTGCTCCCAAGGCGCGAGCCGGCCCGCCCTCCGCCGGAACGCCCCGTGAAGATTCCGTTTCCCTTCGACAAGGGATATTTAACGCGCCGGAGGCCGTATTTCCAACGAACGGGGAAGCCGGTTACATTCCCGGCCCCGTGAGGAGTCCCCATGAAGATCGCCCTCGGAGCCGACCACGCCGGATACGAATTAAAGAACGAGATCGCCCGCCACTTGCGGCGCCTGGGGCACCAAGTGGAAGACCTGGGGACGAATTCCCCCGATTCCGTCGATTATCCCGATTACGCGAAAGACGTAGGCCGCAAAGTGGCGCGGGGCGTGGCCGAACGGGGCATTCTCGTCTGCGGCACGGGCCAGGGGATGTGCATGACGGCGAACAAAATCCCAGGCGTGCGGGCGGGGGTCGTCTCTGACCTCTTTAGCGCCCAGATGATCCGGGCCCACAACGACGCGAACGTCCTGTGCCTGGGGGCGCGGGTCACCCCGCCCGAAAAAGTCCGGGAGATCGTGGAGGCATTTCTCTCGACCGCCTTCGAAGGCGGCCGCCACGAACGGCGGGTAGGGAAGATCGAAAAGTAACCCGGCTACGCCACGGCGTCGTAGAGGGGGAACTTGGAAGCCAGTTCCTTTACCTGCCCCGCCACTTCCTTGATGCGGTCCTCGTTCTTGGGTTCGTCCAGAATTCCCGCGATCCAGCCGCCGATCAGCTTCATCTCGGGTTCCTTCATCCCGCGGGTCGTAAGTGCCGGCGTCCCGATGCGAACGCCGCTCGTGATGAAGGGGGAGCGCTCCTCGAAGGGGACCGTGTTCTTGTTCACTGTGATCCCGGCGCGTTCCAAAGCGTGTTCGGCGTCCTTGCCCGTAAGCTCGCCCTTGTTGCGAAGGTCGAGAAGCATCAGGTGATTGTCCGTGCCGCCGGAGCAGAGGTTGTAGCCCCGGGAGACGAGCGCCTCAGCCAGGGATTTGGCGTTCGCCATGATCTGCTTGGCGTATTTCTCAAACGACGGCTGCAAGGCCTCCTGGAACGCGACCGCCTTGGCGGCGATCACGTGCATGAGGGGCCCGCCCTGCATGCCGGGGAATACTTTTGAATTGATCTTCTTTCCGATCTCCTCGTCGTTCGAGAGGATCATGCCGCCCCGGGGACCACGAAGGGTCTTGTGGGTCGTGGTCGTCACGATGTGGCAATGGGGGAGCGGGTCGGTGAGGAGTTTCTTCGCGATCATCCCCGCCGGGTGGGCGATGTCGGCCATCAAAAGAGCTCCCACCGAATCGGCCGCCTCGCGGAAGGCCTTAAAGTCCATGTCCCGGGGATAGGCCGAGGCGCCGCAGACGATCATCTTGGGCTTGTGCTGCTTGGCGAGCGCGCGCACTTCGTCGTAATCGATCCGGCCCGTCTCCTTGCGGACGCCGTAGGGGATCACCTTGTAGAGAGAGCCCGAAAAATTCACGGGCGAGCCGTGGGTCAGGTGCCCCCCGTGGGAGAGGTTCATCCCCAGGATCGTATCGCCCGGTGTCAGCACGGCCATGTAGGCCGCCATGTTGGCCTGGGAACCCGAGTGGGGCTGGACGTTGGCGTACTTGCAGCCGAAAAGTTGCTTCGCCCGCTCGCGGGCCAGGTCTTCGGCCACGTCCACGAATTCGCAGCCGCCGTAGTAGCGTTTGCCCGGATACCCTTCGGCGTACTTGTTCGTGAGGATCGACCCCTGCGCCGCCAGCACGGCCGGGGAGACGAAATTCTCCGAGGCGATCATCTCCAGCTTGTCGTTCTGCCGGGCCGTTTCCTTCCGGATCGCGTCGTAAATGGCCGGGTCGTTCTTCCTTAGCTGCTCCATCCAGGCGTCCATGAAAATCCTTCCCTTAGGGGCCGCCCTTGGAACGGGAAACCCCCTGCCCTGCCGAGTCCGGGACACCCCAGCCGCCCGGCAAGGAGAAGAGTTCCTAGCCGATCGGGAAGAAAGAAGGGAGAGGAAAATCAAACCGCGCGGACGATCGAATCGGCCCATTCCAAGCACCGGCGGACCAGAAGCAAAAGCTCCTTCCGGTCGATGGGCTCGGAACCGTCGATCCATTCGTCGTACCGGTATTCGACGGCGAAGGGATTGAGTTCCCGGACCGCCAGAACGTTTTCCGGCAAGGAAAACCCGTTATCGGCCAGAAGATCCAGGAGTTCCCGCAAGTCGTGGGTCTTGCGGAATACGACGCCACGGGAAGAGAGAGCGGCCTTGAGGCTCTTCTCGGCGGCCTGCTGGCAGAGGAACCCGAAAATCTAGTCCGCGAATTTCTCTTCCTGGAGATTGGCTTCGAGAGCGTTCAGATCGGCGCGGGCCTTGGCGAGGAGCCGCGCCGCCCTCTCAAGCGGCTTCATAGACGACGCGGCCTTCCCGCGCCGCGTCGTAGGAAAGGGTCCCGGGGCACTCCCGCCCTTCCTCGAAGTCCCTCTCCGTGAGCACCACCACGTCCACCGGAATCCGGAGCGGGCTCAA
>JBFLVN010000300.1:0-4359 GCA_040758475.1 Bdellovibrionota bacterium
CGGCCGCCGCGGGGCGGACCGCCGCGGCGGGAATCCAGCGCTGGAGCGTCTGGCGTACCTGCTCGGCTACCAGGGGCTTGGGCAGGAGGGCCGCGTATCCAAGGGCCCTCAATTGCTCGTCGTTCAGGCGCACGCTCGTCATGGCGATGACCGGCGTGAGCGTGGCGTAGTTGCGGTCGCGGATCGCGAAGGCCTGCTCGCTTCCCATGCCGGGAGAAACTTCGTCCACCAGGATGAGGTCCGCCGTCACGCCGGCGCCGCTCACCCCTTCGAGCACGCTGCCCGCCACGACGACTTCGATCGGAAGATCGCGGAAGAAGCGCTGCAGGGTGGCTGCCACGTTCTTATCCTTGTCGACGAGGAGTACTTTGCTCATGTTGGAAACCCTCACTGTGCCGGCCGACTCCCCGCCAGGACCGTTACCGAGCACAGGGCCTAATAGAGCAAAGGGGGTGCCGGGGGGGTGTTCAGAATGACCAGATTCGGAAGGATTTAGGGTTGTTTACGGGCATGATAAAAAATCAAATAAAATCAAATACTTAGAAATGCGCCCCGCCCCCGAACCAGCTGACCAGCTCATCACCTTCATCTGAGGCTTTAAGAGCGGCAACAACTACGCAAAATTTGCTGGATTTTCTGGCCTCCGGACCGCAACGCGCGCGTGACAAATCTCACAAAATGTAATGATTTTAATGGCTTAGCGCCGCCATGCCGGACAAGGGGCGCCCTCCTTGGCCAAAGGAACCTGCCCGGCTAAAGAAGGCTCCCCGCTCCAAAGCGGCGGAACCGGCATCCAACGACAGCAGGATTTTGACCCATGGCCCTCGCCCGAAAAGCCCTCGTCCTTCTCTCCGGGGGACTCGACTCGATCCTGGCGACCAAAATTCTCCAAGAGCAGGGCGTCGATCTCGAAGCCTTCAACGTCCGGACCCAGTTCGAGTGCTGCAAGCTCGAAGCTTCCAAGATGGCCCACGAACTCGGCGTCCCCATCGTGGTGGCCGACACGGGGCCCGATTACCTCGATCTCATCCGCGAGCCCAAGAACGGCTGGGGCAAGGGGGTTAATCCCTGCGTCGATTGCCGGGCCTACATGTTCCGCCTCGCGGCCAAGTACATGGAAAAAGCGGGCGCCTCGTTCCTCGTGACGGGCGAGGTGCTCGGCCAGCGGCCCAACTCCCAGATGCGCCACCAGCTTCGGAAAGTGGAAGAAGAGGCGGGCCTCCCCGGCCTCATCCTCCGCCCCCTCTCGGCCAAGCTGCTCGACCCCACCCGGCCCGAGCAAGAGGGGATCGTCGATCGCTCGAAACTCTTCGGAGTATCGGGACGCTCCCGCCAGGAACTCATGGAACTGGCCCACCGCTACGGCCTCAAGGAAATCCCCCAGCCCTCCATCGGCTGCCGTCTTACGGACCCCAACTTCGCCCGGCGGGTGAAGGACGCCTGGTCTCATGAGGAAGCCGACGAACGCTGGGAGTACGAACTCCTCAAAATCGGCCGGCACCTGCGATCCCCCGGCGGGACCAAGATCGTCCTGGGGCGGGACGAAGAAGAGAACAACGAACTCTCCTACCTCCAGGAACGGCTGCCGGGGTCCGTCTTTTTCGAGCCGGAAAACTTCTTCGGCCCCGCGGCCCTCGCCCTCGGGGGAACTGGCGACGTGCGCGAGTTCGTGGGCGGCGCCATCCTGCGCTTTACGAAGAAACGTCCAACCGGAGCGCCCCTCATCCAGTTCCGTTCGTCGGAGCACAAGGGGAACTTTTCCGCCGCGACCCCCCTCGACGATGGCGCCTTCACCGCCGCGTTCATTCAGTAACGGCACGCCGTAAAACCCTTCGAAATCACCCAAACCACCCAGGTGGCCAGATGGCCAAGTATTTTTTCGTTGGCCACCTGCCAGGGGAAGAGGGTCAAAGCGATCACCATTTTTTGAAGATACCTGGGTCATGTGGGGTACCTGAGCAGCACACCCCACCCCGGCCTTCGGCCACCCCTCCCCGCTAGCGGGGAGGGGTCGGGGGTGGGGTACGCGGCGCCGAAAGACGGTCACGGCCCTGCGCCTTGACACTCCCCCCGCCGGCCCGCCATGGATTTTCCTACACCCCAATCGCCCGAGGAGTACGAACCACTCCTGCGGACTCTCGACGCCTTGCCACCGGACGAGCAGCGCTCGCTCTGGCGTGCTTATGCCATTTCCGACCTCTACTTTTTGTTGCGCTTCGTCTTGAAGCGGAGGGACCTTTGGGAGCCCACTTCTAATGCCCCTCCCCCTCTGGGGGAGGGTGCTGCGGAGCAGCGGGAGAGGGCCCTCTCCCGGCCTGCGGCCACCCTCTCCCAAGGGGAGAGGGGCATAGATGAAATTTCTCTTAAAGGCCCCGCCCCCTAGCTCCCTCCCGTGTCCTGGCTCACTGTGCATCCCCTAATTGCCGTGCCATGATGCCGCGCCTCCGGGATTGGTTTGGAAGACGGGGATGAACCGGTTTCCTCCAAAACTCTTCTGCTTCGCGGCCCTCGTGGGCGCCCTGTTCTTCTCTTGCGGGGAGGACGGGAGTCCCGCTTGTCCGCCGCCGCTGCTCGAAGGCGAAATCGCCGATCCCCTGTACGGCGATCAGTGGCATTTGAAGAACACCGGCCAAGGGGGCGGCACGGCCACGGAGGACGTGAACGTAGAGCCCGTGTGGAGCAATTCGGAAGGGGCCACGCGGGGGCAGGGGGTCCTGATCGGCCTTGTCGACGACGGCCTGGAAATCGGGCACGAGGACCTGGCCGCCAACGTGGTCCCCGGCATGAGCCACAACTACCTCAACGGATCGAGCAATCCTTCCCCTTCTTCCTCCGAAGACGCCCACGGGACGAGCTGCGCGGGCGTGGCGGCCGCGAGGGACGAGAACGCCTGCGGCGGAAAGGGCGTGGCCCCCCGGGCGGGGCTCGCGGGTTTCAACTGGCTCCAAGCCTCCTCGGACAACCGGCTCGTGGACGCCTGGACCCGCGAGGTGGACATTTCGAGCAATAGTTGGGGCATCGGCGGCCTTCGCGGGCGCCTGAGCGGGCCGCGGGAATCCCTGCTCGAAGACGCCTTGAACGCGGGCGTTACCACCGGGCGCGGCGGCAAGGGCCGGATTTATTTGAAGGCGGCGGGGAACAACCACTGCCCGCCGGGAGCCGAGAGCTGTCCCTCCCTCATCATGGACAACGCCAATTACGACGCCGAAAACACGTGGAAAGAAGTCCTGATGGTGGGCGGCGTGGGGGACGACGGCGAGCGGGCCTTTTATTCGGAAAAAGGGGCGAACCTCTGGGTGAGCGCCCCCACGGAAGGCCGCGCCGAGCACGCCATCACGACGGTGGACCTCATGGGAAGCCGGGGGTGGAATCCGGACCCGGAAGTGAGCGGGAATTACGAAGACTTGAGCTACACGAACAAGTTCAACGGGACTTCCTCGGCTACGCCGCTCGTGGCGGGCGTCGTGGCCCTCGTGCTCCAGGTGAATCCCGATCTTACGTGGCGGGATGTAAAGGAAATCCTCGCCGAGACGGCCCGCAAGAACGATCCGGGCGACCTCGAATGGGTTGAGAACAACGCGGGTTATCACTTCAATCCCAATTACGGTTTTGGCGTCGTGAACGCCCAGGCGGCCGTGACGGCCGCCTCCACTTGGACGCCCGTCACCGTTCCACAGATCACTTTTACGACCGGACTTAAATCTGTCGGTGTTTCGATTCCAGATAATAATGATCCGGGCGGCGTGAGCGACACGATCAGCGTATCGGGCAGCGGCATCACTTTCATCGAATGGGTGGAAGTGACCTTCTCCGCTTCCGATCACACCTATTTGGGTGATTTGCAGGTGGAGCTCACTTCTCCGGACGGGACCAAGAGCGTCCTGGCCGAAGTGCACGGGTGCTTTACCGCCGGAGGGATTATTAGCAGTTGCGGTACCAGTTACAGCGATTGGCTTTTCGCCTCCGCAACTCACTTGGGCGAAGGGGCCGACGGCGACTGGACCCTCGAAGCCATCGACGGCGCCCTCAACGACACCGGGACCTTCCAGTCCTGGCAGATCAAGTTCTACGGGCGGTGAAGATGCGCATGAAACGAACCGGAAAAATTCTCTTCGCCCTGCTCCTGCTGGCGGCCGCCCTTCCCGCCCATGCCGGACCCGCTCGGCCCAAGGCCGCGAAATCCGCGAAGCTCGCGGAGGCGCTCTACTGGTACGATGGCGGGAAGCGGCGGGAAGTCTGGGTCGATCCCTCCCTGGTGGCCGAGTTCGGTCCCAAGGCCGAATCCGAAACTCAGGTGAAGAGCGTGAGCCCTGGCGCGGACATTCTCGGAAAGCCCGGCGAGTTCGTCCGGATTTGGAA
>JBFLVN010000301.1:0-4333 GCA_040758475.1 Bdellovibrionota bacterium
CCGGCCTGGGAAAAACCCGCTCCGGCTGGCTCTCGAAGCTCTCCGGACTCTTCTCCCGCGGGGCTTTGGGGGAAGAAGCCTACGAACAGCTCGAAGAAATCCTGCTCTCTTCCGACGTGGGCCCTAAGACCACGGCCGCCCTCCTCACTCGCCTCCGCGAACGGGTAAAGGCTGAAAAGATCACCGAAACGTCCGCTCTGAAGGGGATTCTCAAAGAGGAACTCTTGGCGATCCTCCGCCAAAGCACCGCCAAGGGAACGCTTCCGCCAGAAGGAAAGCCCCTCGTCGTGATGGTCACCGGCGTGAACGGCGCCGGAAAAACAACGAGCATCGGCAAATTGGCCTGGCGATTCGCGAAAGAAGGCAAGGGTGTCCTTCTCGGCGCGGCCGACACGTTCCGGGCAGCGGCAATGGAACAACTTGGGATCTGGGCCGAGCGCACAGGGGCCCAGATCGTCACTGGCCGGGCCGGAGCTGATCCAGGCGCCGTAGCCTTCGACGCCATCAAGGCGGGCGAGGCAAGAAACTGCCAGATCGTCCTGATCGACACGGCGGGGCGGCTTCACACGAAATCCGGCCTCATGGAAGAACTCACGAAGGTAAAACGCGTGATGGGCAAGGCTTTCGCGGGCGCGCCGCACGAAGTGTGGCTCGTCATCGACGCCAACACGGGTCAGAACGCCATCGCCCAAGCCCGGGAATTCAACGAGGCCTTGGGCCTTACGGGCCTCGTCGTCGCCAAATTGGATGGAACGGCCAAGGGCGGCGCCATCTTCGCCATCGCCCAGGAACTCTCGCTTCCTGTGCGCTACGTGGGGGTAGGTGAAAAAGCGCCGGACCTCCTCCCCTTCGATCCGGAGGCGTTCGTCCAGGCGTTATTCGAAGAAAACTAATCGCCCGGATCAATCAGCCGAGAGGGAAAGCAAGGTCCGGACAGAACCATCGACCGCCTGGGATTTATCATCGATTTCCTTGAGGAAAAGAGCCTCGGCGGCCATTTGGCCTTTCTCGATCAAATAGCTTTTGACAACCGTCGCTCGATCCTGCGCCAGCGCCCGGAGCGCCCCTCCATCCAAGGGCTCGGCCCCCACAAGGCGCTCGCGGATGGCACCGGCCAGCACCTCGTCCTCCCTCGCCGGGTCGGAAATCTTTCCTTCGAGACGCAACCGGTCCAAAAGAGTTCCCGCTGATTCGCGAAAGGTATCTTCGTAAAATCCCTTCAAGACGCGCCGGACGGCCTTTTCCGCCCAATCAACGGGCGCGTCAGCGGCACCCGATCGTTCAGCCCGGACGCGCTGGGCGAGCCGGTTTTCCCGCAAAGCGGCCGTGTCCGCATCCACCGCGGCGATACCCTGAATCTCCAGGCGCAATTCGGGTTTCTGCTTCAAGGCGCCGGCCAGACGGTCCAGTTTGGAGGCTTCGGAAGGGGCCAATGCCGCGGTCCCTGGAACAAATGCCACGTACCCGAGTTCTTCCCCACCCCCGCCCGTGAGGCTCGCGAGCGCGGTGAAAGGCGAAGCCGCCACTTTCACGATCAGGGTCTTGACCGCTTCCCAAAGCGCCCGTCCGTAACTGAATTCCGGATCGCTCATGTCCCCCCGGACCGGAACGTCCACATTGATCTTGCCGTAAACATCCTTGAGCAGCGTCACCGCGAGCCGTACGGGGAGGTTCGTGGCGTCGGGGCTATCCACGGCTTGCCCGAAGGTGAATTGATCGAGGAGAACCTTGTTTTCCCCCTCCAGAACGCTCCCCAGGACTTTGTATTTCAAATCGAGCCATAGCTTCCCCTTGTCAATCTGGTAACCGGCGTACTTGCCGGCATAAGGGGTGAACGAAGCCAGTTCGATTCCCTGGAAGGAAAGCGAAATATCCAGGGACAAAGGATCGGAAAACGGGTTGAGTTGGCCGGAAATGACGACGGGGGCGTACCCGTCCACGTTCCCCTGAAGAACGACGATGGCCGCCCCCCGGCTCCCGGTGGAAAGCCCTTTGATTGAGCCGGTCAGTTTCTTGATGCCGGTGGAAAATCCCGGCTCGAGGGAAAGGTCACTGAAATTAAGGGAACCGTTCTTCACTCGCACGGTGTCCACGCGGATAGAGATAGAAGGCCTTTTTCCCGGAGCCGGATCGGGCGGCGCCGCTTCCGAAGCCGGTGGCGGGGTTAGAGGCCCTGATGCTGCAACCTCTTCTGATGGCTGCATGGCCTCCGGTTTCTCGGCCTGTTCTTCGGAGGAAAAAATCGCTTGCAGATTGGTCGAGCGATCCTTGGCGATCGCCACCTTTGAAAACGGCTGGTCCAGGACGATCTCCTTGATCCGGAGATGCTCCGGCGCCGTACCGAAATCGATCTCGTTGAGAGACAAGGAGTTCCATTTGAGAAAATCCTCCGAGAGGATCCGGTCCACGAGGCGCAGGGCTTCCACCCCGGCTTTCCCCTGAAATGTGACCGCCGGAGGCCCCTTCGTCTGGTTTTCCAAGCGAAAGCGCCCTTCCAAGCGGGCGCTTCCGTCCCGAACCCTCAGGCGCGCGTGGGGCTGAATATAGGGTTCGAGCGGCGCAAGGGGCACATCCGAGAGCATCAGCTTCAAATCCGCCGAAAGCGGCTGAAGCCCTACCTCGCCGCTTGCTTCCATTCGCCCCTTCTCTCCGATACCAAGCCCCAGGGAGAGGGAAAAGGTTTTTCCCTTCTCCAACGCAAAATTCTTCACCGCAAGCGATATGGGTTCCACCTGGATTTGCGCGGGCGGGGCTGTAGTGCGGTCCTCGAAGGAAAGAGTGTAATCCCGAACGTCCACCTCTCCCACGGAGAGTTTCCAGGGAGATTCTTTTTCAACGCTTTCTTTCGACTCTTCCACCTTGGTGGCGGAAGGGAGTTCCAGCGCCAGGACCTTGGCGAATTCGATGACGCCGCCCGCAAGGCGCCTAGTGAGGATGCGGGCGCCCGAAGAGGCGACTTTCCCGATGCGGACATCCGAGGCCACCAACCCGACAGCGATCCCGCTCGCTTCGAGCGCTGGCAAGACGATGAGCGCATCGCTTCCGTTTTTTTCCCGGAGTTCAAAGGACTGAACACGGACAAGCCCTTCGCTCAACCGGAGTCCTTTTTGCCGGTCCCATTCGTACCGGGAAGAAACGTCCAGAGTCCCGGCCGAAAGCTCGAATTTGAAACGGTCTTTCGCATAATCCCAGAGGGAAGGGAGATGGAGGCCCGTGAGAGCAAAGCGCCCCTCGGAACGGATCGGATCGGCGGTAAAAGTCCCCTCCCATTCGATTTTTTCGCCGCGTGGAGTCGTGGCGGCGAAAGCATAGGGGGCGTTCGCATCGCGCCGGGTGCTGAAATCCCGGATCGTGAATTCGATGGGTGAAAACTCTTCGTCAGACGCCGGAATCCTGGTTTCATCGTGCAGGAAAATCCGCCCACCCTTGAGTTCGAGAAGATGAACGAGCACCGAAGGCAATCCGCCCGCTTCTTTTGCCGCGGGGGCCTCGGGCTTCGCTTCCTCTTTCTCCCCTATGAGGTCATGAAAATTCAGCTTCCCATCGGGAGCGATCTTGATATTGCCGAACGGGTCAAAAAGGTGGATCTCCCGGAACGTAGCAGCCCGGTAGAAAATCGAAGTCAATTCAAAATTGATATAGAACTCTTCAAAACCGGCGAACGGCGAACCATCCAAATCCTTGATCTCAAGGCCCCGGACCGTGAGGGAAAGGGCAAGCGGGTTGAGCCGTACCTCCCGGATGCTTGCAGCGCGGCGGGTTTTCGCTTGGATGGCCTCTTTAATCGTTGAACGAATCCAACCGGGGGCGAGGAAAAAACCAACGAGCGCGTAGATGAGCCAGACGGCCGCCGCCGTTCCCAAGGCAACCGGATGGCGGCGGACGAAAGCTTTGAATTTTTGAAAGTTCATGAAGGCCACGGGTTCCCCGCCCGGCAGCCGAAACCCATATATCCGCCCGTACACGGCGCGACAATCGAAAGCACCGGGAAACGCCCTTCCATCAGGACATCAAGGGGAAGGAACAGTCGGCGGTTCGCCAGCCACTTTTACTTCCAATGGAAGTCCCGGAACGACAAACAGCATGTCGGGAGCAGCGTCCACGAAAAGCCGTTCACCGGCGACAAAGGGACGGGTCAGCCGGTGGCGAGGAGCCGTTTCGATGGCCCAGCGCAGGCGGTTTTCCCGTGTATCGAAACCGTAACAAATCCCGCTGTAGTCGCAGAAAACGATCTGGCCCGGTTTCTCCTCGCCCTCATTCCAAGCGACTAGCCCCCAGTTGGGCGCGTTGCTCAGGGTGGCCAGGTACCAATTGGCCTTCGCCTCCGAAATCT
>JBFLVN010000302.1:0-4318 GCA_040758475.1 Bdellovibrionota bacterium
TGTCTGGGTGCTAGGCTGTCCTCATTCACATGGAAAACCCTTCCGAATCCCGTTCCCGAAGGCTGGAGGATTACGTTCTGGGGGCTTGCGCGGCCCCTGCCGAAGGGGACCTTCCTGCTTTCCTCGAAAAGTTCCGCCAGGAGGGGGGAAGCGCCCTCCTGGCCGTTATCTATTACGGTTCCTGTTTTTCGGGGGCCGGGCGCCACGCTTCGAGCATGTACGATTTTTTCCTGGTGGTGGAGAATTACCGGGCCTTCCACCGCTCGGCGTTCCACGCCCTCTTGAACGTCGTCGTTCCGCCGAACCTCTATCACCTCCGGATGCCCGACCCGGCTCATCCAGGCCGGACCCTTTCGGCCAAGTACAACGTGATCCGCCTGGACCGGCTCGAACAGGAAACGGGTTTCGACGCCCACGACCACTACTTCATCGGGCGCCTTTGCCAGCGGACGGGCGTCCTCTGGGTGCGCGACGAGGAAGTGCGCCGCCGCCTCGCCCGGTGCACCCTCGAAGCGGCCCGCCGTTCGGCGGCCATCGCCCTTCCTTCCATGGAACCGGTCCGGGAATTTTCGGTCCGGGATTTCGTCACGAAGTTTTTGGAAATTTCCTACGCCTCCGACACGCGGATCGAGGGGCGGCGCAAGGTGGAGGCCATCTGGAACGCGGCGCCGGATTTTTACGAGACCCTCTTCGGCGGCGTCCTCGAGGAATTAACCGAAGGTGAACGCCCCTCCCTCGCTGGGGCGGGAGGGGGGAAGTACCGGAGTGTTCTTTCGGAGGACGCCCGCAGGGGCCTCGAAGAGCGGGACCGGGCGTTCCTCCGGCGGAGCAAGTGGAAAACCATTCCCCGTTGGGCCAAGCATCTCCTGACCTTCCGCGAGCCCGTCCAATATCTCCTCTCCAAGTACGAGCGGCACGCCGGGCATCCCCTGGAACTTACGCCCCTTCAGCAGCGCTGGCCGCTCATCTTCGGCTGGCCGGCCCTCTTCCGCGCCCTTCGGGAGCGCCTTCCGGAGGCGGGGGGAAGCGCCGGGCCCGCTTTGGAAAAGCCCAAGGACGAAAAATAGCCCCGTTCGCCTTTGGCGGCGGCGTTGGGCTAGAACAGGGGCGGCTTTCCGGGGAGACAAATGGGAAAAATCTCCAGCATGACGGGGTTCGGCCGGGCGCGGGGCACCATCGCCGGGCGCGAACTCGTGGTCGAACTCAAGAGCGTCAATTCCCGCCACTTGGATGTGAAGTTCCGCCTCCCCGGGACGCTCGACGTCCTGGAACTCACCTTGGGGACGCACCTTCGAAAGCGCCTCTCCCGCGGGCGGGTCGAATGCTCCATCGTCGAAGCCACCGCCGGCGCCGAGGCCGCCCAGATCGATTTGAACTGGCCCCTCGTGCGCCGCTACCACGACCTCTTCGGGCGGGCGGCCAAGGAACTCTCGCTCCCCCCTCCCGGCCTGGAAGTGATTGCCCGGCAGAAGGACGTGCTCGTCACGCCTCCGCCGCCCGATCCTTCGACTCTCGAAGAGCCCCTCCTCGCCCTTCTCGACAAAGCGGTCGCGGAGCTCCAGGCCGCCCGCGAAAGGGAAGGGACCGATCTGGCGCGGGATATTTCCTCGCGAGCCGGTTCTATCGGAAAGCACCTCGAAAGCGTCAAGGCGAACCAGCCCGAGACGGCCCGGAAACTCCGGGAGCGCCTTCTCGCCCGCCTCCAGGAAATGCAGGTCCAGCCCGATCTCGATCCCCAGCGTTTCGCCCAGGAAGTGGCGTACCTGGCCGACCGGGCGGACGTTTCGGAAGAAATCACCCGGCTCGAAAGCCACATCGGAAGGCTCCGCGAGCTTCTTGCCGAAGGGGCCGCCGTGGGCCGCAAGCTCGATTTCCTCGTCCAGGAGATGAACCGGGAGGCCAACACGATCGCCTCCAAGATCGCGAGCGCCGCCGTCCAGCACGTGGTCGTCGAGATCAAGAGCGAGATCGAGCGCATCCGCGAGCAAGTCCAGAACATCGAATAGCCATGCCTTCCTCCAACGGCCAGAAGAAGAAAGCCGCCCGCGTCGTGGCGCAGGCGCTTGCGAGAAAGCGCCTTCCCGGACGGCTCATTGTCGTGGCCGGGCCCTCGGGCGTCGGAAAGACCTCCCTTTGCAAGGAAGCCCTTGAGGCCCTTGGTCCCTCCCGCATCCGCTGGAGCATCTCCCACACGACCCGCCCGCGCCGCAAGGGGGAGAAAAACGGCCGGGAGTACTACTTCGTTTCCAAACCCGCTTTCGAGAAAATGATCCGCGGGAAAAAATTCGTCGAGCACGCCGTCGTGCACGGGAACCTCTACGGCACGAGCAAGGCCGAACTGGACCGCATCCGCCGCACGGGGGCCGACGCCTTGATCGAGATCGACGTTCAGGGGGCCCGGAGCATCAGCAGGATTTATCCCGAAGCGGTCACGATCTTCATTCTCCCCCCTTCGCTCACGGCCCTCGAAAAGCGCCTGCGGGGGCGGGGGACGGACGCCCCCGACGTCATCCGCCGCCGCATCCGGAACGCTTATCAGGAAATCACCCTGGCCCCCCGCTTCCGCTACAACCTCGTAAACGCGGATTTCGGTGAAGCCCTTCAAGACCTCGTGGGGATCATCCGGGCCCAGGGTTGCGGCCTGTAGCCCTCCATTGCCTAAAGCCCCCGTAATCCTTAGACTTTTTAAGATGGTGCATCGGGGGTGGGCGCTCCGTTTTTAGCCAAACGGGGTGCGCTTGGCTTTTTGCCTGCGCGGAACCCGCCTCCTTCACTTGGGCAATGCTGCGATTCAACGACCTCGTCGAGCGGGTGCAGGACTACAACCCCAAGGCCGACGTCCTCACCCTGCAAAAGGCGTACATCTTCAGCGCCCAGGTCCATGCCGGCCAAACGCGCAAGTCCGGCGATCCTTACCTCATTCACCCCCTCGAAGTGGCCGGGCTCCTGGCCCAGATGCGCCTCGACGTCCCCACCATCGCCACGGGCCTTCTCCACGACACGGTGGAGGACACGCTTGCCACCATGGACCAGATCGAAGGGCTCTTCGGGCCCGAGATCACTTCGCTCGTCGACGGCGTGACGAAGATCGCCAAGGTCCAGTTCCAGAGCAAGGAAGAGCGGCAGGCCGAGAATTTCCGCAAAATGCTGCTCGCAACGACCAAGGACATCCGGGTCCTGCTGATAAAACTCGCCGACCGGCTCCACAACATGCGGACGATCGGCAGCCTGCCGTCCCCCAAGCAGGAGCGCATCGCCGAAGAGACGCGGGCCATCTACGCGCCGCTCGCCAACCGCCTCGGGCTCCAGTGGATCAAGACGGAACTTGAAGACCTCGCCTTCCGGGCGATGAAGCCCGAGGCCTGCAAGGAGATCGAGCAACTCGTCACTGCCAAGCAGAAAGAACGGCAGAAGACGGTCGATGAAGTCTGCGAGACGGTCCGCTCCCGCCTCTCCCAGCAGAACATCCTGGCCACGGTCTACGGCCGGCCCAAGCACTACGCTTCCATCTACAAGAAGATGACCGAAAAGAGCCTCCCCTTCGAGGAGATTTACGACGTCATCGCCTTCCGGATCGTCGTGGGGAGCGTGCGCGAGTGTTACGAAACGCTCGGCATCGTTCACTCCATGTGGAAGCCCGTGCCCGGCAAGGTGAAGGACTACATCGCCCTTCCCAAGCCCAACATGTACCAGTCGCTCCACACCTCCGTGATCGGCCCCTACGGCCAGCCCATGGAATTCCAGATCCGCACCCACGACATGCACCAGGTGGCCGAGTACGGCATCGCCACCCACTGGAAGTACAAGGAAGGAAAGCTCGATACCTCCGCGTCCGATACGGTGTTCAGCGCGCTCCGGCAGACCCTGGCCGAGCACCAGCAGCTAAAAGACCCTTCCGAATTTTTGGAAGCCCTCCAGGTCGATCTCTTCCCGGAGGAGGTCTACGTTTTTACGCCCCGCGGGGACGTGAAAGTGCTCCCCAAAGGAGCGACCCCCATCGACTTCGCCTACGCCGTCCACACGGACGTGGGGCACACCTGCATCGGCGCCAAGGTGAACGGCAAGATCGTCCCCCTGAGCTACGAACTCCAGAACGGCGACATCATCGGCATCATCACCCGGCCCGACCAATCGCCAAGCCGCGACTGGCTCAAGTGGGTGAAGACGGCCCGGGCCCGCCAGAAAATCCGGGAGCATTCCCGGGCGGCCGAGCGGGACCGCTCGCTGGCCCTGGGCCGGGAGATTCTCGAAAAGGACCTGCGGCGCTTCGGGATCGAGCTCGAACGGGTGGCCAAGAAAGGGGACCTGGACCGGGTCG
>JBFLVN010000303.1:0-4275 GCA_040758475.1 Bdellovibrionota bacterium
CCGGGAGCAAACCCTGGATGGAGGAATACGCCGTCCGGCTGGCGATCGCGCGAAATCCCAAAACCCCGCAATACGTTTTCACGGCGATCCTCGGGCGCTTTCTCGTGCTCGATCTCGTCAAAGTGGCGAGCGACCCCTACGTTCATGCCGACCGGAAAGCCTACATCACCCACATTCTCGTCCAGCGCCTGCCGGCCGTTCCCCTGGGGACCAAGATCAATCTGGCAAAGAAAGCCGGTCCCGAACTGGCCGAAGCGCTTCTCATGGACGATCCGCCGGAAAAACTCGTGCGGGCCGTACTTCCGAGCCGCTTTTTGACTGAGCGGGCCATCGTCAAGGCCGTGGGGGCGAGCATCCGGACGGAAGCCTCTCTCGCCCTGATCGCCGCCCATGTGGAATGGGGCAAGCGCCACGCCGTGCAACTGGCCCTCGCCAAGAACCCGGCCCTGGCGGCCGGGTACCGCCTCAAGCTCCTGGCCAAACTCTCGCGCTACGACCTTCACGAAATCCTCTCCGACTGCGCCGGGCATGGGCACATCGTCCGGGCGGTGGAGGAAGAATTATCCAGGCGCCCCTCCGACGGCCGGGCGGCCGGAGCGAAGCCGCTCACGAGCGAGGAAATCCAAAAAGTCCTGGCCGAAACGAAGAAGCGCCATCCTCCCAAAAAGAAGAAGAGCGCCAGCGAAATCCGGGGAACAGCCGTACAAAACACCGAGGAGCCGGGCGCCACATGAATGCCTTGCGCATACGAACTGCCGGGACATCCCTTGCGCCGCCCCTCTGGCACAAACCAATTTCCCTGCTCGTTTTGGCGCTGCTCGCCTCCTGCTCTCCAAAACGAGCAGCAGATGCGGGGCCAGGGGAAACTCCCATGAAAAACACGCGCGCCGTGCGGCACATCACCGTTTCCATCAACCGCTCGCCAACGGAGGTGTACGCCTTCGCCTCAAAACCGGAAAATCTCCCCAAGTGGGCGAGCGGGCTTGGCGGTTCCATTAAAAACGTTGACGGCGAATGGATCGCCGACAGCCCGATGGGGAAAATCAAAATCCGCTTCGCGAAATTAAACGACCTGGGCGTCCTGGACCACGAGGTCATTCTCGAATCAGGAGAGAAATTCCAGAACCCCATGCGGGTGGTCGCTAACGGGGAGGGTAGCGAAGTCACCTTCACCCTCTTCCGCCAGCCGGACATGACGGACGAAAAATTCGAGGCCGACGCCCAGTGGGTCGAGAAAGACCTGGCGACGCTAAAGAGCCTGCTGGAGCGCTGATCCAGCCGCCCGGCCTTCCCCTGAATCCCGTTTACTTTTCCGCCTTGACCCCTTTGGAGGGCCGTAGGCAGACTGGGGCGCCTTGGGGCCGGAAGCGGCCCGGAGAGAGATTTTGTAAATGATTCCATCACTGACCGACGATCCGCAGTATTTTTCCGAAGAACACCGGGAGTTCCGCCGCCAGCTCCGCAAATACGTGGAGAATGAGATCGTCCCCCACGTGGACGAGTGGGAAAAGGCCGGCATGTTCCCCTCCGATCTGTTCAAGGAACTCGGCAAGCGTGGTTTTCTCGGTGGCCGCTACCCGGTCGAACACGGCGGCTCGGGCGGGGATTACTTTTTCCTCTGCATCCTGGCCGAGGAACTCGGGCGCTGCCGGTCGGGCGGAGTTTCCATGGGCGTGCTCGCCCACACGGAATTCGGACTCAACATTATTTCCAAGATCGGAAGCCCGGAGCTCATCGAAGAAATCGTCAAGCCCGCCCTCTTGGGCGAAAAAATCTGCGCCATCTGCGTCTCCGAGCCCGACGCGGGTTCGGATGTAGCGGGGATCAAGACGACCGCCAAGCGCGACGGCGATTATTACGTTATCAACGGCTCCAAGACGTTCATCACGAATGGCACGCGGGCCGACTACCTCACCATGGCCGTGAAGACCGATCTCGCGAAGGGGCACCACGGCATCAGCTTCTTCGCCTTCCCCACCAAGCTCGATCCGGGCGGGACGAAGGGCTTTCATGTATCGAAGTCCTTAAAGAAGATCGGGATGCATTCTTCCGATACGGGACTCCTCTCGTTCGATAACTGCCGCATCCCCCGGAAGTACCTGCTCGGGGAAGAAAACAAGGGCTTCTACTACATCATGAAGAACTTCCAGGGGGAGCGCCTCGCGGCGGCGGTGATGAGCAACATGCGCGGCCGCATCGGCCTCGAAGACACCTGGAAGTACATGGGCGAGCGCCAGATCTTCGGAAAATTCCAGAAGCAGTTCCAGGTTCTCCGGCACCTCATGGCCGACATGGTGGCAAGGCAGCTCGCGAGCGAATGCATGTCCTACCAGACGGTGAAGCTCTACATGAATACCTCCGAGCCGCCGACCAAGGAAATCAGCATGGCCAAGATGTACGCCACCGAGACCTGCCAGTGGATCAACGACCGCTGCCTGCAGATCCACGGCGGCATGGGGTACATCGACGAGACTTACATCTCCCGCTCCTGGCGGGATTCGCGCCTGTCCACCATCGGCGGCGGCGCGACGGAAGTGATGAAAGAAGTGATTTCGAAGCTCGTAATGAAATAACGGGAAGACGAACATGGAAGACTTCTACAGCGCTGAAGAAAAACTCCTCCGAGAACAGGCGACCAAGTTCATCCTGGAGAAAGTCCGCCCTCGGGTCGAGGAGTGGGAAAAGACCGGCGAGATGCCCAAGAGCATCTTTAAAGAGTTCGCGGCCCAGGGCTTTCTCGGAATCCTCGTGCCGGAGGAATACGGCGGTTCGAACGCGGGGCCCAAGGCGTTCCTGGCCTTCTCGGACGCCTTCGAACTTTCCACCTCAGCGGGAGTAGGCGCGGCCATCGCCATGCACGCGGGCATCGTGACCCGCCTCGTCGCGGAGCTCGCCAGCGATCCCATTAAGAAGAAAATCATCCCCCCCTCCGTCAAAGGGGACATCGTGGGGGCCCTGGGCCTTACCGAACCCAACGCCGGTTCGGACCTGGCTTCGCTGACGACCAACGTGCGGCGCGAAGGGGACTACTACGTCCTCAACGGTACGAAGACCTTCATCACGAACGGATGCTGGTGCGATTACGTCCTCGTCCTCTGCCGCCAGGAAGGGACGAAGGGCTACGAGGGGATGAACCTCCTCCTCGTCGAGCGCAACTCCCCGGGATTTTCCGTGAGCCGCCGGATCGAAACCCTGGGCTGGCGCCCCTCCCAGACGGGGGAACTCGTCTTCGAGAACGTCCGAGTCCCCGCGGGAAACATCCTCGGCAAGGAAGGAAAAGGCTTCCAGCAGATCATGCGCGCCCTCGAATGGGAGCGCCTCATGATGGCCCACCAATCGCTCCGCAAGGCAGAGATCGCCCTGGACATGACGATGAAATTCGTCGCCGAGCGGGAGCAGTTCGGAAAACCCATCGCGGCCTTCCAGAACACCCGGCACGTCATTGCCGAATGCGCGACGCGCATCGAAGTGGGGCGAGCCCTCGTAAAAGAGGCCGTCAAGCGCCACCTCGCCCACGAGGAATCGGAGGCCTTCGCCGCCTCGGCCAAGCTCCTTTGCTGCGAGGACGCCCAGTGGATTTTGGATCGTTGCCTCCAGCTCCACGGGGGCTACGGCTACACGATGGAATTTCCCATCCAGCGCTTGTGGCGGGACCACCGCTTGTTTACGATCGGTGGCGGCACGAGCGAGGTTCAGCGTGAAATCCTGGCCCGAATCCTGGACCGCTAAGAGCGCCGCCCTCTCGGGCGTGCTCGCTTTGCTCCTGGCCACTGGGGGCTGCGCCAAAATCGCGGACTGGTGGAACAGAGATGGATCGGCCGAGGAGAGGCCCCCCGAAGCCGTTTTCAACGAACTCGACTCGGATCTAAAAAGATACGAAGAGGGCGGCTGGTTCCTCGAATTCCGCCTCAAGAACACGCTCGAAGACATCCGCAAGGGCCTTAGCGATCTGCGGCTCAATCACCCCTTCAGCCGCTACGCGGCCGAAGCTGAACTCCGAGAGGCGGACCTCCTCTTCTACGAGGATCGCTTCGAAGAAGCCCTGGCGGCCTACCACGCCTTCGCCAAGGGACACCCGAGCCACCGCAAAGTCTCCTTCGCCCTCTACCGGGGGGCGATTTGTTACGAAAAGCAGGCGCCCCGAACTACGACCGCCACCGCCTTCGCCTGGATTTTCGGGGACGAAATCGCCCACGACCGGGATCTCTCCTATACGCTGAGCGCCTACGATTCCGCCCAGGAGATCGCGCAGAATTATCCCCACTCGCCCGAAGC
>JBFLVN010000304.1:0-4269 GCA_040758475.1 Bdellovibrionota bacterium
CTTGGGCCCCCTCGCCCATCCCCGTTTTTCCCCACCGCCCGGGCGGCCCGGGCCACTGGTTAAATAAAGCTGGGGGAGCTTTTTGAAAACCGCCTTCTCTGCGACAAGCCGGGCGTTGGCGAGGGCCTTGTTTATCTCTTTGACGAACTTAACGAGGATTTTCTCCAAATCCGTCCGTTCTTGTTCGGGCTTTTTCTTGGCCTTCTTCCCCTCGTACCAGAAATACCAGTAATCGTCCTCTTCCTCCATCCCCTCCGCCTGGGCGGCGATGTGGGGCGAGCCGCCCTTGAGGACGTGGGCGCAGATCGTGGTGAGGAACTCGGGCGAGCGGACAAGCGCCTCAGCCTCCGGGGAAGGCGAATAGGCCTCTCCTTCGGGATTTTCTCCCCCAAGGGGGCGCGGCGTGTGTTTGGGGCAAGGCATGGGTCTCTAAAGGGCGCAAAGGGCCCTGGCATCGAAAAAACGAGAAAAGACAAGGGTGAACGAGAGAAGACGGAGGTGAATGGGGAAGCGGGATGAACGAACCGAACTAAAAAAGAATAATAAACTATTCAGCCAAAAAGCGCAAGAGGCCGGCTAACTTTTCCTGAAAACATACACCGACCGGGTCTCTTCCGATTCTTCCTCGGGCTCGAAGGCCGGAAGGCCTACGACTTCCGCAAAGTGCTCGAGGACTTGCCTTGCGGCCTCGGGCGATTCGGCCCGGGCGTAGACCCACACCCCCTGCTCCATATCGACGCCGTGCTTCTCGGCCAAGGTCCGCTCGGCACTCTCGGCCACGCCGATAAACCACCCCTGCCCCACCCCGCCGTAGTGGGAGATGAACTGCTCGAAGAGGCCGATGATCTCGGGGGGAGATTTGGGCATGAAGCCCCCTTCACTCCAATTGGGCTCCGCAGTTCCGGCAAAAGCGGCCGGAGGGGCGGACGAAATGGGCATTGCACGCAGGGCACTGGGCGTATTTGAAATAAGCGGCGATCATCGGAATCCCGCAGGCAGCCGCAATCCAGAAAATAACCGTTACAAGCGCCCAATCCCTGCTCCAAAGAGACGCGCCAACGAGCAGGAAAAAAGTGATAAAAAAAGGAGCTCCATACAAGGCGATACGCCCCCGGCGCCGCGCGTGCTCAGCGATAATCCGTTCCCGCTCCGCAGGATCGGGCTTCATCTACTGCAACCTCACCCCGCAACGGGGGCAATGGCGGAGAAAATCGCGTGAATTTTCGTGACGATCATCGAGCACCCAGAGGACCTCTCGATCGCAATGGGGACACTTGGAGTTCGCTAGCGGAACAAGCAGGTATGGGATAATCACTCCCAGGAAAGCCCCTCCCAAGATCTCCCAATCGTTCCAATCAAATTTAACCGCCAACAGCGCCAAGGGTATTAGAGCCAGAAAGATCAAGGCCCCACGAATGAGCTTGCGGCTCCTAAAATCGTCTTTGCGCGACTTGAATTCGGCCATGATCTGATTTTGCTCGGCCGGGGTCAACAGGAGGCTATTTTCTCCCCCACTAGACGCGGGGGCCTCAACCACCCTCGCCCGGGGCAACGCTCCCCCAAACTCCGTCTCGGCCAGCGGAATCCAACGAGTAGAAGTTTCCGGCCGGACTTGGGTTTCACCGCTAAACGCCCCGGCGGCGGCCCGTACGCGCATCTGCTCGTCCGTATAGGGACCCGTTTCCCCTTCACCGGATTGGACGTACCAGGCGGGCATGGTGGTTATTCTTCTACTTTCACCCCAACCCTGCCCCGCAGTTCCGGCAATAAGAGGGTTCGTCCTGGAGCAAAGGATAGCGCGGCGCATTGTTGGTTCCGCAAGAAGGGCACGAATGGCTCAGGAACCACACAAGCCATCCCGCAGCAATCGAAACGAAAGCGGCTACGTACGCCGCCGAATCGCTTCCAAAGGCCACGAGCACGGTCAGGATAATGGCTACAGGAGTTCCGATAACAAGAATTTTCGTTGCTCGCATCCGTTGCTGATGGAACTTGAGCGAAATCCACTCCGCCGATCCGGGCTCGAACCCGCCGCCTTTGCCGTCCATGGCCTTACTGCAACCTCACTCCGCAGTTCTGGCAAAACGACCCGGGCCCGCCCCGGGGGAATCCGGCACCGCACGCCGGGCAGCGGTGGTATTTCCCGTAAATAATGAAAGCATAGATTACAGAAACAATTACAAGCCCCAAGATGAACAGTACCGCCGACAGCCCCCGGTCAATGCCCTTGTACAAAAAGTAGACAAATACTACAAGAGACACCATTAGCGGAATCCAGCAAGTCACCACCCGCTTCTGCCGCCAAGCGTGCTCGGCCATAACGGACTTTTCCTGCTGAAGATCCTTCGGAATCACTGCAACCTCACTCCGCACTTGGGGCAGTGGCGGAGAAAATGGGGAGAATTTTCAAAAAAATTGCCGAGACGGAGCAGGATCGAGGCATGGCATCTCGGACAATCCATGAAGCCACCGAGAAGAAGGAATGCATAAGCGGCCAGTGGAAGCAACATTACCATGCTCAATAATTCGAACGGCAACAAGAAAGGCGCGAGGACACAGACCGCCGTGGCCCCCAATATGGTCCTCCAATACATCTTCCGCCGGAAGCGGAACTCCTTGATAATTTTCTCTTCCTCGTCCAGGGACGGGTACCGCTGCTCCGTTCGGATTTTCCGCTGAAGCGCCTCCAACTGACCGATCAGTTCCCCTTGAGGCGCCCGGGGCAACGCTCCCCCAAACTCGGTCTCGGCCAGCGGCACCCAACGAGCAGAAGTTTCCGGCCGGACCTGGGTTTCACCGCTAAACGCCCCGGCGGCGGCCCGTACGCGCATCTGCTCGTCCGTATAGGGACCCGTTTCCCCTTGATCGGATTGGACGTACCAGGCGGGCATGGCGCGACGGTCACTCCCTCAGCTGCACGCCGCAATCAGGACAGTACCGCCTGGACATCGCGTGACGATCAGACCAAAGGAATGAACGACACCTGGGGCAACGGATCTGGCCCAAGGCATAGAAGACAAGGGGGAGCAGAATGAGTCCCTGCACCGAAGTTTCCGGCGCATAAAATTGCCAGACGAGAAGAAGCCCGGCAGCAATCGCTCCAACGGCTATCAAATGCCGGGTCTTGCGCTTCATGAGAGCAAAAATGGCCTGCTGCTCCTCGGGCGTGAGCGGATTTCCCGGAGTCTCCGACCCGGGCGTCGTACTGCCTTGATCCATGGGGCGTAGTATACCCCTCCCATGCTCCTCACCGGCAAAACCCTGGCGATCACGGGCGTGGGCGGGTTTATCGGCCTCCGGATGGCCGAACTGGCCCGGGAACGGGGGATGAAGGTCAAAGGGATGGACCTCTCCCCCCAGGCGGCCAAAAAGGCCGAGGCCCTGGGAGTCCAAGTGATCCTTGGCAACGTGACCGATCCGAAAGCGGCGCAAAAGCTCTGCGAGGGGGCGGACATCGTCTTCCACACGGCCGCCATCGTGAGCGAGTCGGACGACTGGGAAAACATTCGCAAGGTGAACGTGGGCGGAACGAAGGTCATGGCCGAGGCAGCGAGCCGCGCCGGGTGCTCCCGCCTCGTCCATCTCTCCTCGGTCATGGTCTACGGTTTTGATTTTCCCAAATACGTGACCGAAGAAGGCCCCTTCCGCGGGGAGAACAATCCCTACTGCCAGACCAAGATCGAAAGCGAAGAAGAAGTCCTAAAATTCCACAAAAAGAACGGCCTCGAAGTCATTATCATCCGGCCGGGGGACGTCTACGGACCGGGCTCCCTCCCCTGGGTCGTGCGGCCCCTTCAGATGATGAAGCGCGGGATGTTCGCCCTGATCGACAGCGGCAAAGGGGTGATGAACCACGTCTACGTGGATAATTTGCTCGACGCCGTTTTCCTCGCCCTCGAAAAGGACGCCACGGGCGAGGCCTTCAACGTGACGGACGGCCTTGCGACTTCGTGGAAGGATTATTGGGAAACACTCGCCCGCATCGGGGGCGCTCCCAAATTGCGCTCCGTCCCGTCGTGGGCCATGCGCCCCGCGCTCTCTTTGGGAGAGCGGATTTTCAAGCTGTTGGGGCGCGAGCCACCGGGAAATCCGGCGGCCATCGGATTCCTCACGCGGCCCCATCCCTATTCCATCGACAAAGCGCGGAAAATCCTGGGGTATTCGCCGAAAATTTCGCTCGAAGAGGGGATGCGCCGGACGGGGGAGTGGCTGCGGGGGAAGTAATTTTCTTTTTTGTCCCCCCCCCTTCTGGGGGAGGGCGGCTCCACA
>JBFLVN010000305.1:0-4225 GCA_040758475.1 Bdellovibrionota bacterium
TAAAAAGTTGAAAGCCTTTTTGGCGCTACTGCTGATCGCCGGAGATAACCGGCGGCCCCAGTTCGAGCGGGGGAGAAATAACGGGTGCGGGGGGCGTGGAGGCGGCTTGCTCTTCCTGCCGGCGCAGGAGTTCCTCATTCCGCTGGCGGCGCGCTTCCCGGCGCTTCTCGCGCTCCGCGAGGCGGGCGGCTTTTTCCGGGTCGATCCCAGCCATGCGCTCGATCTGCTGGCGGGCGAAGGCGCGTTCTTGCTCGTGAAAATCCTGAAGGACTTCCATCCGCGTGGGCAGCGCGGGAACAGGAACAGCGGAAAGGGCTGGCTTGGGATCTTCCGGCGATTCGGCGGATTCGGCGGGCGGGAGAAAAGCCCGCGCCGCGGGACCGGCCGGAACTTCCACGGCCACGGCGGCCGTAGGGAAAGCGGGAGAAGAAGCGGCCGGAACGCCGGGCCCCTCTCCTTGCAGTGCGTACCAAAGGGCCAGCGCGAGGGCGAGGAGAATCCCCGCCCCCGCGATGGCCCCTGCTTTCTTGAGCGAAGAATCCATAAGAGTCCGGGTCCCTAGAAATTCACGGCCCCGTTCGTAAGCTCCCGCTGGGCGCCGTCGATGGTGACGGTGCCCTCGCTCCCATCGGCTCCGCCCCCGGCACCGCCCGCCACGCTGGCGCGGCCCGAGCCGTGGGTGGGGTGCTCGGTGCTGAGGACAAGGAGCGTGCCGCCATCGCCGCCGGTCTGGGAAGTGCTCTCCCCGCCTTCCGCCGTGAGGTTGCCCCGCACGGTGGTCTTGGGGGCCCGGAGGATCATGTCCCCCGCATCCCCACCGTCATCCGTGTCCGAGGCGCCGCCGCTCACGTCGATGGAGGAGAGTTCAAGCGCATCATCGGCTTCGATGGTGAGGAGCGCGGCCCCCTGGCCGCCCTCTCCCGTACCACCCCGGCCGCCCCGAGCCACGATGGGTCCGCGGATCTCGACGTTCACGTCCTGGATGACGGCCGGCGATTGGGCGCTTCCGCCGGTCACGTCTCCGTCTCCGCCAGAGAGGTCGATGAGGCCGGTCAGGAGCGTCTTCCGGTCGAAATTCTCAACCACCGGGATACCGCCCGGGGCATTTTGAATGGTGAGAAAACCACCCGTGCCGCCGTTTCCCGTGCCCCCATCGCATCCCCGGGCGAGCAGGTCGGACTCGATCGAGAGATCGCCGGAATATTGGACACTCCCGATCGAGAGGGGGGGATTGATGATCGTCATGGAACCCGCCGCAAGGGCGCCCGTCGCGCCATCCCCGCAGGAGTTGTCGATGGCGCCGTACCCCACCAGGTGCACGCCCTGGTCCACGCCCACGTATGCAAGGCCGGCGACGCTGGTCATGGAAACCGTGCCTCCCGTCCCGGCGGAGAGGCCGCCGTCCCCGCCCGAGACATCCACGTCCGCGCCGAAGAAGAGCGCGGGCTTGATGGGAAACGTCGCAAGGACGATGCCGGAAGAATGACTCACGATCAAAGAAGCGCCGCTCGCGCCCGCGCCATCCCCCTCACCCGCCCCGCCGCGGGCCGTAATGCGGCCGCCGATACGGGAGGAGCCTCCCGCGTTCACCAAGACGACGGCCGTCGCCGGCGCCCCGGGGGCATCGCTCGCCGCGTCCAGGCCATCGCCGCCCGAGGCGACCAAATCCACGCCGAAGACGAGCGGCGAAAGGGAGGCGGCGATGAGGTTTACCGTACCGCCCAGGTTGCCACCGTCCGTGCCGTCCCCGCCGCGGCTGCTCCAGCGGCCGCGCACGGCGAGGGGGCCCGTGGTCGATACATTCCCGGTGATATTCCCGCCCGCGCCGCCCATGCCGTCGAGGCCCTCTCCGCCCTGGGTGGAGACGTCCCCCGTGGAGTAGATGCCGTTGGCCGCGATGATACTGATAATGCCACCGTCGCCACCGTCGTCACCCGTGCCGCCGCGGGTGTCGATGTCCCTGTGAATCACGATGACACCGGAGGCGTTAATGGCAAAAGTTCCGCCGTCGCCGCCCACCGTAGCGTCGTCGTCCCCGGAAAGATCGAGCGCGGCGCCGGGAGCAAAAATAATGTTCTGTGCCGTAACGTTGACGTCCGCGCCGTTATCGGAGGCCCCGTCGCGCTGGGCCGTGGCGTCCTGGTGGGGAATGATCAGGTGGCCCTCGATGAACACGCCGTTGGAGAAGGCGAGTTCCAGCGCCTCCAGCGTGGTGACCGTCCCGCCCGTGTCCGTGTTCAGGCCCAAGGTGAGTGTGGCGCCGGGACGCACGTGCAAGCCCGTGGCGTCGGCAAGGCCGTCGTCCCCCAGGATCACGTTGTCTCCCACGGCGGGATCGATCGTCTCGTTCCCCGTGACGGTGCGGGGGTTATCGCCCAGCTCCGGCCGGATATCGGGTATTTCAAACGACGTATTCACCGAGCCCGAGCGCCGGATTTCCATGTCCGCCCCGGTCACCCCGATCAGGGTGAACGTTCCCCCCTGCCCTCCGGTCCCCGCCGTGGAGACACCGCCTTGCAGGAGAAGGACGCGGGCGGCACCTCCTTCCCCGCAAGCGGACAGCGAGAGCCCCGCGCCAAAGAGCGCGAGAGCGGCGATAAGGCCCGCGAAAGCTGTACGTACCAATACTTTCCAGTTTTTCATGGATCGTCCCCTTTTCTTCCGCCCCTCGGGGAGGAAGCCACGCGGGAGCCCTGAAGGCTCCTGCTGGGCAGGGAGGTATCACAGCGCCCAAGACCGTAGAATGACTCTCGTCATGGCCCTTCTGGCGTGGAAAATCCGGTGATTTGTGGACCTTATTAAAAAACGCCGATTGCTCAACAGAACAAATTCAAATCAATCCGCGTCACGGAATGAATCTCGGCCCCGGCGGCTCGGGGGTGCGCGGGCGGGGATCGATCTTGGCGAAATCCTCGCGGACGGCCTTGCGGAGGTCGGCCAGAAGGCGCTTGGGACGGCTCTCCGAGCGGCCCGCCGTGTCGGCCCACTCCCGCTGGATGATGTCCTGCACGAGGGGCGCCAGGATTCGGTAGGGGATTTCAAAAGAAAGAAGGCCCGAGAGCCGGTGTTCGCCGGAAAATTCCTCGAATTTGAGCTCCGTCATGAAGCCGCGCCCCCGGTTGGCGCTCGTGAACTGGCGGAAAAAAGTATCGAGCAGGGATTCGATGGTGCCGGGAATGAAGACATCCAGGAAACCTTTAGGAAGGACGTAAAAGAGCGCTCCTTCGGCCTTCACGCGCGGGGGCTCGTTGAATTCCACGCTGAAAACGGCGAGCCGCGAAGGCGCCTCCCAATCAGGCGGGCCGATGAAATGGCACTTGAGCTTTATGCCGTCCATGAAGATTTTGAGGCCGTAGAAATTGAACACGAGGTTCGTCACCACGTTGTAGGAAAGCTCGCTCACCTTGGTGGGATAGACCACTTCCCCGAGCGGGTATCCAGCCGCATCGAAGACCGCGAAGCCCCCGTCTTGCAGGAGGAAACTCGTCTCCACCCGGTGATCTTCCCCCGAATAGGAAAAACGCGCGAGCCGCGCGCCGTTTTCCAGGAGAACGTCCGTCGAAAACGACACCCGGTCCACGAAGAGACGCAAATCCTGGAAATCCTCGGGGTAGAGATCGCCAAGGGCGTCCCGGTCCACGTGGGCCGCGAGGTGGACCGGAACGGGCCCCCCTTCGTTCGAGCGGCTTTTCCCGAGAATATCCTCGACGGTGAGGAACCCGGCCACTTTGTCGGCCACGGCGGGAAACGTGCCCGCCCACTCCGAGAGGATTTCCATGTCGTCGAGTTCCATCCCCGGGCCCGCGGCCTTGGGCGGGAGCCGCACGCGGCCGAGCCAGCGCTGATCGTCTTTGGCCCTTCGGGAAGCGAGGACGTGGTGAAAGACTTCCCAGCTTTCCAGGAGTTCCCGGTGCAGGAGCGGCCCCAGATGGACCATTCCTTCCGTCCGGACGCGCACGAGGTCGGGGAGAATGGGATTCCGGGAAAGGGCGATCTCCGCCCCCACGTCCCCCATGCGGGGAGAGCCCGGGGCCTCGAAGGGAACATCCCCCGTGGCCAGTTCGTATCGTCCATTCCGCAAGGCGCCCACGATCCGGAAAACGCGCTCTCCATTGGGGTTCTGGAAAAAGGGCGGGCTCCCTTCGAAAATCCGGTCCAGGTCGAGCCGGACGAGGTTGTGCTTCAAATCCTTGAGGGCTTGCTGGGTCTCGGGCTGGCGGGCCAG
>JBFLVN010000306.1:0-4187 GCA_040758475.1 Bdellovibrionota bacterium
TAAAAATAAAAGGGGCGGCTTTGAAGCCGCCCCTTCGCATTTACCAGATGAACTTTTGCCTTACGGCGCCGCCGCGCTTTCGGTGGCATTCAGGTCGGCCCGGAGCAGGAAGGGTTCGTAGATGCTCTCCTTGTACTGGCGCTTGTTGAAGAAATACTCGATCTGGATTTCGGCCAGGGTGTAGACGTCTTTCTTCAAATCGTAAGCCGCCTGGTTGAACTTGGCCTTGAGCTCGACGCTCCGGGTCTGGCCGGGATCGACGCTCGCCAGGTACTCCTCCGAGGCGAAGTTCATGAAGCCTTCGGCAAGCAAACTTACCTTGATCCGGTGGACGGTCTGGCGGGCGTTGTTCTTCAAAAAGACTGTGCTGAAGCCGCCGGATTCGAGTTCCCGGAACTGGGATTGAAGGGCGCTCTTGAAGGTGACTTCCGTGACTTCGAGGGGCCCGCCGCCCGAGCGGGGCGTCACTTCCGCCTGCCCACGGGCTTCCCGGTAAGCCGCGGCGTAGACCGAGTTCTGGGGAAGGGCTTCGACGGCCTGCCGCAGGGCGTCGGCCGCTTTCTTGAATTCCTTCTTTTCGAGGTAAGCCTTTCCAAGTTCGCCCAGGTACGTGGGCTCCCGGGGGCTGATGAAGGAGGCGAGCTTCATCCGGGCGATCGCCTTGTCCTTCAAGTCGCTCTGCCAATAAACCTGCCCGAGCATGAAGTGGATTTGCGAATCGTTCGGGTTGAAGCGGCTCGCCTCTTCGAGCTTGCTGATGGCCTGCGGGAACTTGCGCAGGTTGTAGTAGGCCTCGCCGGTGTAGCGCGGGACTTCGGGGTTCTGCGGGTCGATCTTGGAGAGCTTGTCGAAGGTATCGAGCGCGAGGTCGTAGAGCTTGTATTGCATGAACGTGCGCCCGAGTTCGAACTGGGCCGTCGAGGTTTCGGGCGTGAGCGCGATCACCTTGTGGAATACGGCTTTGGCTTCGGCCTGCTTGTTCATGGCCTGATAGGCGAGGCCCAGGCGGAGTTGCAAGTCCCGGTTGTTGGGGTCTTTTTCGGAAGCCCGCAGGAAAGCGGCGAGCGCGCCGTTGTAGTCCTTCTCGTCGAAGAGGATGCGGCCCTGGAGGGCGTCGATGGCCGGCGCACCGGGCGCGATCTTGCTCGCTTCCACGAGGGACTCGCGGGCGCCCATCTTGTCGCCCGCTTCGTAGTAGACCATCGCGATCTGGATGTGGATATCGGCGCTGCTCGATTCGAGCTTGGCGGCCGCCTTGAGCGCCTTGACCGCCTGATCCCGGTCGCCGTGTCCCAGGAAGGCGGCGGCGAGCTTCGTGTAGATATAGACGTTCTTCTTATCGGCTTTCTGCGCCTCGATGTAGGACTTGATGGCGTCGGGGTAGATCTTCTTCGCCATGTAGGCGTCGCCGAGGAGGAGGTACGCCTCCACGTTTTCCGGCTCGATCTGGAGGGACTTGTTGGCCCGCTCCACGGCGTCTTCGTAGAGGCCCTTCTGGATGGCTACCGCGGCGTGGAGGCGCCACGCGGCGGCGTTCTGGGGCTGAGTCTCAAGCACCTTGCGCACGTTGTCGTCGGCCGACTGCACTTTCCCGGCGGCGAGGAAGAGTTCGGCGAGGGCGAGGTACGCCGGGGCCGTCCATTTCTCGTTTCGGGCGAGGTCGCTCAGAACGTTCGTCGCTTCGTCGAACTTGAGGGTCTTGGCGAGCGCGCGGCCTTTGTAGAGCATGGAAGGCGGATGGCCCGCCGTGGCGGCGAGCTGGGCGTCGAAGGCGGCGATGGCTTCCGGGTACTTTCCCGCCTTGTAGGCGGCAAGGCCCCGTTGGAAACGGTCTTCAAAGACAGGCGAGGGAACGCTGTCGAGGCCCGCGTAGCTACGGGCTTTCAAACGGAAGAACGTTCCTGGCGCCGGGAGGGGGTACTGGACCGTATAAGGAGAATCGGAGGCCGACGCCGCTTCGGTCCAGGGGCCGCTTGCCGATTCGGCCACGTCGAGGACGAATTTTTCGCGGAACGTCTCCCCCGCGGCCGTCCAGGAGAGGACGCTCTTGTCGAGTTCCGCTTCCAGTTTGACGGCCTGAGGGGCCGAGGGGATGCGCAGGACGTCGAACACCTGAATGACGCCCTGTTCCGGATCGCACACGAAGAGGCGCGCCCCTTTGCGGGCATCGATGCCGAGGCACGTGGGCGAGAGGAAATTCCCCGTGCCCGAGAGGCCGCCCGCGCCAAAGCGCATGATGAACTGGCCGTCCTGCTCGAAGACCTGGACGCCGTTCTTGTCGAGCACGTAGACGAGGCCGTCCCGGTCCCGGGCGATGCCGCGGGGTTCCTCGAAGAGGGAGCGGCCGTAGCCCCGCCCGCCCTTGGCGAAAGCGGCGGGACCCGCCGGGAGGAACTTTCGGAGCTGGTGATTCTGGGTGTCGGCGACGTAGAGGGAGCCATCGGGCGCGACCGTCACGTCCCAGGGTTCGGAGAGCCGGCCCGAATCGGGCCCTTGCACGAGGCGCTTGAAGACGCCCTTGGCCGAGAGAATCTGGATGCGGTCGTTTCCCGCGTCGGCGATGTAGAGGTCGTCGCCCGCGAAATCCATTCCCGTGGGTTCGCTGAATTCCCCCGGGTCGGAACCGGGCTGGCCGAACTTGAACTGGAAGATCCCCTTGGCGGTGAAGGCTTTGACGTCCCGGCGGCCCTGGTCGGTCACGTAGAGGGTGTCGTTGGCGAAGGCGAGGCCCACCGGTTCACGCAGGTGGCCGGGCGAGTCCTCCGGTTCGAGGATTTCGGATTTCGCGTTGCCGCTCTCGGCGTCGAAGATGATGACCTTCTTCTGGTCTTTCACGGACGCATAGAGCGTCGTCCCGTCCGTGCTCACGGCCACGTCCCGTCCCGGCGCTTTGATGGAGCGCACGAAGCGCACCTCCATGGCCGGCGAGAGGCGGGGCAGGGGCTTGTCGAATTCGCGTTTTAAAATCTTGAAGAGCTGGACCCGGTTGTTCCCGGTGTCGGCCGCGATGAAGCGATTCCGTTCGTCGTCGAAGGCAAAGCCCGAAGGGTCGTCGAACTGCCCCGGCTGTTTGCCACGGGCGCCGAAGGGCTGATAGGGCTCGCCCGCGGGGCCCAGGTGGCGGACGCCCTGGCGGTTTCCGTCGAGCACGGCGATGGTTCCCGAACGGTCGACGGCGATGGCCGTGGGATCACGGAAACCGGCGGCCGTTTCCCCCGCCACCTGCCGGACGAAGACGCCGAAACGGTCGAAGATCACGACGCGGGACTTGCCCTCGTCGAGAACGTAGAGGTTGTCGGAGGGGTCCACCGCCACGTCCACGGGCTTGTCGAAGTCGGCCTTCTTGTCCCAATCCGAATTGATGGCGTGGAGGAAAATGCCGGCGGAGGTGAAGACGCTCACCCGCCGGTTGCCGTTGTCGGCGACGTAGATTTTGCCCTGGGAATCGATGGCGAGGCCCATGGGTTTGGCGAGAGCGCCGGGCTTGGAGCCTTCCACCGAGATGATGTCGAGTTGCGAGCCGTTGGGGGCGAAAGAGAAAATCCGCCCCTGGTCCCGGTCGCTGACGTACATGTTTCCGTCGGGGCCCAGGGCGATCCCCCACGGGCGCTTCAAGCGAACGCGGACGTTGGCGTTTCCGTACTCGCGCAGGACTTCCCCCTGGGAGCCGAGCACCTGGATTCTTCCGTTCTCGCTGTCGGCGACGTGGATGTTTCCTTCACGGTCCACGGCCACGTGGGTGGGTTCGCTGAATTGGCCGGGCTTTTCGCCTTTGGTGCCGACGGCGGCGATGAGTTCGACGTCGAGAGCGAACGCTCCGGGGGCGGCCCACGCCCACAGCAGGGCGCTCAAGAGGGCCGCTTTGCGTACAGGGTTCCAGCTAAGTGAGAGCAATTTCGTAACCTCCAACGGTGTCCCCGCGTCGCGCAATGAAAGTGCCCCGCGATTGGCCCTTCTCTACCAACGAAGGCCGCGCCAACGTAATGGCCGGGGCGAGCCCGGAGCGGTTCTCGCAAAGACAGAAGAAGCCGCTTCATGCTAGCGAAAGGGGGCAAATCCATCAAGTGATTAAAATCACGGAGGATTTTGGCAGTATGGCGCGCCGCGTCGTCTTGACCCCCTGCGGCCATGGCCGCTATATCTGCGCCCGGCCCGCGCACCCCCAAAGAGAACGGCTCGCCCCGGCC
>JBFLVN010000307.1:0-4166 GCA_040758475.1 Bdellovibrionota bacterium
GCCGCACGAGCTTGATGAGGAGCGCCGCCTGGGCGTTCGGCCGCGCGCGCCCCTGCTCCCAGTTTTCGAGCGTCCGCACGTTCGTCCGCAGGTACGCGGCAAAAACCGCCCGTGAGATGCGAAGCTCCCGCCGCACCCGGACGAGTTCCTTGGGCGTCACCTTGGGCGCCGGCTTGTATTCGACCGCGTGGGTGCGGAGCGTCCGCTTCCCCCGCCGCTCCTCCGAGAGGGCCGTCATGCCCTCCGCGAGTTCCGCGAACAAGTCCCGCTTCGCCGCGCGGGCCGGCTTGGTTTTGGCCTTCATGGCTTTCTCCTCGCGTGCAGTTCCGCCTTGATCATCTCCCGGAGCGCCTTGCGTTGCCCGGGCGTCAGGTCGGCCGTTTCGTCCTTCCCGTAGACCGTAAAGAGCCAGAACTGGAGCCCCGCGTCCCACCAGTAATAGATCACCCGCAGGCCCCCGCGCTTTCCCTTGCCGCGCCGGGCGTCGGAGAACCGGAGCTTGCGAAGCCCTCCGGCCCCCGGGATGGGATCGCCCGCCTCCGGGTCCTTCATCAGAAGGCTTTGGAGTTCCCGGAAGGCCTCATCGCCCAAATACTCCGCCCGGTGGCGCTCGAACGGAGGGAGTTCGACGAAAACAGCCTTCATGGGTTGATTATAGGCAATATATAAATATACGCAAGTTACGTATAGGTAACGCCCCGCCCCGGCGGAAACGGAAGGCCGCCCGGGCCATTGGGGAAGAAAGCCTTGGGAAGCGAGGGCGGATGAGAAAAGTTTACTCAAAAGACCAGGCGGCGCATCGGGTTTGATCCGCCTTAACAGTTCCTCCTTGCGCCCTTCCGCCACACATCTTCTTCTACGGATGCACACCAACGGACATGGATGGAATTTGCCTCTTCCAGGGCAGGGGGCAATCCGGTGCTAGCGATCATTTAATGTGCTAGAATGCGACTGGCGAAGTGTGCCTGGATGAAAAAGCGTTCATGGAAATACCCAGATGACCCAGATACCCCAGATCACCAGAAAAATGATGATCACCTTCCCACTTGCCCCTCTCCCCCTGGGAGAGGGTGCCCGAAGGGCGGGAGAGGGCCGGTTGCCGGTTCAGCCCTCTTCCGGCGCTTCGCGCCACCTTCCCCCAAGGGGGGGAAGGGCATCGCGGAAAGAGAGTTCTAAATTGGACGCCCTCGGACAACGGCGGAACTTGTCCGGAAAAAATGATGATCACCTTGCCCCGAAAGCGGCCACGAAAAAGAAGATGGCCAATTTGGCCACCTTCATGGGTTGGGCGGTTTCGGGCGGTTTTACGGGCTTTGCGGGTGGGCCAAGGAAGATGGCCAAGCCAAAGAGTTGGCCACCTGGGTCCGGGAGATCACTCAGGTGACCCAGATGCCTCATGTGAATGTCATTCCGAGCGAAGCGAGGAATCTCTGGCAGTCTGTTCAAAGGCCAAAAGACCCCTCGCGGACGCTCGGGGTGACAAACTGGTTCCCCTCCCTGCCGATGCGGGGAGGGGCCGGGGGCAGGGTCTGTTACTGCCCCGTTTCCGCGGGTGCACCGGCGTCCTGGGGTGTTTCGGGTGGCAGGGCGAAGGGGCCGCCGGGTTCTTCTCCGGGCTGGGGGGGCTGCCAGGAGGCGAGGCGCTCCTCATTTACGCGGATGCCCATCTGCTGCTTGATTTCGGCGGCCCGCTTCTTGGTGGCTTCTTCGAGAAGATAACGCCGGGCCATGATCCTTGCGGCGGGTTGGCGCATTTCGCCCTTCGGGGCGGAGAGGGCCTTGATGACGTGGAAGCCGAAGAGGGAGCGGACGGGCTGGGAGACTTCCCCTTCCTGGAGGGCGAAGGCCGCCTGGGCGAGTGGTTTGGGGATAGTGCCTTCCGCGAATTCCCCCAAGCCGCCGCCGCTCGGGGCGCTCCCCTCGTCCTCGGATTTTTTCTTGGCGATCTTGGCGAAGTCGGCGCCGGGAGCGGTGGCTTCTTTGTAGATCGCTTCGATGCGTTCCTGGGCCTTGGCCACTTCCTCGTCACTGGCCGAAGGAGGGACCTTCACGAGGATGTGGGCGCCCTTCATCCATTTGCGTTCGTAGCGTTCGGGGTGTTCCTGGAGTTCCTTCTGAATGGCGGCGGACATGTCACCGAGGGAGTCCTGGGCCAGCACCCGCCCGACGAGGTGGGGAGTGTATTCTTGAAGCGCGCGCTTTACGTCCTCCCGATCAGCGTAGTTGCGGCTTCGGGCCATGAGGGCGATCGTCTTGCGGCGCAGAAGCTCCTGAAGGTAGCTCTGGTAGACGTCGGGAATGGCGGCGCGGATTTGCCCGGCCTCGGAGTAACTGGCCACTTCGAGTTCGAGTTCTTCGCGCGTGATGCGGAGGATTTCCTTCCCGTCCGAGACGAGCTGGGCTTGAATCTCGGCGTCCGGGTCCTTGGCGCGCTGGAGCTCGCCTTGCTCCAGGGGCTTGTCGGCCATGGTGGAGACGATGTGCCGGTTGTAATCGTCGATGAGGCGCGGCTGCTGGCTTTTGTCCTCGAAGGGGAGGGGGTAACGCTTCTTGTTCTCGATGTAATAGCTCCGGAGGAGTTCGGGGACCATGGTGCTCTTGAGGGCGTCATCGATGAAGGCCCGGGTGATGAGGAATTCTTCCTGGAGGGCCTGTTCTTTTTTGAAGGTTTCCGTTTCCAGGAGCCCCTTTTCCTCGGCGTAGGCGAGCATGGCGATCCGGTCCAGGTAGTGATCGAGGAGCTTGTGGCGAGCTTCCGGTTTCCCGAGCTGGGCCTGGACGCTCGGCGGCAGGGAGGCGGTCCAATGGGTAAAGGCTTCGAAGGGGACGTCCTTTTTCCCGACCCGGGCGATGGCGCTCTCGGGCAGTTTGCCGAAGGAGCCGAGTTTCCCGGTAAAGACCAGGGCCCCGGCGCCGAGGATCACCACGATGGCCAGCGAGGCCAGAATCCAACCGAAGTCCTGCCGGCCCGAAATGTCGAAGGGGGAGGCCTCCTGGGGCTGTTCTTGTGCGGGCGCGCCCGTGGGTGGGGCGATGCCGGGGTTTTCGGCAGAAGGGGGCGTCGTTTCGTCGCTCATGGCTAACTCTCCGGAGGCACAGGGGTTTTCCCGAGGCGGCGCGACGGTACCGCGAGGCCTAGGGAAAGGCAAAAAGGGCGGGCTTTCCCCAAAGCCGCGGGATGGGTTCTAGTCACAAACAGGAGGCCGTAGGAAAAACACCGTGCCACTGGATGGATCAGCCTTGGGGCAAACAGGCGCCGCTATCGAACACGCGATCGACGCGAGGTGGCTCATGGCCTACGCGGCGTCCTTGGGAGATGCCGGGCCCGTTTATCTCGATACGTCCCGGCCTTCGGGCATTCTGGGGCATCCGCTCTTTCCCGCTTGCTTCGAGTGGCCCGCGATCCTCGGATACCGGGGGAACTCCGGCACTCTGACGGACGCCGAACGCCTGCGGGGCGTCCATGCTTCGCACGATCTCCTTGTCCACCGGCTCGCAAGGCCGGGGGACAAACTCCGGACTGTGGCCACCTTGAGCACCGTTGAACGCTGGCCTTCGGGGGCGTACCAGCGGCTGCGCCTGGATACGGTGGACGCCGGGGGAAAGCCGGTTTGCACGACCTGGTACGGCACCCTCTTTCGGGGTGTTCCTCTAAATGGAGGGCCCGTGAGCTTGGACGATCTTCCCCCCTGGCCGGAGGGGAAGGCGCCTTTTTCTCTGCTCCGGGAGGCGGTCCTTCCCGTCGTCGCCACCGCAGCCCACGTCTATACGGAAGGCTCGCGTATCTGGAACCCCATCCACACGGATACGGCCGTGGCGAAACTGGCCGGACTTTCCGGGATCATCCTGCACGGCACGGCGACGCTCGCCCTCTGCGTCTCCAATATCGTGAACCAGGAGTGCGGCGGCGATCCTTCCCGGGTCCGCCGCGTGGCGGCCCGCTTTGGCGCAATGGTGCCCGTTCCCTCGGAACTATTTCTCCATGTCCTTTCCGATACGCCGGTATCCGGCGGCCGCCTCCTCCGGTTCGAGGCGCTCAATTCCGAAGGAAAACCCGCCATCCGGGACGGCCGGGTGCTGGTGGGTTCTTCCGGCGGCAAAACGTAGGCGGGGGGCCCCGGTTGGGCGGCCGCGGGGGGGGTTAGAGGCCGAGGGGGGGGGGGGGG
>JBFLVN010000308.1:0-4164 GCA_040758475.1 Bdellovibrionota bacterium
GACCGGCTTCAGGAAGATGAACGCCGGATGGAAGCCTCCCGCGGAAGCGGTGGTGGCGGCGGCGGTGGGCGCGGAGGCCCTCCCCGCGGAGACCGGGACCGGGGTGGCCGTGGCGGCCCCCCTCGCGGGCGCCGGTAATCCCCCGGCTTCCAGAACGACATCCAAGGCACGGAGAGGGAAACTTCTCCGTGCCTTTGTGTTTTGAGGCGGCTAAATACCCCGCACCATGCTTCCCGCCGTTCTCGTCAAGAAACTTCGCGCGGGCGCGCTTCCGCCCACTTATCAGACGCCCGGCGCCGCCGGCGCCGACCTGTGCGCGTGCGTGGAAGCGCCCATAAAGCTCGAACCGGGACAGAGGAAACTCATTCCCACCGGCATCGCCCTCGAAATCCCCGAGGGCTACGAAGGCCAGGTCCGCCCGAGAAGCGGCCTTGCCGTCAAGCACGGCATCGCTCTTCCCAATTCGCCGGGTACGATCGATTCCGATTACCGGGGTGAAGTGCAGGTCATCCTCATCAACTTGGGGAACGAGCCCTACGAAATCAAAAACGGCGAGCGCATTGCCCAGCTCGTAATCGCCCCCGTCACGCGGGTGAGTTTCCAGGAAGCCCCCGAACTCTCCGGCACCTCCCGCGGGGCGGGCGGCTTTGGATCGACGGGGAAAGGCGGCCACTAAAGCCCGCCATGCGTCATCCGCTCTTTCTCTTTACTTGTCTCCTCGAAGCCGCCCTCTTCTCCTATCTCCTCTCCGAGCCTCTCTTCTGGGCCTTTCATTTCGAGTACGCCCTGGCAGCCAATCTATTTATTATCTTTGCCGGTTCGATCTGGACGATTCTCTCTTTGTGGCCCACGGCTGGAATCTTTGATCGCAGCGGCGCCAAAACCTCACTAATCCGCATCCTCCTCCTCGCGGCGATTCCTTTCGCCCTCGCCCTCGGGGCGCAAGTGCTCGTGGGGACTTGTGACTGGATTGAGGGGATGGCTTGGTATGGAATCCTGCCGGGTGTCGGCGCGATTATCACCTGGGGCACCGCCCTGCTCTGCTCGCTCGCGGCCACACGGCGAAGAGCGGCTTATTGGATTTTTGGTTTCGTGTTTCTCGGGGCGGCGGCGGTTATCGGGGCACGGCTCTACTTCGGCGTCCCGTTCAAGATTCACAACCTGCTTCTGGGGTTCTGGCCGGGGGTCCTCTACGACGAATTCGTCCCCATCGAGCCCGGCGTGCTCTTTGCCCGCTTCCAGGCGCTACTCCTGGGAGGATGGCTCTCGCTCACCGCCCTTTCGATCCTGAAGGGAAAGCGGAACCAGTGGGTCCTTCCCGATCTCCTCCTCATCGCCTTCGTGATCTCCCCGGCGTGGGAGCGGGATTTCTTTGTGAATCTCTCGCGAAACGAGGTTGAGGAAGAATTATCCTTGCATTTCGAGGGAGAGCACGCGAGGTGGTTCGCCACCGACGCCACGGTCACAAGGACCCAGCTCCCGCTCCTCGCCGCCCGGCTCGACTACCAGGTGAAGCACGTGGCGGAGGACCTGGGCATCGCGCAAATCCCGCCCATCCGGGTCTATCTCTTCGAATCCCCCGAACAGAAACGGAAAATCTTCGGCGCCGAACACACGGTCGTGACGAGGCCCTGGCTTGGTGACCTCTACCTGCACGCGGGCCCCAAGGCCCAGGCGGTCCTCCGGCACGAGATCGTCCACCTCGTCTCGGCGGCGTGGGCTTACAAACCCGTGGGAATCTCCCCCAACATCGCCCTCCTCGAAGGGCTCGCCGTCTCCTTCCAAGGAGGCTTCGAATCCTTCGTCGATCCTGCCGACCTCGTCCGGGCCGTGCTGGAGGAAAAGCCCGATTTCCCTCTGGAAAATTTCCTGGCGGGGGCCTCTTTCTGGAAATTCGCTCACCAACTCGCCTACCCGATGGCCGGCGCTTTCGTGGATTTCTTGCGAAAAAACGCCGTCCCGGATGAGCCCCTTTCCATCCTCTACCGCCGGGGTCGCACGAAATCGAAGGAAACGTGGCGGGAACTTGTTTCCAGGTGGCGCGGAGAAATCGAGAAAAGACCCGCTCCACCTCCTGCCGCTGCCGCGCTCGCAAAAAAACTTCTGGCCGCCCGCCCCCTCCACGAAAAGCGCTGCGCCCACGAGGTGGCCGAATGCCTCCACGGGGGAAACGGCGGAAAAACCATCTGGGCCGGAACGCCCGAATCCCTCGCCCTGATCCAAAGAGCCCGGACACTCGACCCCGGCCGCGAGGATTTAAAGGAAATCGAAGGAATCCTCTCCGACCCTCAGGCGGCGGTAGAAAGGCCGCGGGAACCCTACGAAACCATCGAGCCCGAAGAAATACCGGACGCCCTGGCCGCCTACGAGGAAGCCCTTCTCGTCCAAGATTTCGGAGAAGCCGCCAGCCACGCGGCCCACGTAGCCGCCTTCGAGGGGGCGCCAGAGTTCTTGAAGGAAGAAGCCGCCGGGGCGGCGCAAGAAGCGGAGTGGTTGGAGAAGAATTTCGAAAAGTACCGGCTGAAAACGGAAAAAAGGGAATAATCCCTACGCCCACCTCGCCGCTTGTTCCTGGACCTTCCGGTGGGCGGCCGAGCCGAGCCATTTGGAAGAGAGCGTCTCAGGCGGCTTTTTCGCGTACTTCGCCTTGAACTTGGCGATCCGGCGGAGGGATTCATCGAGCCGTTTTTCGGAAAGAATTCCGGAACGGACGGCATCTACGACGCCATTCAAGAAGCGCTTTTGGTTCTGAAAATCCTGGCAGGCGAGAAGCACATCGCACCCGGCGGCGATCGACTGGACGGCGATTTCCTCGTGGGAACGCCCCTTGGCGACGCCCATCATGGAGAGATCGTCCGTAAAGACGACGCCTTGGTATTTCATCTGCTTGCGAAGAATCCCGGTGATGATCTTGGGGGAGAGCGTGGCCGGACGCTCCACATCGAGAGCCGTGTAGAGGACGTGGGCCGTCATCATGCTGGCCACTTTGGCCCTCACGGCGGCTCGGAACGGCGGGAACTCGATCTTGGCGAGGGATTTTCTCTCGCGCTTTACGACCGGGAGGGCGATGTGGGAATCCAGGTTCGTATCGCCGTGTCCCGGAAAATGCTTGGCGCAGGCGGCGACGCCCGCTCCTTGCAGGCCTTTGATGAAGGCCGTTCCCATTTTCGAAACGAAAGCCGGATCGCTCCCGAAAGACCGGGGGCCGATGATAGGGTTCTGCGGATTCGAATGAACGTCCACCACCGGGGCGAAATCCGTGTTGATTCCAGCGCTCTTTAATTCCCGCCCGATCACGCGGGCCACGGCTTCGGCAAGGCGCGGGTCTTTCGACTTTCCGATGGCCGCATTCCCCGGCCACTGGGCGAAGGGGGGAGAGAGGCGCGTGACGAGCCCCGCTTCCTGATCGACGGCGATAATGGGCAGCGAGAGACGCGAGCGGGAGAAAATCTCCCGCGAGAGGGCGAGGATTTCTTCCGGGGTTCCAAGGTTCCGCCGGAAATAGATGACGCCGCCCACGCCAAGGTCGAGCATCTCGGACAGATGGCCGTTCACCTGCTTGCCGTCGAACCCGACGACCAGAAGCTGGGCGGCTTTTTCTTCGAGAGAGAGTTTGCGGGGCAAAGAAGCGGAAACCTACCGCGCGATGCCGCGCTCCTTGCGCTCCTGCTCTTCCTTGCAGGTGATGCAGAGGGTCGTCACGGGCCGGGCTTCCAGGCGCTTGGCGCCGATGGGCCCGCCGCAGGACTCGCATTCGTTGTAGGTCCCTTCCTCGATGCGCTTGATGGATTTTTCGATCTTGTTGAGGAGGACCCGTTCCCGGTCGCGGAGGCGCCGGTTGATGGCCCGGTTCACTTCGTTCGAGGCGATGTCCACCTCGTCCAGGGGGATTTCCTCCTGGTCCTTCTGTTCCTCGTTCTCGGCGTTGTCGGCGAGTTCCAGAATGCGTCTTTTGTCGGACTCCAGCCGCTTGCGGAACTTGGTGAGTTCGGTCTTGTTCATGGGGTTTCCTTGTTGCTCCTCGGGACCGCCGCCGGGGGGAAAGTCCCGAAATTTCCCCGGCGCGGGAGGGGCGCATGATAAACAACGCCCCCCGGGGCGCCAAGACCAGGGTGCCCCGGATGCCACGGCCATTTGACGCGGCGCGCGAAGGGGGTTTACGGT
>JBFLVN010000309.1:0-4134 GCA_040758475.1 Bdellovibrionota bacterium
ATTTCGTTGCGGTCGCTGAAGACGGGAAGGAGCGAATCGACGACTTTTTCCTTGAAGGCCACGAGCCGGATACGGGAGAGGCGCTCGACCTTTTTTTCGATGTTCTTGACCATCATGGGAATATCGCGCTCACTCGCCAGGAGCACGTAGAGCCGGGCGTCGGGGTAGCGGCGCGTCAGTTTGTCCAGTTTGTTGACCGAAACCCTTCCGCACTCGATCCAGAGTTTCACCGTCCCGTCGTAGTCTTCCAGGATCAGATCGGGCTCGAAATCTCCCTCCATTTTCTTCTCGATTACGATCCGCGGATGAAAAAAGAGGAGCCAGGCCAGAAGCTTTAGAAGGACATGTTCGTCTGTCTCGTACTCCGTCCGTCCCAGGACTACTTTCTTCCGGAACACGGACTTGTAGTTCTGCTGGAGCTCGACCTGGGAGGTGAAGACGGAAACGGGCATGGTTTTCTCAAATCAAAAGGGGCGGGGATTTCCCCGCCCCTGTGATGGAACTTCGTTCACCCGGATTCAGCTGATCGCCTTGGCTACGACTTCGGCTACGTCCTGAGCGGTGAATTTTTCTTCCACGTCCAGCTTCTTCTGGCCGTCCACGAACATGAACATGCAGAAGGGGCAGGCGGTGGCGGCGCCCTGGGCGCCCGTTTCAACGGCTTCCTGGACGCGGAGCTTGTTGATGGCCACGTCCTCGGGGACTTCGTACCACATGTTGGCCCCGCCCGCGCCGCAGCAGAGGCCCTTGCTCTTGGAGCGGCCCATCTCGATCAAATCGACGCCCGCGGCCTTTAGAAGTTCCCGGGGGGCGTCGTAGTTGTCGTTGTGGCGTCCCAGGTAGCAGGAATCGTGGTAGGTGAGCGTCTCGTCCACTTTCTTGTCGAGCTTGAGGCGCCCCGTGTCGATCAAGTCCTTGATGAACTCCGTGTGGTGGACCGTCTTGGCCTGGAGGCCGAGTTCCGGGTACTCGTTGGCAAACGTGTTGAAGCAGTGGGGGCAGGCCGTGACGATCTTTTTCACGCCCAGGGCGTTCATCGTCATGATGTTCTCGAAGGCGAACTGCTGGAACGTTCCTTCGTCCCCCATGCGGCGGGCCACTTCGGCCGTGCACTTCTCGTCTTTCCCCAGAATGGCGTAGTTGACGCCCGCCTTTTCGAAAATCTTGAGGATCGCCTTCGTGATGTTCTGGTTGCGCTGATCGAAGTTCCCGGCGCAGCCGATCCAGTAGAGGACTTCGGGTTCCGGGTTCTCTTCGATGGTCTTGGGCTTGATGGGGGAATCGGAAACCCAGCTCATGCGGTCGGAACTCGCAAGCCCCCAGGGGTTGAAGTTGTTCTGGATTTTCTTGAGCGTCTCGACGACGTGGGTGGGCAGGTTCTGCTCGTTGGAGAGGTGCCGCCGCATGCCCATGTAGAAATCCACGTGTTCGATCATCACCGGGCAGGCATTCACGCAGGCGTTGCAGGTCGTGCAGCTCCAGAGGGTATCAGGATGGATGAGGCCTTCCTCGCCCACCAGCGGCCGCCGCTCCGATTCGGGCATGTCCGTGCCGACCTGTTCCCACATGGCGTTGCGGAGGTCTTGGATGAAGTGCATGGGGGAGAGGACCCGGCCCGAGAGGGTGGCGGGGCATTCCATCGTGCACCTCGCGCACTTCGTACAGGCGTCGAGTTCGAGGAGCTGGCGCCAGGAGAGGTCTTCGAATTTTCCATACGCGCCCTTGAGAAGGTCTTCTTCCTTGAAGTCCGCGTTCTCTTCCAGTTCCCCTTCCTTGTTGAAGCGCATGAGCTGGAACGGGGTGTCGATCTTTCCCGTGGGCTTGAAGCTCTTGAAGAAAATGTTGAGCGGGCTCGTGATGATGTGCAGGAGCTTGGAATAGGGAATATAGGCGATGAAACCCATCACGATGACCATGTGGATAACCCAGATGACGAGATGGGCCGTGATGGCGGCGTCGTTGCCGGGGCCGATCCCGGCGGCGTTGAAGGCCAGGGCGATCGCGTTTCCGACGGGCGACCACGCCTTCCAGGGTTCCACCGTGTGGGCCATGCGGACGCCTTCGAGGAGGAAACCCGTCACGCCGATGGAGTAGAGGAGCGCCACCAGGAACTTGTCATCAAAGGTGGTACCCAAATGCCGTGGGCGCTTTACGTACCGGCGGTGGATGAAGATGGAAAGCCCAAGGAGGAAGACAATTCCCATGACGTCCAGGATGAGGGAGTACCAAAGGTAAAAAGTCCCGAACCAGAATCCGAGGCCGAAGTGATCGAGGATGTCGTATTCGACGAAGACGATGTTCGTTCCGATGAAGAGGAAGATGAATCCTACGAAAACGAAGACGTGGGCAATGCCAGCGGTCTTCTTCTGGCGGATTTTGCGCTGGCCGAAGCCATCGAGGAGGAGCGCCTTGATCCGTTCGCCCAGGTGATCGAAGCGGTTGTCGGGCTGGCCCTTGAGCCACATCCGTGCATGGCGCCAGAAACCGCGGGCGAAGAGGCCAACCGCCACGGCCGCCAACGCGTACATGAAAATCTGCGCGAAAGGCATCGGCAGGTGGAAAAACGGCGGCTTGGTGACGTCTTCGGGTCTTAGGCCATAGAGAGCGTCGTTCACGATGGACCCCCTTGTTCCCCAAATCCTCTGTGCTTATGATGGGTTGCGCGCGCCCGGCGTCCCCGCCGGTAGGCAACGGTCGGCTAGCTAACACGATTCGTTTAGCGCGCGCAAGCAGGTGGGGCGGCGCCGAAGGGCCAAGGCGGCCCAGGATTTCAAATCTCAATCCCCCAGACATCTCCCGGCCCGGACTTTCACTCCTTATGAAAAAAATGCTCATCCATGCCCGCGATCCCGGCCTTGTCCGAGTGGCCATTCTGGGATCGGACGGCGTCCTCGAAGACCTGGACATCGAATCCCACGAACACAAGAGCCTCAAAGGGAGCCTCTACAAAGCCCGCGTCGTGCGGCTCGAACCCGCTCTGGGCGCGGCGTTCGTCGATTTCGGCGAATCGAAAAACGGCTTTCTCCCCCTCCACGAAGTGAGCGGCCGGATTCTGGCCGAGGCCGGCTCTTCCCGGGCCAGGGACCGGGTCCTCGAACGGGGGCAGGAAGTCCTCGTCCAGGTGACGCGGGAGCCCGTGGGCGGGAAGGGGGCGGCGCTTACGACCTACATCGCCCTTCCAGGGCGTTATCTGGTCTATCTCCCCGGCGGCGAAGAGGGGGGGATTTCCCGCAAAATTTCTTCCAAGGAAGAACGGTCGAAACTCTCCGAACTCGTCCGGGCCATCCGTGGACAAGCGGACGTGGGCCTCATCGTCCGCACGGCGGGCAAGGACCGCTCGAAGGCGGAACTCCAGCGGGATTTCCGGGCCCTTGGGCAGCTCTGGCGCGACATCCTTGTCAGGTACCGGGAGAAGAAAGAGCCCGGCCTCGTCTGGAGCGAGCGCGGCGTGGCGACCCGGATCGTGCGGGATTACTACACCGAAGAAGTCGGAGAGGTCTGGGTGGACGATTCCCGGATTTACGAAGAGGTCCGTTCTTTTTTCCGCGAGGCCCTGCCCCGCAAGGCCCTCGGCCGGGTGCGTTTTTACGAAGGAAGCGTCCCCCTGTTCCACCGCTACCGGGTCGAAGACCAGATCAATCAGGCCCGCACCCGGCGCGTTTCCCTCCTTTCGGGTGGCAGCATTGTGATCGATCCGACGGAAGCCCTCGTCGCCATCGACGTGAATTCCGGAAAACTCCGCGGCGAGAAGGGAATCGAAGAGACCGCCTTCCGCACGAATTCGGAGGCCGCCCGGGAGGCGGCCCGGCAGCTTCGCCTCCGGAATCTGGGCGGCATCATCGTCATTGATTTCATCGACATGCGGAGCAAGAAAAAGCAGCAGGACGTCGAACGCATCCTGCGGGAGGCCTTGAAGCCCGACAAGGCAAACGTCACGGTGGGGCACATCGGCCCTTTCGGAACGCTCGAAATGCTGCGCCAACGTTTGCGGACGTCGGGGCCATGGGCCGGTTTCGTTTCCTGCCCCGCTTGCGAGGGGACGGGCCGGGTTCCCAAGGTGCGCCAGGAGGCCCACGACGCCCTGCGGGAAGCCCGTTCCAGGGCCGCGCAAGGGGCCCAGGCCGAGCCGGCCGT
>JBFLVN010000310.1:0-4127 GCA_040758475.1 Bdellovibrionota bacterium
ATCGCGGCGGAAAACTAATCAAAGCACCAATAAAAAGGGCGGGCCCAAAGGCCCGCCCCTGCGGAGCATGACCGTTATAGCGCCGTCAGTTCTTGCTCTTATCGACGATCTTCTTGCGCTGGATCCAGGGCATCATGGCGCGCAGGCGATTGCCCACTTCTTCGATGGGATGGCGCTCGCCCTGCTTCAAAAGCGCGTTGAAGGAAGGCCGCCCAGCCCGGTTCTCAAGCACCCATTCCTTGGCGAAGTTCCCGGACTGGATCTCCTGAAGGATCTTTTTCATTTCCTTCTTGGTCTCTTCCGTCACGATGCGGGGACCGCGCGTCACGTCGCCGTACTTGGCCGTATTCGAGATCGAGTAACGCATGTTGGCGATGCCGCCCTCGTAGATGAGGTCCACGATGAGCTTTACTTCGTGGAGGCACTCGAAATAAGCCATCTCGGGGGCGTAGCCCGCTTCCACGAGCGTCTCGAAGCCAGCCTGGATGAGCGAGGTCAGGCCGCCGCAGAGGACGACCTGCTCGCCGAAGAGGTCCGTCTCGCACTCTTCACGGAAGTTCGTCTCGATGATCCCGGCCCGGCCGGCGCCGATGGCCGAGGCGTAGGCGAGAGCGACCGCCTTCGTGTCGCCCTTGGCGTCCTGCTGCACGGCGATGAGGGCCGGCACGCCGCCCCCTTCCGTGTAGGTGCTGCGGACCAAATGCCCCGGACCCTTGGGGGCGATCATCATGACGTTGATGTCCTGGTGCGGAACGACCTGGCCAAAGTGGATCGAAAAACCGTGGCCGAAGGCAAGGTAGGCGCCAGCCTTCAAGTTGGGCTCGATCTCGCTACGGAACAGATCGCCGTGCTTTTCATCGGGGACGAGGCACATCACCACGTCGGCATCTTTCACGGCGCGGGGAACGGTCGTCACTTCGAGCCCGGCGGCAAGCGCCTTCTTCCACGAAGGAGAGCCCTCCGCGAGGCCGACGACCACCTTGCAGCCCGAGTCCTTGAGGTTTAGCGAATGGGCGTGGCCCTGGCTCCCGTAGCCGATGATGGCCACGCGCTTGTCCTTGATCTTCGAAACATCACAGTCCTTGTCGTAGTAGACTTTCATTTTCCCAACTCCATTCGCTCGTTTCTTTTTTCTGCTTCAGCCGGTTTGCGCCCTGGGGGCCGCCCGGCGAAGGGGCCAATACTAGGCGGCGCGCCCCGCGAGGCCAATACGCGGGGCCCTTTGGAAGCTCAATTCCCCCGGGCCATGGCCGTAACACCCGTCCGGACCAGTTCCTTGATGCCGAGGGGCCGGAGGAGCTCTACCACCGCATCCACCTTGTCCCCCGAGCCCGTCACCTCGATCGTGTAGCTCGTGGGAGTCACGTCCACGACCTTCCCCCGAAAGATGTCGCAGATGCGAAGGACCTCGGCCCGGGTCTCCTCCACGGCCTTCACTTTGACGAGGGCCATCTCCCGCTCCACGTGGGCCACGTCGGTCACGTCCACCACCTTGAGGGTCGAGACGAGCTTATTGGTCTGCTTCAAAATCTGCTCGATGATCTTGTCGTCCCCCTTCGTGACGATCGTCATCCGGGAGACGGCGGGATCGAGCGTGGGGGCGACGTTCAGGGATTCGATGTTGTACCCGCGGGCCGAAAAGAGCCCGGCGACGCGGGAAAGGACGCCGAACTCGTTCTGAACGAGAACGCTCAAGGTGTGACGCATGATTTTCTTCCTCTGCCGGGGTCACCGGCCGCCCTGCTCCGCCGCGATGGCGCGCCAGCCGCACGTGAATACGCGTTCAGCGGCGAAGCGGGGAATAAAGACAGGTTCCCCTTTTGGGGGAACCGTCGGTTCCTTATTTTTCCTTCTCCCCTTGGGAGAAGGTGCCCGGCGAAGCCGGGCGGAAGAGGGCCGAAACGGTAGCCGCGATGATCTGCCCTCTCCCGGCCTTCGGCCACCCTCCCCCAAAGGGGGAGGGGCAAGCGGAGCAAAAACAAGTTCTTCTCAGCTCGGAGCTTCGAAGACGAGCATCTTGTCGATGGCCCCGCCCGCCGGAACCATGGGGAAGACATTCTCGTCCTGGGTGACGCGCACGTTCACCATGGCTGGCCGGGGCGTCGAAAGCGCTTCTTCGACGACGCCGGGGAACTGGCTCGCCTTGGAAACTTCGAAACCCGCGGCGCCCATGGACTCGGCGAGTTTCACCCAGTCGGGCTCCTTTGGCCAGAAGACTTCCGAATAACGCTTGTCGTAGAAGAACTGCTGCCACTGCCGCACCATACCCAGGCAGCTGTTGTTCATGATGAAGATCTTGATGGGGAGGTTGTGTTCGGCCGCGACGATGAGCTCCTGGATGTTCATCTGGATGCAGCCGTCCCCCGCCACCACGACCACGAGGTCCTTGGGGCAGGCGAACTGAGCGCCGATGGCCGCCGGGAGCGAATAACCCATGGTACCAAGGCCGCCGGAGTTCAGCCACTTGCGGGGCTTTTCGAACATGAAGTACTGGGCCGCCCACATCTGGTGCTGGCCCACGTCGGCCACGACGATGGGGTCCCGGTGGCGCGTTAAATTGTGCAGCTCCTGAATCATGAACTGGGGCTTGATGGCATCAGCCTTGTCCGGGGCGTACACGAGCGGGTGCTTTCTCTGCCACTGATGAATCTGGTCGTGCCACGGAGCCAGGGATTCGCGGAACGCCTTGAGCGTTTTCTCATCCGGCAAACACTCGATCATCTTCTTCAGGACGTTCCTCGCGTCCCCCACGATCGGGATATCGACTTCCACGTTCTTGGCGATGCTCGTGGGATCGATGTCCACGTGGATGATGTCGGCGTAAGGAGCGAACTCTTCGAGCTTCCCCGTCACCCGGTCGTCGAACCGCACGCCGACGGCGATGATCAAGTCGGCATGACTCATGCTCATGTTGGCCCGGTAGGTACCGTGCATCCCGAGCATGTCGAGCGAGAGAGGGTCCGACATGGGGAAACATCCCAGACCCATGAGCGTCTGCGTGACGGGAACGCCCAGGGCACGGGCCAGTTGAGTCAGTTCTTCCGCTCCGTTCGAGAGGATGACGCCGCCACCCACGTAGAGGACCGGACGCTTGGCTTGCAGGATGCGGTCGAGGGCTTTTTTCACCTGCTTCACGTGCCCCTCGGTCGTGGGTTTGTAGCCGGGAAGACTCACGGTCTCGGGCCACTCGAACTCGCACGACTGGGCGGTGATGTCCTTGGGGATATCCACGAGCACCGGGCCCGGGCGGCCCGACATGGCGACATAAAAGGCCTCGCGGATCGTGCGGGCCAGGTCTTTCACGTTCTTCACCAGAAAATTGTGCTTCGTAATGGGCCGGGTGATGCCCATCGTATCGGCTTCCTGGAAGGCGTCGTTCCCGATCAGGTGGCTTGGCACCTGGCCGCTGATGATCACCATCGGGATCGAATCCATGTAAGCGGTCGCAATGCCGGTCACGGCGTTCGTGGCGCCGGGGCCGGAGGTGACGAGCGCCACGCCGCAGCGGCCCGAGGCACGGGAATAACCGTCGGCCATGTGGACGGCCCCCTGCTCGTGGCGCACGAGGACGTGCTTCATCTTCCGTTTGTAGATTTCGTCGTAGATGTGGAGGACGGCCCCGCCGGGATAGCCGAAGAAAACGTCGACTCCTTCCCGGGCAAGGCTCTCGCAGAAAATCTGGGCGCCGGTCATCTTCATGGGAAACTCCTTTCCCCGGCGGGGTGACCGCCGGCCGAACGGCTTTCCACTCCGGGTGCTTGCCGGAGCGAGCATCCTCGCCGCTTCGTCCCGGCCGGGAGGGCCTTGCGGGCCATCACGTCCAGGGCGGCTTTCGCCGCGGCGGGTGCTTACCCAAAACCACCTTCGCGGGGGACTTGGAAAAGTCCCGGATGCAAAGGCGAAGGAGCATGATGCAACGGCCGGAAAGATTCGTCAAATCAGGGGGTTGCGGGTTCGTTTTTAAGGGCCTTTGGTAGAAACATAGAACCCAGTCCCTGCTCGCCGAGGCGGGGAATAGCCGCACTCACGGAACCATTGCGCCACTTCCTCGGGAGTGTGGCGGCTCTGGTAGACGGGCGAGAGGAAGTCGTAGGTGTTGAGGAGGATGGCCCCGTAGAGGTCGCGGC
>JBFLVN010000311.1:0-4127 GCA_040758475.1 Bdellovibrionota bacterium
TGTCCGGCCGCCGCTTTGGCGAGCGCCTTGGCACGGGTGGCGCTGTGGAGCTTTTTCCCGCCCTTCCAGGCGCCAAGGACGCTTCCCCCCTGGTCGAAGAGGGCGATCTCGGCCCGCAGGAGCGCCGAGAGGCGCGCGGGAAGTTCCGTGAGCTCCTGCTCGGGGAGCACTTCCTCGATCGAATAGAGCTTGTCGAGGAAGGTCTTCACGAGCTCTTCCCCCTGGCGTGGGAGTTCCCGAAGTTGGCGTGGATCGCGTCGAGAAATTCTTTGCGCGAGAGGTTGAATTTGCGGCCGAGTTCGAACTTCTTATCCAGCGAGTCGTACAGCCGCTCCGTGAGCACTTCGAAGGTTTCGGTGACGCCCGCGCCCTTGGCCGCCGAGGCGAGCGTTACGGGATACTGGCTGCGCCCCCAGGACTTGCGGATCATCTCTTCGGGGACGACGCCCGGGAGGTCGCGCTTGTTGAACTGGACGACGAGTGGCACGTCGGTGAGCGTGCGGCCCAGTTCCCGGAGGTTCTGGCGGAGGTTTTCGAGGGCATCGGCGTTGAGGCGCGAGCAGGAAGCTTGGGAGTCGGCCACGAAGACGATCCCGTCGCAGCCCCGCAGCACGATCTTGCGGGTCGAGTTGTGTTGGACCTGCCCGGGCACGGTGAAGAGCTTGATCTTGATCGAGAAACCCGATTCGGTGCGGAGCTTTACGGGGAGGAGATCGAAGAAAAGAGTCCGGTCCCCCTCGGTGTTGAGGGTCATCAAGTCGCCTACGGAATTGAGGGCGGCCGCCTCGTGAATTTTCTGGAGATTCGTCGTTTTCCCCGAGAGGGCGGGCCCGTAGTAGACGAGCTTGAAGGTGATTTCCTTCTTGGGGTGGTTGAACTCGGGCATTGTCTTACTGGCCGGGCCGGGGGAGAAACCTACCCGAAAAAACCGGCTCCTAAAAGTTTTTGGATCACAGGGGGCCTACCCGAGCCAGGCCGAGCGGCGTTCCCGGATCACTTCGTATACGAGGTCCTGGACCTTGCTACGGACCTCTTCGTTCAAGCGGTTGACGAGAATTTCATCGTCCAGGGCCTTTTTGCCGAGCTTTGCCAGATCGATCGGCGGGCCGAACCGGATGAACCACTTGGAGGGAAGGGGAACGAGCCCCGCGGCCCCAAGCCACGGAAAGAGCGGCGTGAGCGGGAGGGTGGGGAGCCCCAGCACTTTCCCAAGCCACGGCGATTGGCCGATGACGGGGTAGATTTCATCTCCCCCCACGATCGCCACCGGGACGACCGGCGAGCGGGTCCGAATGGCGAGCTTAACAAGGCCGCCGCGGCCGAAGCGCCGCAGGCGGTAGCGCTCCCGGTAGGGTTTTACGATCCCCTGGATGCCTTCGGGAAAGATCGCGACGAGCTTTTCGTCGTTCAAAAGGCGCTCGGCGTTCTGCTGGTCGGCGCGGGTGATCCCCACCCGGCGCAGGAACGGCCCCAGGAACGGCATGGTGGCCGTGTAGTCCTCGATCAAGGGGCGCACGTGCCGCTGGGCCGGGTGCTCCTTCTCGACCGCTTCCCGCAGCATGAGGGCGTCCCAGGGAAGAATGCCCGAATGGTTGGCGACGAGGAGCGTGCGCCCTTCCGTGGGGACGTGCTCGATGCCGCTCGTCTCGACGCGCCAGTAGTTTTCGTAGAGATAGGCGAAAAGCGGTTCGACCCGGCGCCAGTAGGCCCGGTCGAAGCCGAAGGCATCGATGTGGATTCCTTCGTGGGCCCGCTGGCCCGCCCGCTCGCGGGAGGCCGAGCGGCGGCTTGCCGCCCAGTCGGAGAGGAAATCGATCACTCCCTTTTGCGTGACGTGGGCCTTGGGCGCCGCTTCCTGAAGGCCCTCGATGGCTTCGGCGAGGCGCTTTTCCGCCTGGGCGCGGATGCCGGGGTCGCGGATCGCCTCGATCTCCTTGGCGAGGTTTTTCCGCACCTGGCTGGCCAGGGTCTCTGCCGGCACGGGTTTTTCTTCTTTGGCCACGGGAAATTCCTACCGGAGGCTCCGGACGCGGGCTTCGCCCGTAAAGGAGAGCCAGGTGTCCTTCGTCGAATGGCGTGGCCTGTAATCGAGTTTTTCCCGCGCTTTTTCGCCGTCCGCGATGCACAGGTAGCGGAGGTAATCCAAAAACTCGGGCGGAATTTCCCCCGCGCCCGCGAGCCAGAGAGCGCCCACGACGGAGTTCAAGACGAAGCCCGGCTGGCCCACGCGCCACTTGCCGCCGATCCGCAGGAGCGTCGAAAGGGGAAGGAGCCCTTCTCCCACGATGTTGTAGACGCCGGCCGGGGTGTTCGATTGGATGACGCGCGAGAGGGCGTCGAGCACGTCGTCTTCGTGGACGAATTGAAGGAGCGGGTCGTACCCCAGGATCATGGGGACGACGGGCCGCGAAAAGAAGCGGGTGATGTAGGTATCGGTCTTGGGCCCGAGCGTCATGCAGCGGCGGAGCACGGTGACGTGGGTTTCGGGGTGCTTCTCGGCGAAGGAAGCGATAAGGCCTTCGGCTTCCACCTTGTTTTGAAGATGGGAGAACCGCTTGGAAGCCCGCAAGGGGGATTCCTCGGTAAGGAAGTTCGGATTGTCGGGCCGGGCGCCGTAGGCGAGGGTGCTCGTCACGGTGGCCAGCTTTTCCACCTTGTGCTGGGCGCAGGCGTGGAGGAGGTGAAGCGTCCCGATGACTTCCACCTCGTGGGCGTAGCCGGCATCCCGGCGGGGGCTGCCGAAGAACGAGAGATGAAGGACCTGCCGGACCCCTTCCTTCTGGAAAATCTCCGCGAGGCGGGCGTCGCAGGCCGGGTCCGTCAGGTCGACCTTGTAGAACTTGGTCTTGCGGATAGGGAGGGAAGGCTTTTCGAGGTCCAGGACGACGATCTTCTCGAAGCGTTCCTCGCCCCGCAGGCGCGAGAGGACAAGCGAGCCCAGGAATCCCGAAGCCCCCGTAATGGCCAAGGCTGGGAGCGTCCCGTTGGAAGCGGATTTTTTCTTTTTGCGCGGCCCGCTATCGGGCTTCGCCGGAACTTCGGATTCCACGTTTTTCGATCTCCGGCGGAAGGCGTGGGGCCCCCCGCTCCGGGCGGCATCTTTGCGTCCGCCCAGGCAGCGAGTCAACGGAGGGAAAAGCGCCCGGGCGGCCTCTTACGAGCCGAAAGAAAGGATGCGCGAGGCGCTTCCATCCACCTTGGCGACGATCACGCGGTGGTTGTTCGTGTCGGGGATGTAGAGGAAATCCCCGGCCACGTCGATGCCGCCCGGTTCGTGGAGAGTTCCGGGGCGGCCATCGCCCAGGAGGGTCGTGCAGGTCTTCGCGGCGAAATCGATCTTTTTGATCTTGTTGTTGAACGTGTCGGCCACGAAGAACATCCCCTGGTGGAACACGGTGCCAAGCGGATGCTGGAGGAGGGCTTGTTCGAGGGGGCCGTCCCGGTCGCCGAAATCGAAAAGGCCCTGCCCCACGATCGTTCCCACGACGCGCTGGTCGAAATCGGCGACCCGGATGCTGCTTACTTCCGAATCGGCGAAGACCACGTACTGGCCGAAGCGGTGGAGCGAAGAGGGCTGGGCGAGGGCGCACTCCTCGAAAGGCCCGTCCACGTGGTTTTCCATCCCCGAGCCGACCACGGGGAACGCCTGGTTTTCTTCCGGAAAATAGCCCCAGAGCTGATGGGTTCCCGCCATGGCGAGCAGAAGCCCGCCGTCCACCCAGGCGCAATCCCAGGGAGAGCGAAGCGGCATGTGAAGGGCCGACTTGCCCGTGGGGCTTCCGTGGGCCCGCCCGTTTCCGGCCACGGTCGAAACGGTCCGGGAGGCGAGGTCCACGCGGCGGAGAAGATAGTTCTCCGTGTCGCAGACGTAGAGATGCTGGCCGTTGCGATCCACCCCCTGGGGGCGGCGGAAACTCGCGGCGGCGAAGGGGCCGTCTTGCTGTCCCACGCCGCCGGAACCCACGAACTCGGTTTTCTCGACCTGGGGCCAGCCGTCCTCTCCGAAAGAAATTTGAGCGAGGAGGAGGCGGTGGTGGCCCGTATCCGTCACGGCGAGGAGGTTCCCCGAATCCTCCGCGCCCTTGGGAAAGAAACGGACCTTTCCAGGGTAGGAAAGGAGCGAATCT
>JBFLVN010000312.1:0-4124 GCA_040758475.1 Bdellovibrionota bacterium
TCCCCGAAGTACCAATCAAAAAACGCCCGGATACTCCGCTCGAAGCGGCCCAGGGGGTCCTTGGCTACCCGGGAATGCTTCGCCGTCCCGAAGCCCACGTAGGGGTGGGGGGCTTCCAAAAGGCCCGCTTGGAAGAGCCCGATGGAGAGGACGGGGAGGGGAGCGATGACCCGCCACGTGACCGAATCGGGGCCGAAGAGCCCTTGATTGGGGTCTCTGACGATCTCGCGGATTTTATCGAGGGATTTCTCCAGGGCCGGCCGGTCCACGATGGCGGCCCACTTTTCCGGGGGGAAGGCGCTTGGGGAATAGGCGTTCACGGATGAAGACCTCCTTGAAGCAGCCCAAACACCGTTTTAAGATATGCGAGTAATAACTCGTATTCTACTCGCATTGGGGGTGGCCGGGTGAAGAAACGCAAAAAAACGTCAAAGCGCGTCCGGACGCCCTCCCAGGGGCGCTCGCTTGCCACGGTGGAGGCCATCCTGGATGCGACTACTCGCGTTTTGGTAAAGCGCGGTTACGCGGGAACGACGACCAACCACATCGCGGAGACGGCGGGCGTGGGGATCGCGTCCTTCTACGCCTACTTCCCTGACAAGGACGCGGCCATCGCCGCCGTGGCCGAGCGGTTCGTGGACCAGTCCGTCGCGGTCATGGTGAAGGAGGGGACGAGCGTTCTGGGTTTTTCTCCGATGGAAGCGCTCCGCACGGGGCTCCACCGGGCCGTCGAGATCGGCGTGGCGAATGCGCCCCTCATACGGGTCTTCTACCAGCAGGTTCCTTTCGTGTGGGAGCTTCCCAAGGTGCGGGAGATGATCTCGCGCCTCGTGCAACTCGGAAAGGGTTATGCCCCCATCCAGAACTTCGTTCCGGCGGAAGAAGTTACCGACGAGCGCCTTTATCTCATGATCATCATGCTGGGCGCCCTCATCATGCAACTCTCCATCGATCCCAAGATGGCGCCCCGCCGCCAGGCGATCGTCGACGAATTCGTGCAACTTGTAGAATTTGGGTTTCGGGGATGGGCCGCGGCCGGGGGAAGGGTTGGGTTGCCAGGGGGATAGCGCCCCTCCGCCCGGCCACGGCGTCTTTCAAGGCGGTGGCGGAGGCGGGTCGTTTACCAACACCACCGGCAAATCGATGCGGGGCAAGCTCGCCAGGGCGAAGCCCATGGCGGCTCCCGAGGGATTCAAAACAACGTGCACTTCGCCATGGGGAGGCGTGTAGCCCACGGCGGCGAATTTCATCACCACGTCCGCCGAGGGGGCAAGGACGAGGGCTAGCATCTCTCCTCCAAAATTAAACGGCCCGTTTGCCGTGATGGCGGGAATGAGCGCCTTGATGGCGTCAAACTCCGCCTGGCTGCGCAGGATGAAAAGTCCCGCCGGGGCGCCTACGCCCGCGTCTCCGGTCTGGACGATCTGGAACGGGACGGGAGCGGCCGGTGGCGGAGGTCCGAGGTGCTCGAAGCGTTCTGTTTGGAACGGGATGCCAAGGCAGGGGAAATCCTCGGGCAGGAGTTCGGCGGGCACCTCTCTCCCGATGGCGCGCGCTCCCACGGCGTAGTCGAAGGGCGGCACCGGCGCAGGTGGAAGTCCGCCTTCGTGGGGAAGAAGGAGCGCGTAGAACTTCGGCTCGGAAGTCGCCAGCACGAGGCAGCCTTCTGCTGAATGAGAGAGATTCCCTTCGATGGCCATGGGCGGCGGCGGTGGTTCGGGGGCACCGAGGGCCACGGTTTCTACCTGAAAGGGTTTGCCCGGACAGGTGGAGGGCGGAGGCAGGATTGGGGGCGGCCCACCCGTTACGGTGGCGAGCTGATTTAAATTGCTCTCGACCGACCAGAACGCATCGGCCGCGGGTCCGATGGGACGAAGAACGTCCCCCGGCACGAGAAGGACCGGGCAGCCTCCCCCCGCCTCGATGAACCCGGCGACGCCGGTAAGGGTCGCGGGCGGCGGGAGGGGAGGGGGCGGCAGGGGTTCGTAGCTTGTCACGTCGATGGGGACGCCAAAGCCGCAGGCCCCTTCGGCGCCAAAGCGTGGGAAGCCGTGGATTTTCCAGTGGCTCCCGTCGGCGCCGAGTTCTGCTTTGAGATCGTCCGCGATGGGGCCCGCGGGTTCGAGCAAGGGGCGCCGGGGCCGCCCGAGGGGCGTTGGGACTTGCGGGAGGAGCCCCGGCACGAGGGCGCCGGGCATGGCGGGAGCCGTTTCTCCATCGCCCCCAACAAGCAGGGCCGCGGGCCCTTGAGGGAGGGGCGAAGGAATAACCGGCGGGGCGCCCGGGAACGGACTTGGCGGGATTAGAAAGTCGTCCCCGGGCACCCCGTCGAAATCGGAAACCGCTTCACCGATTCCCCACGGGAGGGGGTAATCGGGCGGAACGAGAACCCAGCAATCTTCGTTTTCAGGCGACTGGCGAAGGACGCCCGCGAATTCGGCCGGCGGCGGAGGAGGGGGTGGCGGGCCGTCGAGCACGTGGAAGGCCGTCACGTCCACGAGTTCGCCGCAGAGGCTTTCCGTATGGGCCAAGAGCAGGCCCACCAGGACGACGTTCGTTCCAGGGACCAGATGTCCGATGGAAGGGGCATGGGCGCCCACGGGCACGAGCCGAAGCGGCGGGGGTGTGTAGCCCGGTTCGAAGTAATCACCGTAGGGGGGCAGGGGAGCCTCTACCGCCGGTGGGCAGCCCGGCGGCCCGCTTGTCACGACCGATCCCGCGAATTCGACTGGATTGTCCTGGGGCGGCGGGATGGGCATGAGGGATTCGAGAAGTTGGTTGGCTTCGATGACTCCCACGGCGCCGCAACGGGGCAGGAGGTCGTCGCGCGGCTCGCCCTGGATGCGGACCTGGAAGTCTTCCGGAATATCGGCCTCTCCCCCTGCGATGGCTTCCACGTCCAGGGGAAGGCCTTCGGGCGGGAGGTTCACGAGCACTTCCACGTCTTCGCCGTTGGCCATTTCAAGGATGAGGCACTCGCCGTCTTCTATGCGGATCGGATCGGCCCCTTCGAGGGGATCGGGGTAGGGGAGACCCGGGTCTTCGACTTCCCACGGGTCGCCCGCGGGCTGGCCCGTGTCGGCTATGACTTTCATCGTTCCCCAGACTTCCTGGACCTGGAAGGTGGCGGTGTTGCCCGTCTTGATCCCCTCGCTGTTGCAGGAAGCAAGCGCCAGGGTGAAGGCGAGGCCAAGGGCGAGGCGTTTCATGACTTCTTTCCTCCAGTAACGGGCACGAGCTGGATGCCCGCGAAATAGACCTCCCGGGATTCCCCGAGATTTCTCTCCTCCCCCGCCAGAGCGAGGAGCTTGTCTTCAAGTTCGGAAACCATCTGGCGCGCCCGTTCGTACTGGGCGCGCGTGAGGGAGACGGTGACGGAAGTGATGCTCCGCTTCCCCTGCGGGAGGGTGTCCATCGCCCGGACGGCGTGGCCGAGCATGGCCCGGTGGTAATTGCGCGCGGCAAGGGAGCGGACCGTTTCTTCCGTCGCCAGATCCCGGTGGCGGGGCCAGAGGCGGCCCGCCGAATTGCGGACGGCGAGGCCCACGTCTTCGAGAAGGGCGAGGGCCTTCTTCGCTTCCGCCGGGCGGATGTGGGGGTGGAGCCGTTTGGCGATCCATTCCGGGTCTTCCTGGAAGTCCTCGTGGCGCAGGAGTTCGTAGACGGGGAAGGCGTACCAGAGGGAGTAGGCCTCGTACTGGGCCTTTTCCATCCGGGCCGCCCCGTTGCCGTTCGCTTTTCCGGCGCCGGAACCTTTGCGGAGGCGCGCGTAGTAGAGGTTGCGCTCGGCGTCGGTCTTGGCTTGTCCCAAAAGGACGAGGGTCTCGAAGATTTCCCGCTCTTTGGGAGAGAGCCCAAGGGCTTCGGAGAAACGGCCGATGGCCTCGGGCGTCAGGTTTCTTTTTCCTTCGATGACGTGCTTGAGGAAACTCGGAGAGGCGTATCCGGCGCGGGCGGCAAAGCTCCGGTAGGTAAAGCCCGGGTCGGCCCCTTGGAGGAAGGTGACCAGATCGCCCAGGTAGCGCCGGAAATCGACATAGGCGCTGGGGTCGGGGCGTATATTTGTTCTCTTTTCCATAACAACGTATATCGGCAATTTAAAATAAAAATACTGTAATTTCAGT
>JBFLVN010000313.1:0-4106 GCA_040758475.1 Bdellovibrionota bacterium
TTAATTTCCGCCTGCCCGCTTCCGACCTCGAATGGATGGCGGAGGATTCGGGCGCCCGGGCCCTTCTGGCCGACGAGCGCTACCTCCGGATGATGCCCGAGGCGGCTAGCCGCCTCCAGAAAGCAAGACTTCCCGTCATTTCTTTGCAGGGAGCTTGCGAGGGGGTTCCTTCTCTCTCTCAAGCCAAGGAAAAGCCTTCGAGCGAGCAGCAACGGCCCCACTCCGTCGATCTTTCCGAAACCATTTACGTTCTTTACACGAGCGGCACGACGGCGCGGCCGAAGGGCGTCGAAGAGACCCACAAGGGTTATGCCATTACGGCATCGGCACCTCAGCTCATGCCGCCCGAGAAGGTCCGCTTCCTGAATCCCCTCCCGCTCTATCACTTGGCGGGCCTTGCGTCCCTTTCCAACGGAATGGCCCGGGGCGGGCTTCAGATTCTCCTCGACAAATTCTCGCCCCAGGCTTTTCTGGAAACTCTTTCCCGTCACAAAGCGAACATGACGTTCTTTGTCCCGACGATGATGTGCGATCTGCTCGAATCTGGGCTCTTGGAGAAGGCGGATGTTTCAACTCTTCGTATTTTCGTTTACGGCGCCGCGCCGACGCCCGTCCCTGTGCTTTTGGGACTGATCGAGCGCCTTCCGAAAACGATGTTCCTGCAAGTCTATTCCCAGACGGAAGGGACTTCCCGGGTGACCATGCTCGGGCCGGAAGACCACGTCCTTTCCAAGGAACCCGCCCTCCGCGAAAAACAAATCCGGCGGCTATCAAGCATCGGGAAAGTGATGCCGGGCGTGGAAGCGAGCGTCCGCGACGCGGAGGGGCGGGAAGTTCCGCCGGGAGGAATCGGGGAGCTTTGGTACCAGACTCCCGGGAAGATGAAGGGTTACTTGAACCGGGAAGGGGACACGAAAAAGACCGTCCAAGACGGCTGGATCATTTCGGGCGACATGGTTCGGATGGATGAAGATGGGTACGTCTATATCGTGGGCCGCTCGAAGGATTTCCTGATTCGCGGCGGAGAGAACATCGCCCCCCGCGAGATCGAGGAGGCCCTCGAATCCCATCCGGCCGTGGCGGAGGCGGCGGTGGTCGGAAAGCCCGATCCCCGGTGGGGGGAGGTTCCCGTGGCCTTCGTCCGCTGCCCGGGGGAAGTGCCCAAGGAAGAAGAACTGATCGCCCACTGCCGGGCGCGGCTCGCGGGATTCAAGGTGCCGGAGAAGGTCTGGATTCGGCAGGAGCTTCCGCGGAACAGCCTGGGGAAGATTTTGAAGAGAGAATTGGCGGAAGAGGCGAAGAAGCTTTGATTATCCCTCGCCCACTTTCTTGAGCGGCTTTCCCGATTCCAGGCCGAACTTTTCCATCCGGTAGCGGATCTGGTCCCGGTTCATGCCGAGAAGAGCGGCGGCTTTCGATTGATTGCCGCCCGCGCGTTGGAGGGCCTGGACGACCAGGGCGCGTTCCATTTCCTCGAAGTTGATGCCGCTCGGGGGAAGCTGGAAACCTTCCATCGCCACGGCCTGGGAGGGGAGGGCGGTGAAGTCTTCGGGGGTGAGCTCATCCCCTTCGGCAAGGAGCATGGCCCTCTCGACGGCGTTCTTGAGTTCCCGGATGTTTCCCGGCCAGTTGTAGCTTTCGAGCCGCGCCAGGGCTTCCTTCGAGATTCCCTTAACTTTCTTCTTGAATTCCTGATTGAAGCGGACGATGTAGTGTTTGACGAGCAGGGGGATGTCGCCCACGCGCTCCCGAAGCGCCGGGAGATCGAGGGGGAGGACGAGCAGGCGGTAATAGAGGTCTTCGCGGAACTGCCCCTTCGCCACGGCGTCCTTCAGGTTCCGGTTCGTCGCCGCCACGATCCGCACGTCGGGCCGGATGTCGGCCGAACCACCCACGCGGCGGAAGGCTTTTTCTTCGAGGAAGCGGAGGAGCTTGGCTTGGAGAACCGGCGGCATTTCCCCGATTTCATCCAGAAAGACCGTTCCACCGTCGGCCTGTTCGAGGAGGCCTTTCTTCTGTGTCTTAGCGTCCGTAAAGGCGCCGCGTTCGTGGCCGAAGAGTTCGCTTTCGAGGAGATTTTCCGGAAGGGCCGAGCAGGTGATGTTGAGGAAAGGTCCGGTGGAACGGCTGCTCGTGTAGTGAATGGCCTTGGCGGCCAAATCTTTGCCGGTGCCGCTCTCTCCCGTGAGGAGAATCGTCGAAGCGGGGCTCGAAGCCACTTTCTTGAGGAGCGCCTTGATTGACTGGATCTGGGAGGATTCCCCTACGATCTGGGCGATCGAATAGGGAGCCGCCTGGCTGGCCCGGAGTTCTTTTACTTCCCGCCGGAGTTTCGTCGTTTCAAGGGCCTTTTCAGCGAGAATCTCTACTTCGTCCAGGTCGAAAGGCTTGTTGACGTAATCGAAGGCCCCCCGCTTCATGGCTTCCACGGCCCGTTCGATCGTCGAATGGGCCGTCATGAGGATGACAGGGACCTCGGGGTCTTTTTCCCTGAATTCCTTGAGGAGTGTGAGGCCGTCGGCGTCGGGGAGTTTGAAGTCGAGGAAAACGAGGTCCACGCCTTCGGAGAATTTCTCCCGGGCCTGGGTGCCGCTCTCGGCTTCCAAAATCCGGTAGCCCCGGCTTTCGAGGCGCTCCTTGAGGGACCAGCGGATCAGGGATTCATCGTCAACGATCAGGACGCCCGGGGAACTCATGGTGTGTATATTACCCTTCCCACCCGCCAGCAAAAACCGAGAGCTTTAGGCCTTTCTTGATGGTTTTAAGAAGCTTTTCCGAGCGCCTTGCGGACCAACTCGACCATGGAGAGGTAGTCGAAGGGCTTGGGGGCGAAATGGAAAGCCCCCTTCTTGCGGGCCTCTTCGATGACGTCCGCCGTCCCGTGGGCCGACATGAGGATCACCTGGCACCCCGGATCGTATTTCTTGATCTCTTTGAGAATTTCGACGCCATTCATGTCCGGGAGCCGGTAGTCCAGGACCACGGCTGCGATCCCGTCGTGGCCGGGGCCGAAGTTGGCAAGGGCGGTTTTGCCTGTTTCCGCCTCTTTCACCTCAAAACCCCCTTGGAGCAAATGTTCTTTGAGGGCCCATCGGATGAGAGGCTCGTCGTCGACGACTAGGATAACGGGTTTAGACATGGTGAAAATTCCACGCTGACATGGGGAAAATTTCCTATTTTGTGACCAAAATGCATATACTTCTAGGGTAGTGAGCAACATTCGTGCCCATTACTCTTAAATTCGACAAGAAAATTGGGGGATTGGGCGAGGGTAGGTTCATGGATGAGCTGGTGAAAAGCGAAATTCACCGTTTGAGCTGGGGCCTATGAACACCGATCCTGCAGCTCCTGTCAAGCGTTTCGACAAGGCCCTGGCGCTTGCCCTCGCAGCTTGCGCGACCGTGTTTGTGATCGACGTCATAACGCCGGCCGGAGTGACCGACGGCGTTTTCTATATTGGCGCCGTCGCCCTGTGTCTTTTTTCCAATCAAAGCCTCAAGACGGTCCTGGTCGCCGGCCTCGCCACAGTTCTCGTGGTTGTCGGGTATTTTCTCTCTCCGGAAGGTGGCGCCGTCGTGTGGATGGCGGTCGTCAACCGCGTGGATTCGGTCGCAGGAATCTGGGTGGTCGCTGGAATCGTCCTTCACCACCAGAAGACGCGGCAGTCCCTCCACTTGGAACACGAAGGCAGCGAACGGGCCGAGACCGCCCTGCGGACTTCCGTCCACGATCTTGAAGAAATGCGTTACGCCCTGGACCAGAGCGCCATCGTCGCCCGGACGGACGCCCGGGGAATCATCAACCATGTGAACGACAAGTTCTGCCAGATTTCCAAATACTCGCGCCAGGAACTCCTGGGCAAGGACCACCGGATCATCAATTCGGGCTATCACCCCAAGGAGTTCATGCGGAACCTCTGGCAGACGATCCTCTCTGGAAACATCTGGCGTGGGGAAATCCGCAACCGGGCCAAGGATGGGACGTTCTACTGGGTGGATACGACCATCGTTCCCCTGATCGGGGAAGATAAGAAGCCCCATCAGTTCCTGGCTATCCGGAGCGATATAACGGCCAGAAAGGCCGCCGAGGAGCGGGTCCGGGAGCAG
>JBFLVN010000314.1:0-4103 GCA_040758475.1 Bdellovibrionota bacterium
CCCAAGCCCCCGCCCCCCTCCGGCCCCCAAGGCTGCGGGAGGTTTGAGGGGGCCTGCGGCACGAACTGCTAAAACCGCTTTGGAACGGCGGCCTTTCCGAGAGGCCGGACGTGGTGATAGAGTCAAAGCCATGGCGCCCCGCATCCCCATCGACCGCGAGCGGCTTTCGGCCTTTTGCAGGAAGCACCACGTCCGCCGCCTTTCCCTCTTCGGCTCGGTCCTGCGGGAAGACTTCGGACCCGAAAGCGATGTCGACGTGCTCGTCGAATTCGAAGAGGGCCATACCCCCGGTTTCGCCTTCTTCGGGATGCAGGAAGAACTCTCGGAAATCCTCGGCCGCCGCGCCGAACTCTCCACTCCCGCCTTTTTGAGCCGCTACTTCCGCGGCGACGTTCTGCGTGAGGCCCAAGCCCAGTATGTCCAAGGGCAGTGACCGCGTCCGCGTGCAACACATGCACGACGCGGCCCGCAAAGCCCTCGAGTTCGCCAAGGGCCGCGCTCGCGAGGACCTGGACGAGGACGACCTGTTCACTTTCGCGCTCATCCACGCCGTCGAAATCCTGGGGGAAGCCGCCAAGAACCTCTCACCCGAAGCGCGGGCGCTCGCGCCAGGCGTCGATTGGAAAGCCATCGCCGGAACGCGCGACCGCCTCGCCCACCGCTATTTCGACGTGGACCTGGGAATCCTCTGGGAGATCGCTTCCCGGGACCTTCCCGCCCTTCTCCTCCAACTCGAAGCGCTGCTCGCGAAACTGCCGGAGTAGGCGGCGTCACCTTCGACGTGCTCCTCGGAATCCTCTCGGCCCTGGGATACGACTTCAAGATCGTCACCCGGAAGGCGGCGTAAGCCCCCCTCACACCTCGAACCAAAAAGTCGCGCCTTTGCCGACGGCGCCTTCGGCCCAGAGGCGGCCGCCGTGGCGGGCGATGATCCGCTGGACGGTGGCGAGGCCGATCCCCGTGCCGGGGAATTCGTCGGCCGTGTGGAGGCGTTGGAAGGGGGCAAAGAGCTTGTGGGCGTATTTTTCATCGAAGCCGGCGCCGTTGTCGCGGACGAAGCAGGGGCCCGGAAGGCCGTTCTCGCCGGCTTGGCGTCCGAATTCGATCCGGGCGGTGGGGGTCTTGGCGGTGAACTTCCAGGCGTTCCGAAGGAGGTTGTCCAGGGCGGCGCGAAGGAGCCCCGGATCGCCCCGGACTTTGATCCCCTCCTGGACGTGGACCTGGACGGCGCGGGAGGGGTCGTTTTTTCCGAGATCGGCCAGGACGGCCCGGGCCATTTCGGAGAGGTCCGCTTCCTCGTAGCGGCCTTCGGCGCGGGTGGCGCGGGAGAGCTTCAAAAGATCGTCGATGAGCGCCCCCATCCGGACGGCGGCGGCGCGGAGGCGCGCGAGGTAATCCCGGCCTTTCTCGTCGAACTTACTCCCGTAGTCTTCCAGGAGGGCGTGGGCGAAGCCGTCCAGGCTGCGCAGCGGGGCCCGCAGGTCGTGGGAGACGGAGTAGGAAAAGCTCTCGAGTTCCTGGTTGGCGGCCTGGAACTGGGTGGCGAGGCGTTCGAGGCGCTCGTTCTTTTCCAGCAAATCGGCGGCGAGTTTTTCGCTCTTTTCGGCCGCGAGCTTGCCCCGCAGGAGGTTTCCCACCCGGGCCCGGAGCTCTTCCACGGCGAAGGGCTTGGTGAGGTAATCCTGGGCTCCCTCCCGGAGGAGCCTTATCCGCAGGTCGTCGTCCGCCTTGGCGGTGAGGAGCAGGATGGGCGTTCCCGCGAATTCGGGGCGGGATCGGAGTTCCCTTACCAGCATGTCGCCGCTCATGCCGGGCATCATGACGTCGCTCACGATCACGTCGGGCCTAAGCGCAAGGGCTTTCTGGAGCCCCTCGCGCCCCTCGAAGGCGCTCTCGGTCTTGTGCGCCCCGGCGAGGCTCTCGCGGACGAAGCGGTTCATCTCCGGATTGTCTTCGACCACCAGGACGAGCCCCTCGGCGGCCTCCGGGGAGAGGACGGGGGCCTCGTCGCGGGCGCGGAGTTCCTGGACGAGCGGCGCCGCCGCTTCGGGGGCCGCGAGGGCCTCGGCGTCCATTTTTTCCACCGCCATCCCTTCGGGGGCTTTCAGGGGGACTTCGAGCCGGAAGAGGGCGCCCCCCTCGGGGGCGTCCAGGATCTCAAGCGTTCCGCCGTGGAGGAGCGCGAAGTCCCGGGCGATAGCGAGCCCCAGGCCCGTTCCCCCGTGGCGCCGCGCGGCGTCCCCTTCCACCTGGCGAAAGCGCTCGAAGACCATCTCCCGGTGCTCGGGGCGGATACCGGGGCCGCTGTCGGCCACTTCGAGGACGGCTGTTCCTTTCTTCTCGTCTTTGCGGAGCGAACACCGAAGGCGCCCGCCCTCGGGGGTGAACTTGAAGGCGTTCGAGAGGAGATTGAGAAGGATGCGCTGGTATTTGTCCGGATCGATGGGAGCGGGAAGGCTTCCTTCGGCCTGGATGGCGAAGGCGATGCCCCGCTCGCCGGCGAGCGAATCGAAGTGGCTCGCCGCGACGCGCACGAGGGCGGCGGCGTCCGTTTCCACGTAACGGATTTTCATCTTTCCGGCTTCGAGCTTGGAGACATCGAGCAGGTCGCCCACGTGCTTGAGGAGGAGGCGCGCGCTTTGGGCCACGACGGTAAGGTTCCGCCGGGCTTTTTCGCTCAGGGGCTCGGTGGCCAGGAGGCGCTCGACGGGCCCCAGGATGAGGGTAAGCGGCGTACGCAGTTCGTGGCTGACGTTGGAGAAGAATTCGGTCTTGAGCTGGTCGAGTTCCTTGGTCTTTTCGTAGAGCCGGGCCATTTCGAGGTTCGCCCGCTGGAGCTCCCGGTTCGCCTCGGCCACCTGATGGGCCCGCTCGTAGATTTCCGCTTCCATGCGGCTCGCGCGGCTTTGGAGCTCGGCCGTGACCTTCTCCTGCTCCCGCCCCAGGTTCTTGAGTTTTACGAACTCGGTCACGTCCTCGACGCGGTGGATGATGTAGGCGAGCTTCCCGTCCGGTCCCAGCACGGGCGTGTTGACGGGGCTCCAGTAGCGCTCCTCGAAGCCGCCCCCTTCGGAGTCGGGCCGGCGGATGTCGTACTTCTGGACGGCCATGGAGTCGGGGACGAGCTCCCGGCGCACGCGCTCCAAGGAAGCTTTGAGATTCCTCACGCCGTCGGCCGCCGGGTCGTCCGGGTTGTCGGGGAAAACGTCGAAGATGCCGCGGCCCAGGACTTTTTCCCGCTCGATCAGGGTGGCGCGAAGATAGGCGTCGCTCACGGCCACGATGGCCAGGCTCGGATCGAGGACGAGGTAGGGGGCCGGGGCGGCCTCGAAGAGGGCGCGGAAGTCGGGCGTCGGCAGGGCCATGGAAGTTGGGCGGCCTTTCCGGGATGATGAGAGCAACTATAGGGAATGGCTTAGGGAATAAGCTCCCGCATTGACCCGATTTTGAAGTTACACCCAGGGTCCGGCCGGTCCACCCCACGATGTACCCGCCTTGCCGGTCCGGCCCTGGAATTTTTCTTCTAATTACTTGAAGCGCCGGGAATTATGACGCCATCGTCACTTGCTTAAATTCGGTACGCCGGAGCATTCGAGGGATCTGATTTTCCGTTCTCCAGCGTTCTCTAAAGGTGCCCACCTCTTCCCTTTCCCCGATGATAAGGGCATCATGGGGATTCCCCGTATTCTCGCGCGGGCCCGGTCCGAAACCCCTAGAGTTTAGTCATCCGCCCATGGGCCGGTTTCGTTGCGAGGAAACGGGGATTTTTTTGCCTTTTTTCTCCCTTTTTAACCCCAACGCCCCAACCCGTTTTCCAGGCCTTCTTCCGCCGCCACGGTTGGGCAGGGCCCCGGGAGGTCTGGGGTCTCCCGGAGCCCTCCCTCCCTTCCAGAAGAAACGGGAAAACGTGCTGGAGACGCCCCTAGAATACCACTGGATGGGGCTTTGCTGCAATAGGCAATTTTATTGCGATATCCGATTTTGAGACGATCGCCCCCGGGATCGTAGCATTTCCGGCTAGTCACTAGCTCAAAATGGTACGATCGGGACCTTCCGGGGTGAAACGGCGTTTGAAGGAACCATGCCCCGCCCTGGAGTCCTCG
>JBFLVN010000315.1:0-4098 GCA_040758475.1 Bdellovibrionota bacterium
GTTTCCAAAGCCGTGGGCCTTCCCCTCGCCAAGGCCGCGGCGCGGATCATGTCGGGAAAGACCTTGGCCCAACTGGGGATTAAAGAACCCGCCCGGCCCAGTCACATTTCCGTCAAAGAGTCCGTCTTCCCCTTCATCAAATTCCCCGGCGTCGATACGATCCTGGGGCCCGAGATGAAATCCACGGGCGAAGTCATGGGGATCGACCGGGACTTCGGCACAGCCTTCTTCAAGAGCCAGCTAGCCGCCGGGCAGGTCCTCCCCTCCAAAGGCCGGGTGTTCATTTCCGTGCGGGACGCGGACAAGCCTCTGATCATCGAGACCGCCCGCCGGCTCGTGGCACTCGGGTTTTCCATCATCGCAACCAAGGGGACTGCCGCTTATTTCCGCGAAAAAGGCCTCGCCGTCGAGGAAGTCCTCAAGGTGGCCGAAGGCCGGCCCCACATCGTCGACCGGATGCTTTCGGGGGATATCGCCCTCGTCATTAATACGACTCAGGGGGCCCAATCCGTGGCCGATTCCTATTCCATGCGCCGTACGGCCCTCGTGCGGGCGATTCCCTACCAGACCACCCTGGCAGCCGCTCGGGCCGCCGTTGCGGCCATCCAGGCCACCCGGGGCCTCTCCTTTGGCGTTCGGCCCCTTCAGGAGTATCATTCGGCCGCCCGCTAACGCGGCCCATCTCCTTCCAGGCGTCCGGGGTGTCCCACAGGCCTGGAAGGGGTTGTTTTTTTGTTTCCGAGGAACGACCCATGAGCGACAAGTTCCCCATGACGGTACGTGGCTACGAAGCGCTCCAGGTGGAGCTCAAACGCCTGAAATCCGTCGAACGTCCCAATATCATTAAGGCGATCGCGGAAGCGCGGGCCCACGGCGATCTCTCCGAAAATGCGGAGTACCACGCCGCCAAGGAAAAACAGGGTTTCATCGAAGGGCGAATCAACGAACTGGAAGACAAGCTCTCCCGCGCCCAGGTCATCGATCCCACGACCCTGAGCGGCAAAAAAGTCGTCTTTGGGGCGACCGTGCAATTGCTGGATACAGAAAACGACGCGAAGGTCTCGTACCAAATCGTGGGAGCCGACGAGGCCGACGCCAGCAACGGAAAGATATCCGTCACCGCCCCCATCGCCCGGGCCCTGATGGGCCGTAGCGTCGACGATCTGGTGACCGTCCGCACTCCCAAGGGGGAGCGCGAATACGAGATCATCCGGGTCGAATTCAAGTAAGCGCTTCCACCCACAGGAACCCCTGGATGAAAGGCCACCGCTGGATCCTTCTCGCACCGCTCATCTTGTTGGCGTGCGAGCAGGCGTCTCCGCCAACGCCAGCCGAATCCACATCCGCTCCGCCAACGCCCCCGCCGGTGGCCCAGGAAAGCCAGAGCGAAACGGCGCCGTCCCTTGCCAGCGGAATCCCGCCCCTTAGCAGTGACATCCGCGCCTCCGAAGGCGATACCAGTTCCGGCGGCATCGCAGCCCTCTCCGGCGTAGGCCAGGACGTAGCTTTTAACTTGGGAGCCGCCGCCGATTACGCGAACGCCCTAACGGCCTACGAAATGGCGTGGGACCTGGAAGGATCGGTCCGCGGCCCGGGCGCTCCCGAGGGGCACACCCGCCAACGCGTTGTCGTGCGCCAGGGACTCGGGCCGGATTTCGAAATCCACTTCGCCATCCGGGTGCAAGGCGCCGACGATTTTACGAGGGCCAGCGGATACGACGCCGTAAGGAAAGGCCCTTGGTTCTACTTCCGTGCCGGGAACGACAAACACCTCCGGCGCACAGCCCTCGAACAGATGACGCTCACTCGTTTCGTCAAGTTCGACGGCCTTCGGGCATACCTCGATTTCGTGCAACGGGGTTCCAAATTCGCCATCTCCCGGAGCACGTACCTGGGCCGCTCCATGCGGGTCTACCGCCTCACCTCCTCGCTTCCCCTGGAACAAAACCCCCTTTACGCAGGCAGCCCGCCCAAACGGTCGAGCCAATCGGGGGAAATCTGGATCGACGAAGCCAGCTCTCTTGTCTTTAAATTCTCGTATCAGATTCAGCGGGAATCGGCCGAATCGAGCGGAGGGTCCACGGTTTACGATGAGAAGAACGAATTCGCCGTGGTAAAGATCGGAACCGCTGTTACGATCGAAGCGCCGGCGGATTATTACGAAAGCGCGGAAGAAAAAATTCCCGTCGACACCGTCAAAGTGCCGGTCCTCCAGGACCCGCGTTAAGGAAGGAAGGCTCCTCTTATGAAACCTTTCAGGCTCCTTATTTCCCTCCTGCTTCTCCCTTTGAATGGATGCTTTAGCTTCAACAAGATGTCTGTTCCGCTTTTCCCCGAAGAAACCCCCTTGATTCCTTACACGATCGGAGGGAACCCCGAGGCTTCGGAAACGGCCGTCTTCCTGCAAATCGAGGGGATCATGCTGGATACCGAGCAGAAGGGGCTCCTCGGGCTCACCGGAATGAAAAACACGGCCGCTCACGTGCGGGCCGTGCTGGACCAGATCAGTGGCGATCCGAGCGTCCGGGCCCTGGTCCTCCGGATCAACACACCCGGCGGGACCGTGACCGCCGCAGATCTCATCCATCACGAAATCATGGATTACCGGGCGCGGCACCCCCAGGTGCCGGTGCACGCCGTCATGCTCGACCTCGCCACTTCCGGGGGCTACTACGCCGCCGTCGCGGCAAACAAGATATGGGCCCACCCGACGACCGTCACGGGCTCCATCGGCGTCATCGTCCAGGGGATCAACCTCGCTGGGCTATTCAAGAAGATTGGACTGGAAGATTCGACGGTTAAGTCCGGAACCCACAAGGACCTTCTCTCTCCCCTCCGCCCTCAGACGGACGAAGACCGGCGGATCGTCCAGGGGGTAGTCGACGCCCTCTTCGAACGTTTCGTCGAACGGGTGAAAGAGGGCCGGGCGGGTCTTTCGATGGAAAAAATCCGCCAACTCGCCGACGGACGCGTTTTTTCGGCGGAACAAGCAAAGCGCGAAGGGCTCATCGACGAGATCGGATATTTCGACGACGTGCTCGAAGCCTTGCAACGGGAAACGGGCGTTCCCTCGCTCCGCGCCATCGCCTACCGGAGTCAGGTGGAACTCAACGACAACCTCTACGTCGCAGCCGGGCCCAATGCGTGTCCCGCCGCCAGCCTTTCGGCCGCCTGGCTTCAGCTTCTGAGCGGCTCTTCGCCTGGCGGCTCGCCTTTCCTCTACATGTGGCCGGGCGCCACCACGATGCCGCAATAGAGACAGAGAAAGAACTTTAATCAGCAAAGCCGCTTGCCTCATCAAACCTACTTGACGCAACGGCAAGCGCTAGTTATTAACCTTGCCGCTTCCAGCACCGGGCGGGGAAAAGCACAAAAGGGAAAAGCCGGCTTTTGACAAAAGCGGCTTCCAGGAGGATCAGGGAACATGAATTCCAAGAAGATTGCAGGACTCCGGCTTCTGACAGCGCTCGTCGCGGTGGCTTCGCTCGCGGCCCTCTCGGCTTGCGGAAAGGTCGAAGCCGTCACGGCGCCCGATTTCACGCCGCCGGGCACGATCGCCGTGCTGCCGGTCGCCAACCAAGCGGTGGACGTGGACGGCCCGCCCCTCTACCGCAAGCTTCTTGAAGCCAAGTTGGTTGAAAAGGGGTACACCGTCATCGACCCGGCCAAGGTGGATGAAACCCTCAAGTCCCAGTTCGACATCGAAGAAGGCGGCCAGCTCAACGCGGCCGAACCCAAGGAACTCGCCAAAGCCCTCGGCGCCGACGCCCTCCTCTACTGCACGCTCACGGAATGGGAGAAGCACTCGCTCCTTTACTACAACGATGTGATCGTCGGTGGGAAGTTCGAGCTTCTCAACGCCGAGGGAGCCGAGATCTGGAAAGTCGAGCACCACCAGGTCAAACAGGTGAAGATCGCGCTTAATCTGCGTGACGCCATCGTGAATACGGCGGCCAATCTCTTCACCGCTTACGAAAAGCTTGCTAACGAGCTCATGGACAAGGTTCTAAGGACCTTGCCCAATCGCTAAAGAGCCATCCATTGAAACCAAAGGGCGGGCCCAGAAGGCCCGCCCTTGTTTTTTGAACCGTGCACATC
>JBFLVN010000316.1:0-4087 GCA_040758475.1 Bdellovibrionota bacterium
TGCGCCGGGCTCAGAGCCGCCCACGCGGGCGGCTTCTCTCTTCCTCACGGATTTAAAGCAGAATCCGTGCCGCCGGTGCTGCGGCGCGTTAAGTGGGCGTAACTCTTCGGGAAAATGATTTTTCCGCCGGATGCCGCATCCGGGCCGTGAATAATTCGTAGGCAATTGGGATGAAGAGCGCTCACCGAATAGGCCCTCATCCCGCCACGGCCTGGGGAAGCGCGGCCTCGCGCTGTGGGAGTTCCACGACTTCCCCTTCGTCCCGCGGTGCGAGGTAGAAGGAGAAACAGGCGGCCGAGACCGCCGCCACGAGAATTCCAAGCCACAGGAGCCCCGCCTCCGTGGAAAGGCTCTCGGAGCGGAAGAAAAGCCCCGCCAGAACGGCGCCGGCATTTCCACCCGCTCCAACAATACCGGCCACGGAGCCGGTGGCCTTCTTGTTGATGAAAGGGACCACGGCGTAGGTGGCGCCCGCCGCCATGTGGACGAAGAGGCCGAAGACGATCATGGACGCGGCCGCCAGCGCCGCGGAGGGCATGCGGGAGAAGATCACGAGCGCGATCCCTTCGAGAAGCACCATGAAGCCGAGGTAGAGGGCCCTTCCCTGGAGGCCCCATCGGTTTCCCGCTTTGTCTCCTATCCATCCGCCCAAAGGCCTTGCGAAAAGGGCCTGGATACCGAAGACGCCCGCCAGGAGGCCCGCCGTTTTGAGATCGAGGCCGAAGCGGTCCCGGAAATAGAGGGGCGCCACGTTGTGGACCGTGAGCTCGACGCCGAAGCACGCGCCGTAAAGGAAGAAGAGCCCCCAGGCGCGCGCGTCCTTGGCGGCCATGCCAAAAGTTCCCGTTTTGGAAGGGGGCGGAAGCTTTCCCGCCGCGCGGAGTTCGGAGAAATTCCCCTCGGGCGTATCCTGGGTGAGGAAGTAGTAGGCGAGTCCGCAGAGAAAGAGCGCGATGCCCGGAACGGCCATGGAAAGGCGCCAGCTCAGGGATTCGCTTAAACCCAAGGCCGCGAGGCCCGCCACGAGGAGTGGCATCACCATCTGGGCCGCCCCGCCCCCGGCATTCCCCCATCCGGCCGTCGTCGCATTGGCCGTCCCCACGCAGTTCGGAGCGAACATGAGGGAGGTGTGGTACTGGGTGACGACGAAGGACGCCCCGATGGCGCCGATGGCGAGGCGGAAGAGGAGGAAGGTCTCGTAACTGCTGGAGAGTCCCACGGCCGCAACGGGGATGGAACCGAGAAGGAGGAGCCACGTATAGACCTTCCGGGGCCCCACGCGGTCGCACAGGGGGCCGACCACCAGCCGGACAAAGACCGTGGCCGCCACGGAAGCGATGAGCGTGTTGCCGACCTGCTCCTTGGTAAGGCCCAAATCCTCACGGGCCAGGGCCAGGATGGGGGCGAGGCCGAACCAGCCGAAGAAGGAAACGAAGAAAGCGATCCAGGTGACGTGGAACGCCCGCATGGGGGGCGTCTTGAAGTCGATCAGGTCGATCCGGGTTGCTTTGCTAGCCGTGTTCATGAGCCTCTCCTCTTTCTTACTCACAGCCGTTCCACCTGAACGGCGCATTGCTTGTAATTGGGTTCCCGCGAGATGGGGTCGAAGGCGTCCACCGTCAGGTTGTTGGCGCAGGCTTCGATGTAGTGGAACGGGATGAACACCTGCCCCGGCGGGACGGTTTCGGTGGGGCGCGCCGTGATCCTGGAGATTTCCCCCCGCCGAGAGCGGATGCGGACGGGCGTTCCGGGGCGGATTCCGAGTTTGCGGGCGTCCCGCGAATTGATCTCGGCCCAAGCTTCGGGGGCCATTTTTTCAAGGAGCGGAACGCGCCCGGTCTTCGTGCGCGTGTGCCAATGCTCGACCGTGCGCCCCGTGTTGAGGGTGAAGGGGAACTGGGGGCTTACTTCTTCCGGCGCCGGGGCGGGGTCGGCGGGGACGAGCACGGCTTTTCCGTCTGGCGTTTTGAATTTCCCATCTCCGTAGAGGCGCGGGCCGCCCCACTGGAGGCCGCCTTTTTCCTCGATCTCTTCGTAGGTGAAGGACGAATAATCGCAGAGGCGTCCTTTCGAGATTTTCTTCCACTCTTCGAAGGCGTCCCGGGGGGACTTCCAGCCGGGATAGAGTTTTTCCCGCGCTCCGAGGCGTTCGGCCACGTCGAGGAAAATCTGGAAATCGGACCGGGCTTCGCCCGGGGGATCGACGGCTTTGTTCACCTTGGAGACGCGCCGCTCGGAGTTGGTAAACGTCCCTTCTTTCTCGCCCCAGATGGCGGCGGGGAGGACGAGGCTCGCGAGCTCGGTCGTGGGTGTCGGATGGTAGCCGTCCTGCACGACGAGAAATTCGAGGCGCGAGAGGGCGTCCTTGAGAAGCTCCTGGTTCGGATACGAGACGAGCGGATTCGTCCCGATGATCCACAGGCCTTTGATTTTTTCCCGGATGATCCCCTCGATGAGATCGGGATAGGCCATGCCGCGGGCCTTGGGGAGCGTTTCTTCCGGAACGCCCCAGAGCGATGCGATCTCGGCGCGGTCGGCCTCGCTGTCGTATTTCCGATAACCCGGAAAGCCGGTGGTAAAGCCCGTCTCCCGCGTTCCCATGGCGTTGCACTGGCCCGTGATGGAGAGGGCCGAGGCGCCGGGGCGGCCCAGGTTCCCCGTGAGGAGGGCCAGGTTGTTGATGGCGGCGACGGTGAGCGTTCCGTGGGTCGAGTGGTTGACGCCCATGGTCCAGGCGAGGAGCGCCGCCTTGGCGCCGCCGTAGGCCCTGGCGGCGCGGAGGATGAGCTCCTTGGAGAGGCCCGTTTCGGCGGAAACCCGCTCCAGTGGGAATTTTTCAAGGTGCTTTTTGAGTGCGTCGAATCCCGAAGCCCGGGCCTCCACGGAGGCGCGCTCCACGCGCCCCTCGTCGATCAGGATTTTGGCGATGCCGTTTAGGAGCGTGAGGTCCGAGCGGGGCTTTAGGGGCAGGTGGATGTCCGCCTGCACGGTCGTCTTCGTGACGCGCGGGTCGGCCACGATGAGCAAGCGCTTCTTGCTGCGGCGCAGGTGGTCCCAGAGGACCGGGTGGTTGTCGGCGGGGTTGGCACCGAGGAGAAAAACGCAGTCGGAGAGTTCGAAATCCTCGTAGGCGCCCGGCGGCCCGTCGCTCCCGAAGGAGAGCTTGTAACCCGAGACGGCCGAAGCCATGCAGAGGGTCGTGTTCCCGTCGTAGTTGTTCGTGCCGAAGCCGAGTTGCACGAGCTTGCCAAGCGCATAGAACTCTTCCGTCACGAGCTGGCCCGTACTCAAAACGCCCATGGCCCCGTTCCCGTAACGCCGCTGGATGGCGAGGAACCTTCCCACGAGCGTCTCGTAGGCCGTCTCCCAATCAACGGGTTTGAGTTCTTCCCCGATGCGAAGGAGCGGGCGGAGCGCCCGGCCCGGGGCCGCGAGCGTGTGGTGTTCGGTTAATCCTTTGGGGCAGAGCGTCCCGCGGTTGACCGGGTGGTCCGGATCGCCCCGCGTGGCCACGGCCTTTCCGTCCCGCACGCCCACGAACATGCCGCAGCCGACCGAGCAGTAGCCGCAGGTCGTCTTCACCCAGCGCTCGGGGATTTTCTCCGCCGCCGTGTAGCCGAAGCGGGGATCGACGCCGTAGCGGTATTTCTCCCGCGCCGGGTCGAATCCCAGGAATTTTGCAAAGCGCTGGAGAGCGCTCACGCGTACCCCTCCGGCCGGTTCTTGGGGACGACGGTGACGAAGAAGAGGTAGCGGCCTACGAGCTCGCTCCCGAGGGCGAGCGTGGCGAGGAGCGTAAGCGTGAGGGCGGCCGGGAGCGGGGGGATGTGGGCGAGGGCCGCCACGGGGACGAAGAGGAGCGCGAGGAGGAGAGATCCCAGGCGCACGAGGAAGACGTTGCGGAAGCGGCCCGTGAGGAGCTTGGCCGAGGCGGCGCGCTCGGGGTCTTCGGCCTGGAGGGAGGCGAGAAGTTTTACGAGGATCCCGCCCAACTGGATGAAGCCCGCGAGGAGGACGGCCGCCGAGAGAAAAGCCGGGAGCCCCGCGTTTTCCGATGCCGGCGAAGTCCAGAAGAGGACGAGGAGCG
>JBFLVN010000317.1:0-4084 GCA_040758475.1 Bdellovibrionota bacterium
CGTGGAATTCCCCGGCGAGCCGCCGGAGATCTACACGGCCCTCCGGATTTCCAACAAGGCCATCTCGAACGAAGAGGGGAACCTCATCGTCGAAGTGGCCCAGCACCTGGGCGAACACACGGTCCGTTGCGTCGCCATGGACACGACCGACGGCCTCATGCGCGGACAGGCCGTGACGAGCACCGGCAAGCCCATCGTCGTCCCCGTGGGCCGCGAAACGCTTGGCCGCATCATCAACGTGGTGGGCGAGCCCGTGGACAACGCGGGCCCGGTCCCCACGGCCGAGAAGTGGCCCATCCACCGGCCGAGCCCCGAGTTCGTCAATCTCTCGACCAAAGTCGAGATGCTCGAAACGGGCATCAAGGTCGTCGATCTCCTGGAGCCTTACTCCAAGGGCGGAAAGATCGGCCTCTTCGGCGGCGCCGGCGTCGGCAAGACCGTCATCATCATGGAACTCATCAACAACATCGCCATGGGGCACGGCGGCTTTTCCGTATTCGCCGGCGTGGGCGAGCGCACCCGTGAAGGAAACGACCTCTACCACGAAATGATCGAAGGCGGCGTCATCAAGGCCGAGATGCACGACGGCCACCCGGTGATGGACCCCAAGACCGGCGGCTACAAGATCGATACGAAGAACTCGAAGGCCGCCCTCGTCTACGGCCAGATGAACGAGCCCCCCGGGGCCCGCGCCCGCGTGGGTCTTACGGGCCTCACGGTGGCCGAGTACTTCCGCGACCAGGAAGGGCAGGACGTGCTCTTCTTCGTGGACAACATCTTCCGCTTCACCCAGGCGGGCTCGGAAGTATCCGCCCTCCTCGGCCGCATCCCCTCCGCCGTAGGCTATCAGCCCACCCTCGGCACCGAGATGGGTAATTTGCAGGAACGCATCACGACGACCCGCAAGGGTTCGATCACTTCCGTGCAGGCCATTTACGTCCCGGCCGACGACCTGACCGACCCGGCCCCGGCGACGGCGTTCGCCCACCTGGACGCCACGACCGTGCTCTCCCGGCAGATCGCCGAACTCGGCATCTACCCGGCCGTGGACCCGCTCGACTCGACGAGCCGGATTTTGGACCCGCAGGTCGTGGGCGAGGAGCACTACCGTGTCGCCCGCGCCGTGCAGCAAACGCTCCAGCGCTACAAGGACCTCCAGGACATCATCGCCATCCTGGGCATGGACGAACTCTCCGAAGAGGACAAGCAGGCCGTCTCGCGCGCCCGCAAAATTCAGCGCTTCCTCTCCCAGCCCTTCCACGTGGCCGAGCAGTTCACGGGCCGCAAGGGCAAGTACGTGAAGATCGCGGATACGATCCGCGGCTTCAAGGAGATCGTCGAAGGCAAGCACGACGACCTTCCCGAGCAGGCGTTCTACATGGTCGGCACGATCGAGGAAGCCCTCGAAAAGGCCAAGGAACTGGCGGCCTAAGAGCGCGGATAACTTCGAATGGATTCGACGTTCAAGCTGGAGATCGTGACGCCCAACGGGGCGGTCTTTTCGGGAGACGCCGAAGAACTCCTGGCGCCCGGCGCGATGGGGGAGTTCGGCATCCTTCCCAACCACACGCTCCTCGTGGCGGCCCTCGATTCGGGGAGCCTCGCCATCCGCCAGGGCGGCAAGTACAGCTACTACGCCGTCCACGGCGGCTTCTGCCAGGTGGGCGAGGGGGGGAAGACCGTCATCCTCGCCGACCGGATCGAGCGGGCCGAAAACATCGACAAGGCCCGCGCCGAAGCGGCCCGCCTCCGGGCCGAGGAGCGACTCAAGAAGATCGCCTTCACGGATGCCGACTATGCTGAAACCGCCGCCGCCCTCCAGCGTGCCAAGACCCGGCTCACCGTATCGGCCAGATAGCTTTCGGGTAGATTAGTTATCGAAGGGCGCGGGACACCGCGCCCTTTTACTTTCACGCCACCGCGTTTTTGGGCTCTCTTCCCGCCAGCACGTCGATGATCGCCCGGGCGCACATTCTCGCCATTTCGGAGCGGGTGCCGATGGTGGCGCTCCCCACGTGTGGGGCGAGGACGACGTTCGGAAGTTCCGTGAGTCCCGGCGCCAGCTTGGGTTCGTTCTCGTAGACATCGAACCCCGCGCCGGCGAGTTTTCCTTGCCGGAGTAATTCCACAAGCGCTTTCTCATCCACCACCGGGCCGCGGGCCGTGTTGATGAGATAAGCCGTGGGCTTCATGGTGAGAAGCTTTTCACGGGAAAGTAAGCCACGCGTTTCCGGGGTGAGCGGGCAGTGGAGGCTTACGAAGTCCGATTCCCGTAAAAGTTCGTCCACGGTGACGAGTTTCGCCTCCAGGGCTTTTTCAATATCGGCCGGGAGCTTGTGCCGGTTGAAGTAGATGATCTTGGCGCCGCAGGCCTTGGCGCGTCTTGCAAACGCCTGCCCGATGCGTCCCATGCCGATGACCCCTACGGTGCTGCCGTAAAGATCGCGCCCCAGGAAAAGGGAAGGGGCCCAGCCCGTGAACTTCCCCTCCCGGACAAATTTGTCACCCTCGACGATCCTTCTCGAAACGGCGAGGAGGAGCGCGAAGGCCAGTTCGGCGGTGGATTCGGTAAGGACTCCGGGCGTGTTGCAGACCCGAATGCCGCGCCTCCTGGCGTGGGCAAGATCGACGTTGTCGGTTCCGACGGCGTAGTTGGCAATGACTTTTAAATTCGGCGCGGCGCCCATGATTTCCGCGTCGATTTTCTCGGAAAGAAGGCAGAGGAGCGCCGAAGCGCCCGCGATCCGGCGGCGCATCTCTTCGCGGGGCAGGGGCTCCGGGCCTTCGTAGAGGTCCACTTCGTGCTCCTGGCGGAGCAATTCGACGGCATCGCCGGGTAAGGGGGAAGTCACGAGAACTTTCATCGAAAACCTCGGGCGGAGGTTATAGCCGAGGTATGCTACAAAGTGAGCAGATGAACCCCTTCCGCGACATCCGCGCCGTCTTCTTCGACCTCTTCGATACGCTCGTTGAAATCGACCCCTCGCGCCTGCCTAAACGCATGTGGCAAGGGGTGGAGCACCCGACCACGGCGCCCCTCGTCTTCGAGCGTCTCCAAAAGGAAATGCCCGAACTTACCTTCGAGAAATTCATCGCCGCCATGATCGAAAGCTGGAAGGAGACCACGGCCCGCAAGGAGGCGGATTTGATCGAAGTTTCCGCCATCGACCGGCACGAGCGATTTTTACGGGGCCTGGGCCTTCCGACGGGCGAAAAGACCCGGGCGCTTGCCCTCACCCTCACGGAAGTCCACATGCGGGCCATCGCGCAAAGCACCCGGCCCGTGAAGGGGGCGGAGGAAATCCTCGCCAAATTGAAGAGCGCCAACCTGCCGCTCGTCCTGATTTCCAACTTCGACCACGCCCCGGCGGGAGAATGGGTCCTCGAAAACACGAAGCTCTCGGGGTTTTCCAGGATCATCATCTCGGACGCCCTGGGCCTTCGAAAACCCCACGAAAAACTTTTCCAGGAAGCCCTCTCCCACGCGGGCGTGGCTCCCTCGGAAGCGCTCCACGTGGGCGATATGCCCAAGGCCGACGTCTGGGGCGCCGGCCGCCTCGGCATCCGCACCGCCTGGATCAACCCGAAGGGCAAGCCCTATCCCGAAAAAGAACACGCGCCGGATATTACGGTGGTGGGGGTGGCGGAATTGCTGGGGCATTTGTCCTAATGATGACGAATGGGCCATTCCGTGCTATGGTTTTTTTAAGGTGATATTGCCGTGAAAGCCCTAAAGCAGATCGTTACGGTGCAGCCCGGCGGGCGTATCGAAGTGCGTTCCCCCGATCTGACTCCCGGAACCCGGGCCGAGGTGACCATCGTGCCGGAAGCCGCCCCGGAGGCCGCCAAAGAGCCTTTAAAGCCGGCCTGGCAAATGGCCGTTGAAATTGGAGCCGCCGTTCCTCCCCGCGTGTGGGAGAAAGTCCCCACCGATCTCGCTCAGAATTTGGATCATTACTTGTACGGGGCTCCCAAGAACGGCTGATGAAGAGAATCTTCGCGGACACGGCTTACTGGATCGCCCTCCTTAATCCCCGTGACCGGCTGCATCAGCGCGCCCGGGATTTGTCCCTGTCGTTGGGGC
>JBFLVN010000318.1:0-4043 GCA_040758475.1 Bdellovibrionota bacterium
TGGGTAACTCCTTCCGCCCTTTCTGATGAAGCTAGAAATCTTCGGGCCCAAAGAGTGGCCCTCGCCGCTCAACCCCTAAACCTCGCCCTTGCCCTTGAAGTGGCCGAAGGGTACGCCCGCCTGGGCCAGAGCGAATCGGACCCACGCTATTACGCCTACGCCCGGAGCGCTCTTTCCCCCTGGTGGGAAAATCCTGATCCTCCCCTTTCCGTTCTTCTCCTGCGGGCCCAGATCCTCCAGGCCGGCCACGAATTTGCCGCCGCCCTGGCGGACCTGGACCGCGTGCTGGCGGCCGACCCCAGAAACCCCCAGGCCCGCCTGACCCGCGCTCTTCTCCTTCAAACCCGGGGGGACTTCGAGAACGCCGGGCGCGCCTGCGTGGGTCTTTTTGGCGTTGTTTCCCCTTTGTCGCTGACAACTTGTGCCGCCGGAGCGGGAGCCATGACGGGCAAAGCGGAAAAAAGCGCTTCCCTGCTCGAACGGGCCGTGCGCGATCCCGGCGCGGCCTCGGTGGATGAACGCCTCTGGGCGCTAACGGTCCTGGGGGAAATCTCCGCCCAGGCGGGCCGCCCGGCGGAGGCGGAGCGGGCTTTTCAAAAAGCCCTTTCGCTTGGGTGGCGAAGCGTTTACCTGCTCGCGGCGTTCTCTGATTTTCTCCTCGATCAAGGACGTTTTGCGGAAGCCGCTGAATTCTTGAAAGACGAAACCCGCTCCGACGCGCTTCTCCTGCGCCTTGCGATCGCGGAGCAGGCGACGGGTCTTCCGAAGGCGGCGGAGCATCGCCAGATTCTCGAATCCCGCTTTGGCACCCTGCGCCTGCGGGGCGAAAAGATTCACGGCCGGGAAGAGGCCCGCTTCGCCTTGCACGTCCTGGCCGATTCCAAACGCGCCTTGGCTCTTGCCCGGGAGAATTGGGAGACGCAGCGCGAACCGGCCGATGTGCGGATTTTCCTCGAAGCCGCCGCGGCTTCCAAGAAGATTGGCGCAGCCACCCCAGTGCTCAACTGGATTCGCCGGAGTGGATTTAAAGACGCCCGCATCGCTTCCGTGCTGAAGCAATTCGGAGGGAAGCACCCATGAAGTGCGCTTTCCTTACCCTCTTTCTCCTTGTGCTGGCTTCCCGCGCCTGGAGCCATGAGGCGAGTACGAGCTACCTGCGGTTGGACGCGTCTTCTTCCACGGTTCAGGGGGAGTTGGAGATTTCTCTCCGCGATCTGGAAGAAGCCGTGGGGCTGGACCAGGACGGCGACGGGGCCGTCACGTGGGGAGAACTCAAATCCCGCCACGCCGGGATTGTTTCCTATGCTCTCCCCCGGCTCTCGATCTCATCGGGTGAGAAGCCCTGTGCGTCCGTCCCCTTGGAACAGCTCGCGAGCGATCACGGCGGCCAGATTTATTCGCTTCTTCGCTTTTCGGCGGATTGCGGCGGGGAGATTTCCGGTCTTCGCGTTTCCTACGAACTCCTCTTCGACCTGGACCCCACCCACCGGGCCCTGGCGCAAATCACCCATGGAGATTCGGGCGCGAGCGCCGTTTTTTCCGCCGAAGAGCGGACCCGGGAATTTCCATTCACCAAGGGCAAGAGGCCATCCCACGCGGGGGAGTTTTTAAAAGAAGGGATCTGGCACGTCTGGACTGGATACGATCACCTTCTCTTCCTCTTGTGCTTGCTCCTTCCCGCCGTGCTGCGGCGCGAGAATGAAAAATGGCTTCCGGCGGAAAATCTTCGCCCGGCCGCCGCCGAAGCCGCCAAAACCGTGACGGCCTTCACCCTGGCCCATTCGATCACGCTCGCGGTGGGGGCTTTGGGGCTCTTCGCGATTTCGTCCCGCCTCGTCGAATCATCCATCGCCGCTTCCATCGTCGTGGCGGCGCTCGTAAATCTCTGGCCCGTGGCGGGGCTTCGCCGCTGGCCCGCGGCCTTCGGCTTCGGGCTCGTCCACGGTTTCGGCTTCGCGAGCGTTCTGGGTGAACTTGGGCTCTCTTCCGGCGGGATTGTGGCGCCGCTTTTGGGATTCAACGCGGGTGTCGAACTCGGCCAGCTCGCCGTGGTCGCCCTCGTCCTTCCCGCCATTTTCGGACTCCGCCGCTGGAGTCTCTACCGCCCGGCCATTCTCTGGGGCGGCTCGGTGGCGGCGGCCTTCGTGGGAGCTGCGTGGCTTTGCGAACGGGCTTTGGGCATTCGGGTTTTCGCGTCCCTGTTCTCTGCATAGAGCCTGCGCGCCCGTTTCATCGGGCCGTTTTCTTGCTTTTGAGTCCCCCGGCTCTACAATGACGGCCTAACCTGTGGAAATGCATGGGCTTTCCGGCTTTTTCTCGGCTGGAAAACGGGGTGTGATCCATTGCCCGGTTCGAGGCCAGACGTAAAGACCTGTTGGAACTGCGCAGACGAAATCCCGGCCGCGGCGGATACGTGTGAAACCTGCGGGGCCGAGCAGAGCCGTGGAGCGGCGCAAGCGCCCGCCGGCGCGGCGCCCCAAGCCAAGCTCGACATCGGCGACCTGATCGCGGGCCGCTACGAAGTCCGCGGCCTCGCGGCCGAGGGCACGCTCGGGGGCGTCTACAAGGTCCACGACCGGGAAATCGACGTCACGCTAGCCTTGAAGCTCGTGCGGCCCGATCTCGTAACGGGCGAAGAGGCGCGCAAGGCCCTCCGGGCATCGCTCAAGAAGGCCCGCCGCTTCCTGCACAAGAACGTCATCAAGCTCTACGAGTCGGGAGAGGACGGCGGCCGTTTTTTCTACACGATGGAGTTCGTGGGTGGCATCAATCTGCGAAAGCTCCTGCAAGTCCGTGCCGGAACGCGGCAGCATTTCAGCGCCGCCGAATCCCTTCCCATCATCGAGCAGGTGGCCTCCGCCGTCGAAGCGGCCCACGCCCAAGGCCTTCGCCACGGGAATTTGAAACCCGAGAACGTTCTCATTCTCCCCGAAGGGCTAAAGCTCACCGAGTTCGGCCTTACCGATTTCGTTCCCGCCAAGAAGTTTTTGGAACTCCACAAGGCGGGCCATTCGGTCCAGTACCTGGCGCCCGAACACGCCGGAGCGGAACCCCTGGGCCCCCGGGCCGATATCTATTCGATCGGCGCCATCCTCTACGAAATGCTCACCGGCGCCGTGGCGGGGCCGAGCGCCCCGATGGCGAGCGAGATCAACGAATCGCTTTCCGACGCGGTGGACGATCTTCTCCAACGCTGCCTGGACGCCGACCCCAAGAAACGGCCCGCCTCGGCGGCGGAAATCCACAAAACGCTCCAGGAGATCGTGGAGGGCGGAAAACCCAAGCCGGTTACCCTGCCTCCGGTGGAAGCCGCCCCTCCGGCCCCCAAGCAGGAACCTCCCCCTCCTGCGCCGCCGGCGATTGAGGAGGCCCATCCGCTCGACGAAGGCGCCCCCGAGCCGGCCGCGCGCGCCGAAGCCGGGCGCTCGTCGGGCATTCGGGAACTGGGGGCCGAGGATGGTTTTCCGGTCCACGAGGCTCCCAAGGACGTTCACTTCCCTGGAGAGCAAACGCTTCAAGAATCCATGCGCGGCGGACAGGCCAAAGCTCCCGCCAAGGAAGCACCGCCGCCCAAGCGCACGCCCCAGAAGTTCACGGCGCCTCCTCCCGCGCCCGATCACCCGTTTGCCGAGGGGGGGAAGAGCGCTCCTTCCCCTCTGCCGCCGCCATCCCGGACGGCGCCCTCCCCCCACATCCCCACTTCCCCTCCTTCGGCGGAAATCGTGGGTTCTGCCAAGAAGGGTTCGCCCGTGGGACTCATCGTCGGGGCCGTGCTCCTCGTGGCGGCCCTGGTCGGCGGGGCGTTCTTCATGGGGATATTCGGCGGCAAAGAAGAAAAAGGGGAAGCGCCGGTAGCGGCCGTTTCGCCACCGCCTTCCGCGCCAACTCCTGCTCCCCCCAGTCCTCCTCCCGCTGAAACGGCGAGCCTCCCGCCGACCGAAGAGCCGGTGAAGGAAACCCCGCCTCCTCCCGCCGCCAAGCCGGCGGAAAAGGAAGCGCCGAGGCCCCCTTCGCCCGAGGAAGAAGAAGCCCGCGCGGCCAAG
>JBFLVN010000319.1:0-4038 GCA_040758475.1 Bdellovibrionota bacterium
TTTTCTGGAGTTCGAGGAGGTTGGGGTTTTCGATGAGGGCCAGGACGACTTCCGGGCTCTTGTGGTGGAGAAGAACGGCGAGTTCGTCCCCCGAAGCCACAGCCGCTCGCTCGGCCTGGAGGCGCACGTCGGCCTTGTGCGCGGCGCTATGGGGAGGGTGGGAGCGGGAGGTCATGGGGACAAGCATACCTCACCCCGGCCTTCGGCCACCCCTCTCCGCATCGGCGGAGAGGGGTGCAGATGAAGACTCCCCCTCTCCGTCGATACGGAGAGGGGGCGGGGGGTGAGGTGTGTTTCGCGGCTAGCCGGTTTTGGGCTAGCCTCCGGCCATGTCTTCCCGCGTCCTCTACGGAAAGCACGCCGTCCTCGAAGCCCTCGCCGCCAAGGCGCCCATCCGCCATCTCTACGTGGGGGAGGGGGCGGCGCGGGATAGGCGTTTCCAGGAAGCCCTCTCCAAGGTCCGCGTCCCCGTTTCGAGCGCCCGGCGCGAGCAACTCGACCGGATGACCGATGGGGGAATCCATCAAGGGGTCGTGGCGGTCCTGGAAGGGTTTTCCTTTCAGAACCTGGGCGGCCTTCTGGAAAAGGCGAAGGATCAAGAGCGCTACCCTGTGCTCGTCGCGTGCGATGAGATTTCCGATCCCCACAACCTGGGGGCGATCCTCCGGAGCACAGAGGCGCTTGGCGGGGTTGGGGCCATTGTCCCCGAGCGGCGGAGCTCCCCCATCACCCCCGTGGTCGAAAAGGCCGCCGCCGGGGCGACGAGCCGCCTTCCCATCGCCAAGGTGGTGAACCTCTCGGACGCTCTGGAAGAGTGCAAGGAAGCGGGCTTCTGGGTCGTGGGGGCCGACGCCCGGGGCGGCCAGCCCGTCGAGAAGTTCGACTTTGCGAGGCCCACGGTCCTCGTGGTGGGTTCGGAAGGAAAGGGCCTGCGGGACCGGGTTCGCAATACTTGCGATGCCCTCGTGCTCATCCCCCTTTCGGGGAAGATCGGCTCCTTAAACGCCTCCGTGGCGGCGGGGGTCGTTCTTTACGAAATCTCCCGCCAGCGCCGCGCGATGGAAAACATTCAAGCAAAAGAAGAAGGCCAAGAGGTGGAAGCGGACGATTCCGGAGAGTAATATTCCGGCTGCCGGGAATCTTACGGAGTCACCACGTTGATCGGGGCCAGGGGCAGAGGACTGCCTTTCGCGGGAGCCGTCGGGCTCTGCGTTTTTTTGCTGGGCTTTGCTCTTCCTGCTTGTACGCCTCCGCCGTTGCGCCCCAAGGCGGCAAACCCTTTCGCCGATCCTCAGAATCTTTCCGTTGAACGGCTGGCCGAACTCGTTGAGGACAAAGATCCAGAAATCCGCGCCCAGGCGGCCTATCACCTGCGGGGGCAGGGGAGCGATCCGGCCGCCGCCGTGCTTTTGATCGGCGGCCTCCAGGATTCCCACGCCGAAGTGCGGGCCGCCGCGGCCTCGTCGATCGAAGCGCTTGGAGACGGGACCCATTTGAAATCCGCCGCCCCGGCGCTTGTGAAAGCCCTCTCCGATTCTTCCCCCAAAGTCCGGAGCATGGCGGCTCTCGCCCTTGGAAAAATCCAGAGCCCCGAAGGCCCCGCGGCCCTCGTCTTGCTCCTCAAGGACCAGGATCGCATGGCGCGGTGGGCGGCTTCCGTAGCGCTTGGGAAAAGTGGTGCAGCGGGAGTTCCCGAACTCTCCCGCGCCCTGTGGGACAAAGACCCGCTCGTGCGGTTGGGAGCGCTCCAGGCGCTTTCGTTCATGGGGAAAGACGCCGTGGCCGCCGTTCCCTCCCTTGCTCAGAAACTATCCGACGAAGATCCCTCCGTCCGTGCCGCTGCTTGCGGTGCTCTGGCCAGCGTGGGGGAGGGGGCGGCCGAAGCGGCCCTTCCCGCCTTGGGGAAACTGGCGGGCGACGGAGAACCTTCCGTGCGGCTCGCCGCCGTCCGCAGTTTGCCGCGCCTCGCCCACGCGGGGTTTACGGCCGAAGCCGTCGCCCTTCTAAAGCGCTTCCTCTCGGACAAATCCCCCGAGGTCCGCGCCGCCGCCCAAGAGGGCCTCGGATCGCTCCCAAGCCGCTAATCCGTTGTAACCCCGCCCGGCGTGGGGTATTGATGCGTCCCCTTAGGAAGGACCAAGACCCGTGATCATTATCCTTAAACCCGACGTAAAGCCCGGCGGCCCCGAGCAGGCCCAGCTCGAAAAGACGGCCAGCCGCTACGAGGGGATCGCCCTCAAGTTCCACACCGTCGAGGGCGAGCAGCGGGGTCTGATCGAGGTCTACGTCATCGGCAAGACGGAGAAGGTTCCCTTGGAGGTTTTCGAGGAACTTCCTTTCGTCGAACGGGCCTTCCGCGTGAGCGAGAAGTTCCGGATCATCGGCCGCCACAAGGGGAAGGCCGATACCCGGGGCTTTGAATACCAGGGAATTTCCTTCAGCCAGGACAACTTCCACGTCTTCGCAGGCCTTTGTGCCGTCGATACGAAGGAACACGTCGAGAAAATGCTCGCCGCACTCCAGAAGGCGGGCCTCAAGACTACCCGCATGGGGGCCTACAAGCCCCGTACCTCTCCCTACGACTTCCAGGGGCATGGGAAAGACTGCCTTCCTTACGTTTTTGAGATGGCGGGCAAGTACGGCATCAAAGTGATCGCCATGGAGATCGTCCACGAGTCCCAGCTCGAGGAAATCTCGGAGGCCCTGCGGGCGGCGGGAAATCCCACGGGCGTCATGATGCAGATCGGCACCCGGAACGCCCAGAATTTCGAGTTGCTCAAATACGTGGGCCGTCAGAACGAGTTCCCCGTCCTCTTTAAGCGCGGCATGGGTATTACCCTTGAAGAATCCTTGAACGCCTGCGAGTACATCGCGAGCGAAGGGAACCGGAACATCATCTTCTGCCTGCGGGGCATGAAGACCCACTTGGGCGACCCTCACCGCAACTTCGTCGATTTCGCCCACGTTCCCGTCATCAAGCGCCTCACGCGCCTTCCGGTGTGCATCGACCCTTCCCACTCGGTCGGGAAGAAAGACCTCTCGCCGGACGGCCTCTACGAACTCCAGCACGCGACCGCCCAGGGGATCATCGCCGGGGCCAACATGGTCCTCGTCGATTTCCACCCCAAACCGGAAGTCGCCCTTTGCGACGGCCCCCAGGCCTTCCTTCTTGAAGAGCTGGACGCCTTCTTGGAAGATGTCCGCATCTGCCGGGAAGCCTACGAAAAGCGCAAGGCAGCGGCCGAAAAGCGCCTTGGCAAGAAGAGCGCGGCCTGATAACCCACTTAATTTCTTGCCCCTTCCTGCGTGATCGCCGTCACAGCCGTCTTGGAGTGATCCGGCGAAACTGATATTGTTTGCCGAAGGTGGCCCTCCATGCGGCGCGCAACGGTTTGCTGGATTTTATTCGGTTTGCTAGCCGTTCCCGTTCCCTCCTTCGCTTTCTCGCTTTTTCACGCCCCGCGTTTTTCCCTCGCTCAAGAAAGCGACGACGAAGCCCCTTTGGGGGAACTGCCGGGGCAGCAACTCGAACGGGAGACCGGGGACGCGGTGTTTTCCTACGCAGGCGGCAACGCCATGGGGGATTCCACGTTCCTGCGGGGGCACTTCGAGTTCGGTCTCAGTTTGTATACGAAGCCGGCGGACATCGAGATCATCCACTTGCGCTTCGGCGGCGCCCAATTCGACCAGGATTTGAACCAGGGAGCCGAGCCCTACATGTCCATTGGTGGGCGCCTTCGGCTCTACCCTGCTCGCAAACCCTTTGGACCGAAGGGAGGCATCGTCCCCTACGGAGTGGGCGGCGGGAGCTTCGGCTTCGAGTGGGGGACGGAAGACGAATTCTTTGGACAGGATAAGCAGGATTACTTCGGGCTGTGGGAAGTGGGTGGCGGCATCGAGTTCTATGGATTCGATGAACGCCGCCGGACCCTCGATCTCTCCACCTGCCTTTTCGTCGAAGCCACGACCTATTGGGTGCAGGGAGGAAAGCCTCCGGCCAATTTTCTCCCGGAGAGCCGGGAGTGGAACCAGGGGGTC
>JBFLVN010000320.1:0-4035 GCA_040758475.1 Bdellovibrionota bacterium
GATGTAAACCCATTGTCCCGGCGGGACGTCGACAGGCGGATAGACCGATACCGGCTGCAAGCCTTCCCGGGCCCGGAAGTAGAAGGAGTTGATCCGCAGTTCTCCGTTGGCGTCGGTGCAGGTGTTGGTGCTCGTGCAGGTGCATCCGCCACCCGTCACGCCCGTATTGAAGAAACAGCTCGTCGGCGCGGCGAACATGTCGCCCGCCGCGGTGCTGGGCTCCCGGTTGCTGCGAAGCACGCGGATACGGCCCACCCGGTCGTTGGGGGTGGGCGAATCCTTCACCGCTCCGTCGTGGTAGATCGTCGCGCTCACGATCGAGATGGTCTTGTCCGTCGAATCGTTGTGGAACCAGTTCCCGACGATGAATTGTGGATTTGCCCCGCGGTTGAGGAACGCGTCCGGCGTCCCGTCGTCCACCCGGGAGAGGAAATCGGGCCGCCCGCCGATCCCGCCGCAATCGTCCAAAACCCCATCCGGCAGGAACGGCCGCTTTTCCGAGCCTGACATCACCGTGCAATCACCATTGGAAAGGGGGGTTATGCTTGAGAACGTATCGAGGCCGCTCACGCCCGAGCCGGACATGATATTCACGAGCCGCCCCCGGAACGCCGTCAGGTTGTCTCCCGCAACGTCCGCTGGAACCGTGGCGTTGACTTCCGCGAGGCGGGCGTCCCCGCTTCCGCTCCGGGCAAAGCTGTCCTTTTTCGTGACCGATGAGAACGCATCCAGGATCGGATCGATGAAAGCCACGCATTCGGGCCGGGGAATCGCCTTGCAGTTCGCCGTCGTCCCGCCCGGAATGCCGGGCCCGGGGCTGGCGGCGCACGTCGCCGGACTGGGAAGAACGAATCCATCCGTCGCGCAGTTGGCCTTGTTCGTGCTCAGGCGCCGTACGGCGTCCTGGTTGAAGGGGTTGGCCAAGTTGTCCACGGACTCCTGCAGCGCGAACTGCTCGGGGGGATCTTCGAGCCCTCCGTCCCGGAGGATCGGGATGACGTTGGTGAGCGGCGCGTCGCCCTTGCAGCTGCCGGGATTGGGCGGCGTATCGCAAGTGCCCGTCACGATTTCGAGGCCGCGGCTCTTGCACACGCACACGTCGTCGAAGTCGATGACGGCCCCGCCCGTGGCGCCCAGCGTCGCGCCGATCGTGTCGAGGGTCGCGTCCCGCGTATCGGGCGCCTCGTTCAAGGCGAAAATCGTATTCCGAAGCGAACGGATGTCCCCGTTCGTAGCCTTGTCGTCCAGGTAGGCCATGATCGTGTCGATGAAGAATCCTTCCGTATCGCACCGGAAGAGGTCGGCCACCACTTCGTCCACGTCCAGGACGTCGACGCCCGGAACGTCCGGATCCTGGTTGAAATCGTCGATGATGGCCCGGGCGATGGCCCTAAGGCCCTGGGACATACTGGCGCGGGTGAAGGTCTGAACTTTGATGTTCACGGTCCGGTTGACGGAGGGACTTGGGAAAATCCCAATGGTTGGCGTGTCGGTCGCCGTTCGCTCGACGACGACGTTGTCGTCGTCGATGACTTTAACCACCTTGAACGTGTGGCCCAGGTAGCTGTAACCCGGCGCCGGGATACCGGTTCCCGTCAAGAGAGTGCCGCCCGGATTGCTCCGGTTGCAAGGCGATCCCTGGCCGCCCATGCAGGAAATATAAAGATAATCGGGCTTGGCGTCGCCCGGACACGTGTACGGCGCGGCGGTGGGATCGCATCCGACGACACCCGACGCCAGGAAATCGATGTTGGGATCGTTGGCCGTATCGATCAAAAGGCCGTAGCCGTTCCCCACGCACCCTCCCCACTGGTTCACGCACTGGGTGAGAGTTAAGCCCTCCGCGGCCATCTTCACGCCGCCGATCTTCTGCATGATCGGAAAGAGGGGGTAGAGGAACGGTTCGGCCGCCCCGGTCTTGGCGTAACCCTTGCCGTCCGCTCCGCCGCAAGAAGTGCCGTCGTTGCCGCAGGGCACCGTCGTCCCGTCCCGGGGGCTGATCATGTTGTCGACGCCGTCCAGGACGACGCGCATGAAATTGCTGCCCGGCGGAATCCGGGAATCCACGTCGGCGGTGACTTCCCGCCAGTCGCCGAGCACTTCCCAGAGGGCATCGAAGACTTCGCGGTTCGGGCCTTCCTCGATGCCGACGAGGAGTTCGTAGAGGGAGAGCTGAGCGTAACCCGTATTCTCGAAAATGGTGAGGAATTGGAGCACCACCGGCCCCTGGCCCCAGACCATCTGTTCCCGGCCGGGCAGGGGGTTCTTGGAGTGGTTGGAGGGATAGACGTCGATGGCCGTCGCGCCGTTGTATTTGCAGGCGCTGCCCGTCTGATAGAGGCCGTCCGCCGGATTGGCCTGGGGAGGGTTGGGCAATTCGGCCAGGACGATGAGCATCTTCTGCAAGGCCTCGAAGGCCGGATCGCGCACCAGGGGTTCGAGGGCCGCCGACCGGTCGATGCCGTTCGTGAGGAGGCGCCGGTCACCCACCGAAAGCGTGCGGCTCCCGGATTCGGCCGCGAAGAAGCCCGCGCAGTTGTTCCGGAATTCGAGGGCACCGCCCACCAGCGGATTGGCCAGGATGGCCCGGGCGGAACGCAGGGCCGAGAAGAGGTTGAGCACTTCGGACTTGGGCACCGTCGCGCCCAGGCCGAAGATCTTGTACGTGAGGTTCACGCTCGGCATGAGCGAGGGATCGGGGAAGCCAGCGACGGCCGAGAGAAGCTCGTTGGTATCGATCGAGATGAAGCCAAGGAAGTTCCCGTGAGTGTCGATGCCCATGTACTGGCGCACCGCTTCGTCCAGGCCGCGGGTCATGTCGGGGGCATCGAAACAGTCACCCGGCGTCTCGGGAAGGGCGCCCGCCGGGGTCGAAAGAACGTCCAGGTTCCACCGCCAGTTGTTGTCGGGCTGCCCCGAGGCGTTGACCGACCAGCAGCCGTAGTAGGTGTTAACGAGCTTCTGGGTAAGCTTGTTGGCGGTCTGGCAAGCCGTCTGGTTGGCGTCCGCGGCCTTCGATGTCTGGGAACCGGACCAGTACACGCCCACGCCGCCGGCCGTCTGGCCGCCGCAGGAGTTCGCGCAGTTGAAATCGTCGCAGAGGAACCGGTCGTAGGGATTCCGGCCGTGGGTGCGGCCGTTGATATTGGTTGCGTCCCCGTCGCCGCCCTGGGGATTGATCACGTTCGCGAAAATCTCCGCGGGGGTCCAGCAGGTGTTGCAATTCCCGGCCGCGCAGAAACTCGCCGCGCCACTGGTCGTGCAGGCCACGAGCGGGCTCGGGAAGGCGCGGTCGGGGGGCCATATCTGGGCGTCGGCCGCGCTTCCGGCCAAGGGAGGATTCCCCTCGGGCTCGCCCAGGTTGTTGGGCCAGACGGATTGCGTAACGACCGGCCGCGGCCCTGGAATGATGCGCTTGAAGTTCGGAAACACCCGCACGCCCGTACTCGACTTCTGGTGGCCGCCCATCATGGTGGGAAGGACTTCCACGATCTGGTCGCGTTCGGCCTGGGAGAGGGATTCATTGACGAAATTATCCAGGAAGTCCCAGATCGAATTGAGCTTGTCGAAGTCCAGGTTCCGGACCTGGTTGCAGGTGGTGCAAGCCTCCGTCAGCGATCCTCCCCCGTCGGGGTCACAGGACGGGAAAGTGGCGTAGAACTCGCAGCCCGCGGGCGGGTTGTCGATGAAGAGTTCGTCGAAGGTGTCCATCATCACGCCGATGGGAAGCTTTTCGGCGTTCCGGAAGACGAGTTGCTCGGCCACCGCGCAGCCCGGATGGGCCGTAACGGAACCGCACCCCGGATAAGCGCTGTTGCAAGCCATTCCGGGCGCCGTGCAGCGGACGAGCGGCGCCGCCGCCGAAGTGAGTTGGTCGGCGATTCCGTCGAGAGCGATCTCCGCGATGGGCAGGGCTGCCGTGCGGCAATTGCCGTCCACCGAGCCCGGCGTGCCGCACTCGGGGATACCCGCGCGCTTGCCGTTGTTGTAGCTGTCGAAAATCTGCCCGACGGTCACGAGCGTCCGCTTCAAAAG
>JBFLVN010000321.1:0-4025 GCA_040758475.1 Bdellovibrionota bacterium
TCGGACGCAGTTTCGCTCCGATGCGATTTTGAATGACCGGGCCGACGCATACAGCATTCAGATTTTGAAAAAACAGGTCTTCATTCTCATGGACCTGCGCGTGGCCGCGCCCGATACCCTGAAGCTCATCCAGTATCCCTTCGAGGTGCGACTCTCCGACCCGCGCTACGGGGACGCCTTCGTGCCGGATTTCATACCGGCCCCGGCGCTCCTGGGCACCGGATCGTTCCCGGTCTATCTCGAATCCCCCATCGAGTTCGAGGGGAATACGACCCTGAGAATCGAAGTCCGGTTTCCGGACGACGTTCCAGAGCTTTACACGCCGGTCATCTCGGCCCACGGGGTGGCGCTCCTGTGAAGAGCTTCGTCTACAGGACTCTCGTTTTCGAGAACCCCGGCGCGGAGCTCGCGCCGGTGGAGGGCGAGTATCTCTTCTCGAAGGACGCGGTGATTACGCGCCTTGCGGTCACGAGCCAGACGCTCTTTCTACCGGCGGCCTGCGAGATCGAGCTGCGGCTTAACAGCGAAGCCCTGCTCTCCCAGGGGAGCTTCGCTCCTTTTCTTCTTTCCGGGGGGCCTTTTGCGCCGAAGCTGCACATTCCGGTGAAGGCCGGGCAGCGTCTCAAGGCACGCTGGATGGTGCCGCCCGGAAGATCGCAGCTCTCTTTTGCTTACCGGGAGGGCCTCGGGGACGAGGATCTTCTCAAGGAATCCTACTGGTACGCCCTCACCAAGGAGCGCCGGGACGGTGTGACGCTTCTGCAACCCAACATCCAGAAGGATTATCTCTGGGAAGGGCTCTTCGTCTACGACTCCTCGGCCTATTTCCTCCTGCCGGGCGTCTTCCCCATGCCAATCTTCCCCGAAGTCTTCTTCGGGGGAATGGTTCCGCGCATCGGTCCGCAGGCGGTTCCGAGCCTCATCGATGACGTGGTGCAGGTGCGCGATTACCCCACGGAGTTCGTGCTCGATTACCTGCCGGTCTCATCCATCGGTGGCCGGGGTCCGGCGCATCGCTTCAAAAGCTCCATCCCCGTCGCCTCCCAGACCGTCCTCAACATCGGCGTCGTGAGCAAGACCAGGACGGGCGGTAGCGTCACGGCCATCGTGCTCGGCACGCATGTCGCGCCAGAGGCGATTTCGCGGCCCTTAGAATCCGCGTCACGGGAGGTCGTCCATGTCGCCTGACCTCCTTCCCGTCTTGCAGGAACTTTCGGCCGCCGTGCGCGAGCTGCGAGAGATTCTCGTTCCCCGCCAGGTGACGAGCGTCGTTACCGTTACGCCGGAGGCGCCAGGCCCAGCGCTGGTAGATGGGGATGATGAACAAGGAAGCGAAGCCACGCCGTTTCTCTCGCCGCTCTCGGGTGTGATCGGCGGGAAAGCGGGATCACTTCCCCAGGGGTTCGACAGCCCGGTCTACCGGCTTCTCTTCCAGACCCTTCGCAACGCCCAGGCCGACTACAAGACCGAGGTCACGTTCATCCAGTACGAGCCGGACTTGAAGCAGAAGCTTTTGGAGTTCCGCTCGGAGGAAGACTCATATCTTCTGCTCACCGGTTTGAAGTTCAATTACCTCCTGCTCAAAAACTTCTACGCCGTCTTCCAGATTTACGTCAACGACGAGCCCCTGATGAATCCCGACGGCTACAAGGTTCTATCGCCCTTCTCGGTTACCGACCGGATTCCATTTTTGAAGGTCATCGACCCCGGCTCCCGGGTCGAGGTCTACATGACCCTAAAGCCCTTCGAGAGCGAAGTGGTGCCCGACGTCTTCGCGCTCCTGGACCAGATATCCCAGAGCGCCGGCACGGCCCTGGGGGAGGATACGAACACCTACCTGCTCGTCCAGTCCGGGGCCCTGGGGAACGTGCTGGAGTGGTATTCGGACGAGATCACGTTCGAGAACATCGGCCAGTACACGGTCCACGCCGAGGCGGACCTTCAAAATGGCGTGAACTTCACCGCGGAGCTTCGCTGGGAGTGGCTCTCCCCAGAGAACCTCCCCAACGTGATCCTGCCGCTCGATCAGAGCCCCGTGATCCTGAACGTGGGGGAGAGGAACGCCCGGGGGCGGCTCCACTACATCATCACGCTCATTGAAAACGAGCCGGGCCCCGAAATCCCGCCCAACGTCCAGGACATTCGCCTGCTGCAAACCCACGCCCAGATGACCCTCGACTGGGGGCATCTGACCGTCGTGAACACCCTCGTCCGGGGCATCAAGCTCCCGCGGGACGTGTTCCAGAGCTTTGGGGAATCCATCTGATGAGGCCCACGACCTTATATAAGAGCGCGGTGCTCGACGGTGCCGCCCCCGGCGGTGCCGCTTTGGATGGACCGCTGGACTGGCTCAAGGAAAAGCTCTCCCCGGGCAAACCGGCTCCGAAACGCGATACGAGCGCCTACGACGCCCTCATCCGCAAATACGCCACGAGACGGGATTTTCCCCCGCACTACGCCAAGGGGATGATCCACGTCGAGAGCGCCTTCGATCCGAAAGCCAAGGGACCGTCCAACGAAATCGGCCTCATGCAATTCCTGCCCAGCACGGCGAAGTCGCTGGGGCTTGTGCCCGAGTCCCTGGAAGACCCGGATACCGCTATCCGGGCCGGGACGACGTACATCGCCCAAATCATCGACGGGACGCTGGTGCCGAATTTGAAGGCCCCCATTCACCCCATTTTGAAGGTGAAGCTCGCCCAGTTCGGCTACACGGCGGGGCCCACGTTCTTAAAAGAAATCCTCAAGCGCTACGGCGCCAATGCTGCGGTGCTCTCAAGCCCCACGAATTTCGACCTCATGGTGGATTCCCTCCGGGGCAATCCCCTGACGGAGAAGTTCGAGAAGCTCGTTCCGAACTTTTTGAACAGCCGAAAGCAGGTCGTGGGCCGCTACCAGTACTGGGCCGAGCGCTACGCGCCGGATTTTGGATACCCGCCGAGCCCGGTCGAACCAAACAAATCTTCCATGAGCATGGCTAGTGTCGGGTTGCTGGGACTTGCAGCGGTCGGCGCCACCCTCTGGAAGCTGAGGAAGTGATGGAAAAGCTCCTCAGATTCATCGACTCGCGCCCGGGCGTCGCCATCTTCACGGCACTGCTCATGCTCCTTGCGACCTACGCGCGGGATTTCGTCGATTCGCGCCTCGATACCCGAATGAGCCCCGTGGTGACGGAGCTTACGGCCATCAAGGAAGAGATCGTGCGGATGCGCGAGGAGCAAAAGTCGATCCTGAAGCTCGTCGAAATCCAGGAGCGGCGCATCGCCAGGCTGGAGGAAAAACGATGAAGGTCGAAATCCTCTGCAAGAGCCAAAGAATTCTCTCCGAGCTTCCCAAGGTGGACCCGCGCGTCCGGGCGATTCTTTTGGATGCGGCGTGGTTTCTGGCGGGGCGTGGCTACTCACTTGTGGTGACGTGCCTTCTGCGGACCCGCAAGGAGCAGCAGGAAATTTTAGCCCGTGCAATGGAACTCAGTCGCAAGGAACCCGAGCGCTCGCCCCATGAATTCGGAAGAGCGGCCGACATCCGAACGGATGGGATTCCAGGCAATGTGATTGACGAACTCGTGGAGTATCTGAACCGCAAGTACCCCTACGACAACCCGAATCTCAAATGCGCCATCCGTCACGACGTGGGGGGCGGCGATCACGTTCACGTCCAGGTGGGCTGGCGCACGGCGAGCGAGTGGGGAATTCCTGCTCTCCGAAGCCTCGGCGAAGGAGGGGCGGCATGAACCGGCAGCTCACATATCAGACTGGAGTAGACGGTCCCCTCGACTGGATTCAGGACATCCTGGCCGCCCGCAAGGCCAGGGAAGAAGTCGAAACCGTCCTCAAGAAGGAGAAAGAAGCCGAGGAGCGCGCCCGGCAGGGGATGAGCTGGTCGCAGAAGGCGGACGTATTTCTCACCGTCGCCAAGATCGGCGTCATCACGGTTCCCGTGGCGCTTCTTGCGCTCGTCGTGGCGCCCGCCCTCCGGGGCGCCGGCGCGGCGTTGAAAGGCACGGGCGAAGCCGCTTCCGAGAG
>JBFLVN010000322.1:0-4003 GCA_040758475.1 Bdellovibrionota bacterium
TTCCTGCACTTCCGCATTGACCGCCACCCGGCCACCGGCCCGTTCGATGATGTCGGCCGCGTGTACGGCGATCCGGGAGGCGCCCCCCACGGGATAGAAGCCGCCGTGGAGGTAGTGATCGACCACGAAGGCGTGGACGCCGAAACTGCTTTGCGATGGCGGAAGGCCGTAATCGCCGTACTGGCCCGTGAGGACCGCGATGAGTTCCTCGTTTTTCGTAAATTTGGAAACCACTTCCCGGGTGGTCTTCCCGGCGAAGCGGAGGAACGGCGCCCGGAGGACCGCCCCGAGCGGACGCGCCCAGGGGGAACCCGGAAGGAGTTTTTCCGCGAAATAGGTCTGGCCCCACCACACCGTGGATTTGACGGCGGCGAGGTAATCGTCGATGGCTTTCTTTTCCTTGGGGAAATAGGAGTGGAGTTTTTTCCGGAACGCCTCGGGCCCCGTGACGAAATCGTATTCCCGCTCGCCAAGGAAAATCCGGTCGTACGTATCGTCCTGGGGCGCCCATTCGAGCTTTCCGTCCGTGATCTCGTCGAAAAGGCGCCGCACGGGGGACTTCTTGCTTCCCACGCCCCCGATGTAGTGGATGCCCACGTCCCACTCGTAACCGGGCCGCGTAAAGACGTGGGTAAAGCCCCCCGCCACGTAGTGGCGCTCGAGCACGAGGACGCGCTTTCCCCGCCGCTTGGCCAGGATGGCCGCCGTGGCGAGCCCCCCGATCCCCGAACCAATCACGATGACGTCGAACGGCCCTTTGGCCGGCTTCTGCTTGAGCGATGTGCCCGCGCGCTCACCCATGGGGATGCCCTCCTAATGTGAACACCGTCAACATTCGCTTGCCAGGATACACTTCCAATGTTAACGTTGTCAACATAATTCTGGTGAAGAAATGGCGAAAGCGAAGAAAGCGGCGAAATCAAAGGGAAAATCCCGCTCCTACCACCACGGGAACCTGCGGGACGCCCTGGTACAAGGGGCCCTGGCCACCATCCGGGAGAAGGGGGTCCAGCACCTAACGCTACGGGAAGCGGCCCGGCGGGCGGGCGTCTCCCAGGCGGCCCCCTACCGCCATTTCGATTCGAAGGAGGCCCTCATCGCCGCCGTGGCAGAGGATGGCTTTCGGGCTTTCGCCAAGGAGATGGAAGAGAGCACCCAAAAGGCGATGGACCCCAAGACGCGCCTTCAGGAATTAGGCGTTGCGTACGTGCGCTTCGCCACCAAGCACCCCGATCAATTCCGCGTCATGTTCGGGCCCGACGTGCCGGACAAGTCGAAATATTCCCCCCTGGCCGAAGCCTCGCAAGCGTCTTTCTCGCCTTTGGTCCTTGCCATCCAGGAATGCCAGCGGGCGGGGGTCGTCCGGGAGGGCGATCCCCTCGAACTCGCCGTGTCGGCCTGGAGCCTCGTGCACGGCCTTGCTTCGCTTCTCGTGGACGCGCGGATCGAAGGGCATCAGCACCCGGGCGTGGGCCCGCGCACGGAGATGCTCACGCGGCGCGTGGCGATGGATTTGTTTGAGGGGTTAAAGAAACAATCAAATTGACCTTCTCCCCCTGGGAGAAGGTGCCCGGCGAAGTTCTACGAAGCCGGGCGGAAGAGGGCTGAAACAAGGAAGCCCTCTCCCGGCCTTCGGCCACCCTCTCCCAAAGGGAGAGGGGCAATTTCGGAATTATTTCTTATCAGACCACCACGCTCTCGTGGTAGACGCCGTAGACTTCGCGGAGCGTGTCGGAGATTTCCCCGAGCGTCACCCAGTTGCGGCAGCAATCGACGATGGGGGGCATGAGGTTCGCGTCGCCCTTCGCCGCTTGCTTTAGCTTCTCGCGGCAGGCGGTGGCTTTCGCGTTGTCCCGCCGGGCGCGAAGGGCTTTGATCCGGTCCACCTGTTCGCGTTCTACCTGCTCCTTGATCTTGAGGAGGTCGGAAGGCGGGGGCTCTTCGATGCGGAACTCGTTCACCCCCACGATGATCTCTTCCTTCGTTTCGACCTTCTTCTGGTAATCGAAAGCCGCGTTCTGGATTTCCCGCTGGGGGAATCCCTGCTCGATAGCCCGCACCATGCCGCCCATCTTGTCGATGCGGCCGATGTACTCCCAGGCCCGCTTTTCGATCTCATCGGTGAGAGATTCAACGGCATAGGAGCCGCCGAGCGGGTCGATCGTCCCCGCCACGCCCGACTCGTAGGCGATGATCTGCTGGGTGCGAAGAGCGATGCGGACGGCCTTTTCCGTGGGGAGGGCAAGCGCCTCGTCCATGGAATTGGTATGGAGCGACTGGGTACCGCCGAGCACCGCCGCCAGCGCCTGAATGGCGACGCGGACGATGTTGTTCTCGGGCTGCTGGGCCGTAAGGGAGACACCCGCTACCTGGGTGTGGAAGCGGAGCATCATGGAGCGCGGGTCTTTCGCCCCGAAGCGCTCCTTCATGATTTTCGCCCACATGCGCCGGGCGGCGCGGAACTTGGCGACTTCTTCCAAAAAGTGGTTGTGCCCGTTGAAGAAGAAGGCGAGGCGCGGGGCGAAATCATCCACCTTCAAACCCTTGTCTACCGCCGCCTGTACGTAGGCGATGCCGTCGGCCAGGGTGAAAGCCACTTCCTGCATGGCCGTCGAGCCCGCCTCCCGAATGTGGTAGCCCGAGATGGAAATCGTATTCCAGTTTGGAACGCTGTCTTTGCAGTAGGCAAAAATGTCCGTGATGATCCGCATGCTGGGACCGGGCGGATACACGTACGTCCCGCGGGCGATGTATTCTTTCAAGAGATCGTTCTGGATCGTGCCGTTTAATTTATCCGGCGAAACCCCCTGCTTCTCGGCGACGCAGATATAAAGAGCGAGCAGGATGGAAGCCGTCGAGTTGATCGTCATGCTGGTAGAAACTTTGGAGAGATCGATCCCGTCGAAGAGAGTGAGCATGTCTTCGAGGGAGGCGATCGAGACACCCACCTTCCCCACTTCGCCCCGGCTCATGGCGTTGTCCGGATCGCGGCCCATCTGAGTGGGAAGGTCGAAGGCGACGGAGAGGCCCGTCGTGCCTTGAGAGAGCAGGTACTTGTAGCGCTCGTTCGATTCCTTCGCGGTGCCGAAGCCCGCGTACTGGCGCATGGTCCAGAAGCGGCCCCGGTACATCGTCGCCTGGACGCCGCGGGTGAAGGGGTATTCGCCGGGGAACCCCAGTTTGCCGAGGTAATCGCCGTTCCCGCCCTGGGTGGGCGCGTAGAGGGGTTCCATCGGGATACCCGAGAGAGTCTCGAAGCGCTTGTCGCGAAGGCCCTTGGCCGCCTGCTTGTCGTAGGAAGCGCGCCAGCGGGATAGTTCAGCTTGGATCTTTTCGAGGTCGGGCATGGAAGACTCCGCGTTCCCAGGAGGGAATCGAGGGGGAAGTGATACTCCCGTCAACCCGCCCCCTCAAGAGGCAAACACATTTTATTCCACTGGCATTTCAAAATAAAAACGGCGGGGTGAGGGCCCGCCACTGGTGCGAAATTTGTTGCGCTATTTTTCCGGCTTTGAATCAGCCGGAGGAGTTTGTTTCTCTTCCGGGGGCCGGGGGACGACTTCGAGCCGGGCCTGGGCGGCGATCTCGTTCCCCCGAAGCATCTGAAGGGCGGCCAAGCCCTCGCTCCCATAGAAGAAATCCCCGGCCTTCAAATCCGGCGAGACGGCGCAGAGCTTGGCGTGGCTACGAATCACCACCATGACCTGGGACCGGCCGGGAAGGCGCAAATTCCCCTCTCCATCCACCCACACCCCCATGGCCGTGATGGTGTCTACGTCGAAGGGTTTTTTGTAATCGAACACGAAGGCCAGGGGTTCATCCGGATAGAAGCGGTTCTTCTCTTCCGCGAGCGTGCATTCCTCCACGCTGCCCGGCGTTCCAATTTTGAGTTCGGGCGCGGGCGGCGGAGGCGGTTTGCACGAGGCGGCGAAGAGCGCCAGTACGAGCACGACACCCCACCCCCGTCCCCTCCCCGCTAGCGGGGAGGGGTGGCCGAAGGCCG
>JBFLVN010000323.1:0-3995 GCA_040758475.1 Bdellovibrionota bacterium
ATTACCCGTACTTGATAGGCATTGCAACGCGAAGCCACCCCTTGCAGGGCCGTTGGCCCCATAGTACCAAGGCCCCTTCGGATAGCGGCGGCCCGAAGAACGCCGCACTCCGGGGGAGAACATGGCAGCACACAAGATCCTTATCCTCATGGGATCGGATTCCGACGCCGAGGTGATGAAAGCGGCCAAAGCCGAACTCGAAAATCTCGGTGTTTCCGTCCGGATGACCGTGGCGAGCGCCCATCGGACGCCCGACCGGGTGCGCACGATCATGCACGAGGCCGAAGCCGGCGGCGTCCAGGTCTATATCGCTGGGGCGGGCGGGGCCGCCCATCTGGCCGGGACCATCGCCGCTCACACGACGAAGCCCGTTATCGGCGTTCCCATCGCCTCCTCTGAACTTGGCACCGCCCTCGACTCCCTTCTCTCAACCGTCCAGATGCCGCCGGGAATCCCGGTGGCCTGCGTCGCCGTCGGCAAGATGGGTGCCAAGAACGCCGGAATCCTGGCGGCCCAGATGATCGCCCTTTCGGACAAGGAACTGGCAAACCGGATCAAGGAAAAACGCGCGGCGATGTCGGAAGAAGTGATCAAGAAGGCCAAAAAAGTAGAAGAGATGTAAGGCCCCGCTTGCGCGTCTTCCGCGTACCACCTGCTAACGCCCCTGCCGCCATGTCCACCGGCCGCCTCACGCCCTACGCTTCCCTCCAGGAGGCCGATTACCCGGCGCTTGCCAAGCGGATTCTGGACGGAGAGACGATCCTCTATCCCACGGAGACCACCTATGGCCTCGGGTGCGACGCCCGAAGCGAGGCGGGTATCCGGAAAATCTTCGAACTAAAGCGCCGTCCTGAAGAAAAGTCCCTCCTCTGCCTCGTGCGGGATATTCCAACCCTTGAAACTTTCGCCGAAATCCCCGCCCGGCTCCTTCCCTTCATCGGAAAATACTGGCCGGGTCCGCTCACGCTCATCGTTCCGGCGAAACCCGGGAAGCTCCCCCTCGAAATCCTCTCGGCGGGCCAAAGCGACATCGCGGTGAGGATTTCCTCCCACCCCTTCTGCCGGAAGCTCCTGGCGCACCTTCCCGCCCCCCTCGTTTCGACGAGCGCGAATTTCTCGGGGGAAAAAGCGCCTAGTTCTTTCGAAGCCGTTCCAGCGCCTATCCGGGAAAAGGTGGGGATCGCGATCGATGCGGGAAGTATTGCGGGCGGCGGCATCCCCTCCACCATCGTCAAAATCGACGCCCGCACCGGAAAACCCGTATTGGTACGGGAAGGGGCGGTCCCGGCCAAGGCCCTGGGGCTTGGTTGACCCGCAAATCCCTTCCGGGTAGGTAGGGGCCGCCATGCCGGACGTCCTCCCCTTCCGGGGCCACCTCTACGATCTCTCGAAAGCCGCCGCCGAGAACCTGGTGGCGCCCCCCTACGACGTTTTGAGCGACGCCGACCGGGCGAAACTCGCCGGGAAAAGCCCCTTGAACGTGGTCCACGTGGACCTCCCCAAGCAAGAAGAAGCCCCCGGGGCCAAGGACAAATACGACGCCGCGGCGAAAATCTGGATGAAGTGGCTCGCTGAAAAAGCCATCCAACGGGATAGCGAGGCGGTCTACTACCGCTACCGACAGGACTTCACCCTCCCGGGGGATTATTCCGGAAAAACCCACTCGCGCGGGGGACTCATCGCCGCCGTGCGGCTCTACGATTTCAAGGAAGGGATCATCCTCCCCCACGAAAAGACCCTGGATGGCCCCAAGCAGGACCGCCTCTCGCTCACCGAAGCCACCCGAATGAACCTCTCTCCGACCTTTTCCTTCTATTTCGATCCGGAGGGAAAAATCCGCAAGGCCATGGGCGAGCCGGGGACTCCCTGGGCCGATTTCACGGACGATGCGGGCGTCCGGCACCGGCTCTGGCGGATCACGGATAAGAACGCCCAGAAAGCCATCCAAGAGGCTTTCTCAAAGAGGAAGCTCTACATCGCCGACGGGCACCATCGGTACACGACGGCCATCCACTACCGCGAGAAAATACGCAAGGAAACCGGCGCGAAGAATCATCCGGCCGATTTCGGCATGATGTTCGTAGCCGAAGCCTCCGAAATGACCGTGCTGGCCTACCACCGCATGCTGCTCGCTGCCGAAGGGATGCCCGGCCGCAAAAAAGCCCACCAGATGCTCCAGGAGCTCTCCCGGTTCTTTCTCGACGAGCGGTTTTCCACCAAAACGCCACAGGAGCGGACCGCGTTCCTCGAAAAGCTGGGCTCCTGCACCGCCGCGTGCGCCCTCGGGATCGTGGGGCCGGGCCACGCCCATCTCCTCCAGACCAGCGACCCCAAGGCCCTCGCCGCGGCCTTTCCCTCCGAAGTGCCCGCCATCCTCCGGGGGCTCGACGTGGCGGTCCTCCAGGAAATCGTCCTTCGCCAGCAGCTCGGCGTCGATCCGCAGAAAATCGCTCAAGGTGGGGTTCTAGGGTTTTCGCCCAACGCCAGTGTGATTTTCGATGCCGTCGATTCAGACAAGGCCCAGCTTGGCTTCCTCCTGCGCCCCACGCGGGTCGAACAGGTCCGCGACGTGGCCGAGGCGGGCGAGGTCATGCCCCAGAAATCGACCTACTTTTATCCCAAGGTTTATACAGGGCTCGTCTTCCGGTCCCTCGAAAGCGAATAGCTACTTTTCCCGGCTCTCCGAGATGAATTTGGCGAGAAGTCCCCGGATTTCCGGGTCGGCCACCTCTTCAATTTTTTCCTGGAGCGGTGAAGGAAGCTCCACGGCCGCCCCCAGCCGGACCTGGGAGGGCGGAGGACTTTCCTTGGATTTGGGGCGGACGATCCTTACTTGAATCCGCTCGATGCCGGGAGCCTGGAGTTTTTCCCGAATGCGGCCGAGGATTTCATTTTGAAGAGCGAGGATTTCCTGCGCCCATATCCCCGAGGGGACTTCGAGAAGGAGCGTTCCCTGCTGAAGGGCGCCCGGACGGACGAAACGCGCCAGATCCTTCCCCGCGATCTCGTTCCACTTGCGGCGGAGGTCCAATTCCGGGAGGCGGGCGCCCAGATCCATCCCCCGGAGCGCGCGGCGGAGCACGGAACCGATCGCTTCGGGCCCCCGGCCTCCGCGCTGCTTGTCTCTCTTCACGTGCTCACCGTACCCGCGCCGGACGTGGATGCCCAGAGCACCCCTTTCCTTTTGACAAGTACCCGCGGGAAGAGGCACAATTTCTAGACACGCCGGAGCGAGGGCTCGCGTGTCTGTCCCACACCAATGAGGCCGCCCGAAGGGCGGCCCCAAAGGGTCTGGGAGCGGGCCATGCGTTTTTTACTTCAAGCATTTCTCCTAACCACTTTCTTCATCCTTGGCTTCCTCTTCGCCCACGAGCCGTTCAGGAAGACCGTGACGAGTGTCTTTCGCGACGCCGACATCCCGGCGAAGGTCGAGGCCGTCAAGAAGGAGTTCTCGGGCCCATCCTCGCTCAAGAAAGAAGCGCCAGCCGATCCCCGGGAGAGCCTCGTCCGGACGGCCCCCGATTCCGCGCCTCGCCCCTCGAAAGCGGCCTCCTCCAGCAAGAAGAAACCCGCCCGCCAGGAAGCACGGGCCAAGCCTCAGTCCCCTGCGCCCAAAGCCAAACCAACTCCCAAGGCCGCGCCCCAAGAAGACACGACCGCCCAGGACAAGAAAGCCCTCGAAAACCTCCTGGACGAGGACGTAAGCCCCTGACTGGCTTCTTTCCCGCCTCCCCAAGTAGATAGTTCTCCGTGAGAATTTTTATCGCCACCCGGCGAGAGAGAGCCTTTCGCTTTGTTCTTTGGATTTTCCTGGGGATCGCCCTGGGGCTCTCTTCTTCCGCCCAAGCCGCCCGTGTGGCCCGGGGCGAAAAAGCCATGGCGGCCACGGCCCATCCCCTCGCTTCCAAGGCGGCGGCCGGCGTGTTGCGCGATGGGGGCACGGCGGCCGACGCCTTTGTCGCGGCGGCGCTCGTCCTTTCGGTCGTAGAACCCCA
>JBFLVN010000324.1:0-3968 GCA_040758475.1 Bdellovibrionota bacterium
AGCCAGCCGCGGGAGGGCAAGCCCCCGCCTCTTCCGATTCGGATGTGGGGCTTTTCGCCAAGATTGTGGAAACCCAGGATTTCCTTCGCGTCTCCGATCGCGATGGCCGCGGCTACGTAAACGCCGACCGGCCCATGGAACTCAAGGGGGATTACCACATCGAGGCTCCCCGGACGGGCGGCGGCCAACTCTGGTTTCCGGGCGGAGCCACCGTGCGGATGGACCCAGGGTCCCGCCTCTCATGGCTGAGCGAAGAACTCATTCTGGAAGAAGGTTTTTTTGAGATCGATGCGCCCACTCTTTTCTATGCCCGCTATTTGAGCGAAGAGGAGATTCGTGCCCAGACCCGTGGAACGGCGCGCTTGGGAAGAGTCACTCGTACTCTTGATTCCTGCCAGACGTTCATTCAGGCGACCCAGCGGAGCCGGGCCCAGGTTCTCATCACTTCTGGCCAGCAACCCAAACTCAGCGTGCTTTCCGGGGACATGCGGCAGGGCCGCAACCTCCTCCTTCCGCCGCGCAAAAACGTATCCCTGGACGGTCTTCCCAAGGATCTTCGGCCGCCCACCCACATGATGCCTTTCCCGGACCATTTGTTTTCCTTGCCGCTCGACGACCTCGTTTTCATGGTCGATTCCCTTCCGGGTCGCGGGTGGGAATTCGAGCTAGCCAAGGTCGAGGAGTTCGCGGAAATTTTCTGCCGGGTCCGGAGCCCCAAGAACTCGATTCAGATTCCGCCTTTCCCCCCGGGGAGCTATTACTGGCGCGTCCAGCGTGTGAACGAGGATGGTCTCCGTACGCTTGCAAGCGAACCCACCCGGTTTGAAATCCAATGAGGATATGAGCGTCCGCGTTCCAAGAAGTTAGGGGCATTTCCTGGCGCAGACGAATCTCCTTGGCTACGGTTTCGCCATGGCAAAAATTAGTTCCCATTTCCACGCCGTCATCTTGGCTGGCGGCCCCGGCACGAGGCTCTGGCCTCTTTCGACGGTTTCTTTGCCCAAGCCCTATCTTCCGATCCCGGGCCCCCGGACGCTCATCGAAGAAGCCTGGCGCCGGGCGCGGCTTCTTGCTCCTCCCTCCCGGATTTGGATCGTGGCGACCCGCGCCCAGCGCCCCCTCCTTCGCCGGTATCTTCCGCAAGTCCCCTCCACCCAGATTCTCTTTGAACCCGAAGCGCGGAATACGGCGCCGGCCATGGCCTTCGCGGCGGCGGCGGTCTTGAAGCGCGATCCCCGGGCGGTTCTGGCCGTTCTTCCGGCGGATCACGTGGTCGAAAAGCCTCATGCTCTTGCCCGGGCGCTTTCACAGGCGGCGGCCTTTTGCGAGAAAAACTACGGAATCGTTTGCATGGGGGTGAAACCCACGTCGCCCGCCACGGGGTATGGGTATCTCGAACTAACCGGCCCGACGCGCGGAGGCGTGCGAAAAGTGGGGCGGTTCATTGAAAAACCGGATTTGGCGAAGGCCAAGAAGCTTGTCCGCCAGAGGAGCGTGTTTTGGAACGCCGGGATGTTCGTCTTCCGGGCCGAGGTCCTGATCAACGAATTTGAGCAGCACCTTTCGCCCCTTCACCGGGCAGTCACCCGAGCACTCAAGGAACGATCTCTTGCGGCCTGCGTTCGGAATCTCACCCGCCAGTACAAGAATCTTCCCGTCATCTCGATCGATTACGGCGTGATGGAAAAAACGCGCCACGCCTACGCGGCGGCCTGCGATTGCGGGTGGTCGGACGTCGGCAATTGGGTCGAAGCCTTGCGGATTTCGAAAAGGGGAATCCGCGCCCCTTCGGGGAGCGCCTTTTTATTGAAGGAAGGCCTCTCTTCCCACGGGGGGAGAAGCCTCGCTTTGGTCGGGTTCGAGGAAGCGGCGCTCGTTGAGACGAAGGACGCCTTGTTGATCGTGCATCCCGCCGCTTCGGCGGGGGTAGGGGCCATCGCCAAAGAGGCGGCCCGGAGGCGTAAATAAAACCCGCCAGGGGAACCGGGGACCGGTCGTGGCCGGGGATTTCTCTATTCCGGCCCCCGGTCCCCTGGCGAGTACTTCTAGTTCGCGCGCAAGACCAGATTTCCGTTGTCCGTCACCAGGGTGACGGTGTGTTTGCCGTAGCCCCGAGGGGCCACGAGGATTTTCTGCACCGCGCAGTGGGCGCCCGCCCACTCGATGGAAACGGGAACGCCCGAGAGGGTCTTGGAAGGGACCCCGGCGGCCGCTAGCGCTCCCAGGACCACGGCGTTTCGCCGGGCGAGAAGCGCGTGGGCCCGCTCGGTCCGCAGAATGACGGCTCTTGAAGGCGTATCCGCGTGGGCCGCGAGAACCGGCGTTCCCAGGGCCAAGGCGGCGGTGAGGCTCATGTTCCAAAAGAAGGTTTTCATCGTCCGTTCCTCGTCTTACGCCCATGAGTCTCGCAGACGCGTATGAGGAAGCGGCGTGCGGAAGATCACAAAAGTTCCGTTAAAAAACGTTCACTGTGAGGGCCGTCACGAGCCTTCCGTGACGGCGGTCACGAAAGTACTCGACCGCCCGGTCAGGAGCTTTTCCTGATTTCACGGTTAGTAGAGGCAGGGTGGGGATTGAAACGTTCTAATGTGCCTCGGCCCAATTCTTTCCGAAGGCGAAATCCACCTTGAGCGGGACGAGGATATCTAATCCCGCGGCCATTTTCTCGACGATGAGTTTTTGAGCCGTGTCTTTTTCCTTGGGTGGCACTTCAAAAACGAGTTCGTCGTGGACCTGGATGAGCATCCGGGTTTCCATTTTCTTTGCGTGAAGTGACCGCTGGATTTCGATCATGGCCCGCTTGATGAGGTCGGCCGCGGTCCCCTGAATCGGAGTATTGATGGCCGTCCGTTCGGCAAAACTCCTGATTTGAAAGTTCTTGTTGTTGATGTCGGGAAGGTAGCGGCGGCGCCCGAGAAGCGTCGTCACGTAGCCGTTTTTCCGGGCTCCTTCGAGGATTTCATCGAAGTAGTCGCGGACGCCGGAATACTTCTCGTAAAAGGCGTCGATGTATTTCTGCGCTTCGCCGGGCTCGATCGAGAGACTTTGGGAGAGGCCGTAGGCCGATACGCCGTAGACGACGGAAAAGTTGATTGTCTTGGCCGCCCGGCGCTGATCGGGCGTGACTTCGCTGGCAGGCACATCAAAGAGGGCCACGGCCGTTTCAGTGTGGATATCGGCATCCTTCTGGAAAGCCTTGATGAGTTCTTTATCTTCGGCCGCATGGGCGAGGATGCGGAGTTCGACTTGGGAATAATCGGCCGACGCGAGGAGCCAGCCCTCTTCGGGGACGAACGCTTCGCGGATGCGCTTCCCTTCCGCCGTTTTGATCGGGATGTTCTGGAGATTGGGATCGGAAGAGGAGAGCCGTCCCGTCGCCGCCACGGCCTGGTTGAACGACGTGTGGACGCGCCCCGTCTTCTTGTTCACAAGCTGGGGGAGGGCGTCGATATACGTGCTCTTGAGCTTGGAGAGGCCCCGGTAGTCGATAATGTGCTGGGGGAGGGGGTGCTGGGGAGCGAGTTCCTCCAGGACGTCCTGGTCCGTGGAATACCCCGTCTTGGTCTTCCGAAGGGGCTTGAGCTTCAAACGCTCGAAGAGGACTTCCTGAAGCTGCTTGGGAGAATTGATGTTAAATTCCCGCCCGGCGGCCTTGAAGGCGGCAGAGAGATGCTTTTCCATTTCCTTGCCGAATTCCCGGGATAGTTCGCCCAGGAGCTTCAAATCGAGCCGTACGCCCCGCTCTTCCATTTCGACCAGCACGTCCACGAGGGGCATTTCGAGATCTTCGAAGAGGCTGTGAAGGGCTTTGTCCTTGGAGAGTTCCTTGGAGAATTTTTCGTAGAGCCGGAAGGTAGCGTCGGCGTCCTCGGCGGAGTACTCCGTCGCCCGCTCCACGCTCACTTCGGCGAAACCGATTTGCTTGGCCCCTTTGCCAGTCACATCCGTGTAGGAGATCATCCGGTGGC
>JBFLVN010000325.1:0-3958 GCA_040758475.1 Bdellovibrionota bacterium
CCGTTTTTGAATTTTTGTTGACAGGCGTCGTCATCTTCGGTAAGCAGGCTCCCCGGACCGGCGCCCGGGAAATTTTCCCTGCGCCAAGCGTACTGGAAACAAAAAGAAAACGCGAAGACCGGTCCGGACAATTTTTTCTCGTGCCCAGGTGGTGAGGCGTTTTTCCGGAAGCGTTGCCGTTCCGGAGAGCGCCTTGAAAAGGGAAGCCGGTCGAATTCCGGCGCGGTCCCGCCACTGTAGGGGAGAGGGCTCCGGCGTTTGAGGACGCGGCCACTGATCCTTCGGGATCGGGAAGGCCGCTCTCAGAAGAACGCGGCGCCATCGAAACTCTCCCGAGCCAGTAGACCTGCCCCCGGGCCGTCCCAACGAACCTTTCCGAGGAGAAAGATGGGGGCAGTGTTTCGACATTCGCCGCCCGCTTTCCGCAAGGAGAGCGGGCGGTTCGTTTTTGGCGCGCTCGCGCTGGCGGCGGTGCTCGCCCGGCCGCTTGCGCTTTTCGCGGAGGAGCCGCCCGCCGGGCAGGTGCCGGAGATTCTTGTCGAAGGCGAGCGCCCGGCCCGCGAGGCCCCGCTGCGGGACAATACGGCCGCCGCGAGCGTGATCGAGCGGGAAGCCATCGAGCGGTCCGCCGAGGGGGCCGCACGGCTCCTCGACCGCGAGCCCGGCGTCCAGGTGCGCGAAGTGGGCGGACTTGGATCGTTCTCCACCCTTTCGATCCGCGGGTCGAGCCCCGAACAAGTCCGGACTTTTCTCGACGGCGTGCCCCTCGACCGGGGCACGGGCAACGCCGTGGACCTTTCGGTCCTCCCTGCGGAGCAGCTAGAGCGCATCGAGGTTTACCGCAGCGTGACGCCCCTGTCCGTGGGCGGATCGGCCATCGGCGGTGTCGTCGAGTTCCGCACCCGCGTTCCGGAAAAAAATTCCCTGGAAGCCCTGGCGGGCGGGGGAAGCTACGGCTTTCGCCGCGCGGGAGTCACGGGGGCGTGGGTTCCCGCGCAAAATCCTTGGTCGCTCCTGACGGGGCTCCTCTACGAAGGGGCTGAGAACGATTACCCCTTCACGTTCGATGGAGGCACGCCGGCCAATCCCGCCGACGACGAGCGCCGCGATCTGGAGAACGCGGATTTCAACCGGGGCGACGTGCTCCTTCGCGCCGACCGGAAACTAAGCGGTGAAGGGAAGTTCTCCCTGATCGAGGTGCTGCACGTCCGCGAGACGGGCGTGGGGGCCGGCGCCACGCTCTCCCAGAACGACTTCCGCCTTTTGGAACTTTTCACGACGACGAGCGCCCAGCTGCACCTCCCCCGGCTCTCGGAGCGGGTGGCCCTCGAAGCGCAGGCGTTCTTCTCCTTTCAGCGGACCGCCCTTGGCGAGGGTTCCGGACACACGGACGACCGGGATTATTTGGCGGGGGCGAACGCCGATTTTTCCTATTATCTCACCGATTCGCTTCGCGCCGAGGGATTCGGGGAATACCGCTTCGAGGTGTTCGATCCGGAGGGGAACCTGGGGGGGACGCCCGTGGGCCCGAGCAGCCGCCGGCACTTCTTTACGGCGGCGGGAGGGCTCGAATGGGAGCCGCTTCCCGAGAAAGTCCTCTTGATCGGGCAGGTCCGGTACGAGGAGGCGAGGGACCGCCTGCGGGCCTCGAACGCCGGGGGGGCTTCGAGCCCCGCCTCGGACCGCCGCGCCGTGACGAGCCGGGCGGGAATCCGGTGGAAGGCCGCCAAGGAAATCACTTTTTCGGCCAACGCCGTCCGGGCGGTACGCCTTCCGAACTTTACGGAGCTTTTCGGGAACACGGTCTTCGTCCGAGGCGATCCCGACCTGGAAGAAGAAAAAAGCTGGAGCGCCGACGCCGGGGGCGAGTGGAGCGCGGGCGAGGGAGCTTTTCGCCGGGAGTCCCGCGTATCGGCGCGGTACTTTTTCGTGGATACGAAAGACCTGATCGTCTTCCAGGCCAACTCGCCGGGGCGGCTCATCGTCCGCAACCAGGACGGTTCGCGCACCCACGGCGTGGAGCTATCGGCCCTCTGGCGCTTTCCGCGGGTTTTCCTCTGGGAGGGAAACCTCACCTGGCTTCGGGCCCGGCAGAAGCCCGATTCCTCTTTCGAGGTCCAGTTTTCCCCGGAATGGCAGGCCTACAGCCGTCTCACGGCGGAAGGAAAATTTTCCGGCGCCCTCAACCGGGCCGGCCTCTGGGCCGATTTCGAGTATGTGGCGGAAAACTTCCTGGGTCAGACCAATGCCGGGGAAGTCCCTGTCCGCCGCATCTTGGGGGCGGGGGCTTTCGCCGATTTCCAGGAGGGCCGCTGGAGCTTCCTCCTGGAGGCCCGCAACCTGACGAACGAAGAAAACCTCTACAACTTCGCGAAATTCCCCTTGCCGGGGGTGACGGTCATTGGGACCGTCCGCTGGCGCGGGGTCTAAGCGGAGTTTGGAGATGTGAAGGAGAGAGAGCGATGAAAAGACCGGTTGGACGAATCCTTTGGATGACGGTTCTGTTGGTGGCAACTACGAGCGCGTGCGACGAGGAGACGCTTTCGGCCCTCGGCCTCCCGGGGCCGGGCGGGAACCTTCTCGTCCTCAATTCGGATTTCACGGATACGACCGTATCCCTCGTGGATCGGCTCACGCGCGAAGTCCTGGAGCCGGAACTCACGGGCTCCTTCGGCTCGCCGCCCCTTCTCTCGGGCGACGTCGTTCCGGCGCGGAACGCGAGCGCCACGGGCGAAGTCCTCCTGATCGACCGGGGGAACGCAAACGTGACTTTCGTCGATCCGGAGACGGGCGGGATCGCGCGGCAGTTCACCGTGCGCACGGAATCTTCGGACGGGAACCCCAATCCTTCCGACGTGCTCGTCTACAGCGCGACGAAGATGTACGTCTCCCGCCAGGGGCGCTGTGCCCGGGAAACCCCCGACCCCTTCGGCTTTTGCGACGTGGTGAGCGATCCGCCGGTGGCCTTCGACCTGACCCGTTCGAACGACGTGGTGATCATGAACCCCCAGACGGGCGAACTTACGGAAGTCCCGGCGTTCGATTTCACGGGCGTTTTCGGGGCGGCGGGGACCGGGCAGATCGACACCGCGAACGGTGACGTGGCGCGTCCGAGCCAACTTATTCCCGTGGGGGACTACATCGCCGTCGTACTGCTCAATCTGGACGTGGGCGTGGACGGCACGGGGGGCGTGGGCCTCGTGGCCCTCATCGATCCCGCCACGGATACGCTCGTGGACGCGACGCCCGCCGCCACGCCGCTCACGGTCGATCCGGCCGTCCTTCAAGTGAGTTCGGATGAGTGCAAGAGCCCGGGTGGCGACCGGCGCACGGCGTCTGTTCTGGCGGGCGAGGACGTCCTCTATATCGCCTGTTCGGGCATCTTTGATTCAACCGAGGGAGGCTATGCCAGTCAGCTCGCCGATTCCCGGATCGTGAAGGTGGATTTCTCGCCCCTTTCGGATGTAAGCCCCGGAGATGCCGTCGTGACCGAGGTGCTCGACATTGGCGACCTCTATCCCGGCGAGCCCACCACGGCCCAGGCCGCGCTCACGGGCCAGATCCAGATCGTCTCGGAGACTTTGGGATTCGTCACGACCTACGGCGCTTTTTCCTGTTTTTCGCCCCCTTGCGATTCGACGGCGCCCGCTTCCGATTTCCCGGCCGCTCTTTTCAGCTTCGATCCTTCCACGCCGGGCGCGGTGAACACGGAGCCGCTCGTGGAATCGGTTCCTTTCGGATTGGAGGGGATGCTCGCCGATCCGGCCACGAAGACGCTCTATCTTTGCGATAACAACTACCTGACGACTTCCCAGATCCGGGTGTTCGATTACCTGCCGGCGGGCGACGGCAGCACGCCCGATCCCGTTGCCGAAGTCCCCGATGCGGGTTTTGTTCCCAATAGCCGCCCGGGCCAGGCTCCCCGGGAAATCGTTTTCTATTGAAGATGACGGAGGCG
>JBFLVN010000326.1:0-3938 GCA_040758475.1 Bdellovibrionota bacterium
GGGCGCCCGGCGGAGAAGCGAAAGACGCGCTCGTCAGTCGAGCTGATCGAAGAACCAGACGATGGCGGCGGCTTCGAGGAACCGGTCGCCCCCCGCGGCGCAATCGTCGTCCTCGTCGTCCAGGTTGTCGGCGCCCCGCTGTACTTGGGCGCCGAAGCACACGCCGCCGTTGGCTTCGAAATTCTCGAAACTTCCGTCCTCGAAGCGTGCCCGGGCCAGCACGTCGGCATCCAGCAGGTCCGTCCAGAAGGTGGCGGTGGTTCCGTCGTCCGTGTCGAGGGTGAGGGGCGCGGGCGTCTGGAAGGTGACGCTATCGTCCCGGACGAGGGTCGCGCCCTGCATGAACTCGGCGGACCGTTCCTGGAAGGTGATCGTCCCGTCCATGATGATGGTTTCGTTGTTGATGTCGCCATCGTCCAGCAGGTCGCCCGTGATTTCGCAATCCGCGAAAACGATGACGTTCGTGAGGGTTTCAACGGGCTGGACCCCCGCCGTCGTGCTGGGATCGACGACGTTCTCGTCCTCGTCAATCGTGCCCGAGAAAGTGGTGGTCGCCGTGACGGTGCCGTTCCCGCCGATACAATCCTCTTCCTGGACGGTCATTAAGGAGACGCCCCGGGTAGTATCCACCGTATCGTCGATCTGATCGTCCGTTACGGCCTCGTCCACCAGATCCTGGCCCTCCGGCGTGCTGACGCCGGCGAGCATTGCCAGGATGGCGAAGAGGTCGGCGCCGGTGAGGAGGAGCGGGTCTCCTCCGAACTCGCCGCCCCCACCCCCGCTAGTAACGGTGTTACTGGGCAAGAAAAGATCGTTTCCGTCAGTTAGCTGATAAATGAGATAGCCTTCTCCTTGATCGGTACCATCGACATCCGGCAAGATATTGATCGCGCTCACGAGCGCTGTTGCAACGGCCGTATTGGAGACCGCCACCCCCTCGCTGTCGAAGCTGGCGCTTTCGGTGCCGTCGTCATCCGATTGGTTGAAGCCGATGGTATAGAGATCCGCCCCCTCGATGGTGGAACCCGTCGCCACCTGGGATTCAAAAACGAGGGAATCAGTGAGGTCTCCGGAGCACCCCTCGCTCGCGTCTATGCAAGTGAGGTTGGCCCCGACGATCAGATCGGAGATGGTGAAGAAATTGGTTCCGAAGGCCACCAATATCGCCCCGCCGCCGCCTCCGCAGGATTGGAGGAAGGCCCCACCGCAGAGGGCGATCACCAGAGCCAGAAAGATCGCATCTAGTTTTTTCTTGAAAGTTTTCATGGTCCCCGCTCCTTCAAACGAATGAATTTGGAGGGCGCCGCAAGCCCTGCGCGCGCGAAAACGCTCCCCAGGATTTCTCCACCCGCCCCCGCCAAGGGTTGTGTGGGAAGCTGGTAGCATAGGCCCAAGCCGCCGCGTTACCAAGTGATCCCCGTCACGTGGATGTAAACCGTTGAAATCCGGGCGCTTTTGCTATTGAGGTAGCGGCAGCGTGACCGGCCCTGAGAACGGTGTCCGGATTGCCTGGAGCGAATTGGGTGAGCGGTGATCAATGAAAATGTGATATCACGGAGCGGGGGGTGCAAAATTAATTGGAAATTCCACTTGAACCGTCCCATGGGGAATAGGCTCGAATTGAATTTTTCCTATCCGGTCGGCGGTGTCTTTTTCGAATTGTGGGTGTTGCCCGAAAACGGAGCATATCAATTCGATATCATGGACCGTTCCGTCGGCACGGACGGTGAAACGAAAGGTAATTAATCCGCGTGGCGCTTGGGGATTCCGGCGCCGGAAGTGATTGTAAAGGACTCTCAAGGCGGGCAGATACTGGCGGGCTCGCCTGGAGACTGAATCGGCGCTTCGCAACGCATGGCTAGCGGCCTCTCCCGTCACGGAGACATCCATGTTCTCTTGGCACGCCGCTTTTCGAGCTCCCGCCGCCGGGGTTGCTTCTCGAAGAAAAACCATTTCTATTTCCGCCGGCTCAGTACTCCCCGAGCGGAAGGTAAGGAGTGCTATCCGGTTTTCGAGGGTGCGCTCGAAAATTGGGTCTTCCGTGAACGGCGATTGAACGATCTCGGCCCGGCCGACGCGGCCCAGGGAATCCCTCATTTCCATTTTGGCCCGCAAACTTCCCCCTGGGTGGGCGGGGTGATTCACGAGGAACCGCTCCCACGGCACTTCGAAAGCGCGCAAGGAAGCAGCCTCTTCCGATAAGGCGCAGTGGCTTTCCGATTCAAAATCAGGACTCCCCGGGCCAAAGCATCGGAATTTCACGATGGGGCGTGAAGGACTAGGAGAGGGCGCGGGGTAAGCGGGCGGTCTCAAACTATTCAGCACGATGGACGCGCGCACCACATCGGCGCCAAGCTGGGGGAACCGCGTTTCCTTCAGTAGGTTTTCAAAGTCATCCTGCAACCTTGGATACTTTTCGAAGTCTGAGGGGCCCCATTCCACGGAAGCCACTTCGCCACCCATTCCGATTGTTAAATTGAAGGAGGCTTGGCCTTGAAATGCAAAGGCATCCATCCACACTTCATCGAAGATCGCTGTTTTTGTGAAAGCCGCGTGTCCTCGCAACGTTTCCTCAATAAGGGAACAAGCGGGCTCTTGTGATGCGCCCTCGATGTGTTGGCACTGCCAGAGTGGAGCGGTCAATTGATTGCGGCGCGACCAGTCACAGGAGGATTCGCTACGCGGATCATCTGAAAAAGCGTAGCAACATCCTTCGAAATTCATGTTACTGCACATAAACTCCGCCACGCCACGCCGGTCGCACAGCTTAATTCGTCCTGCCAACGGCGCTCCGCACTTGAGTCGCAGGCGCCAATCACCGTCTCCCTGACAAGCTACGCAAAGCATGATTGCAAATGTAGCAGTGATGAGGCGAAGCGAGTCGAAGGTGCATGTCATGACCCTTCCCTCTTTCTGATAGATGTAATTTTTACCATGGAGAATGGTTCGACCCAAAGCTTCGGATCGGGGTAAATCTCTGAAAACGACCGGTGGCTTCTTTCAGCTATCTTTTAAGGTATGACCGCCTTGCGCTGGTAGAGCGGCTACCGGACCGGAACGAGAGGGAAACCCATGAACGGCTGGCTGTTTTCGGCGGGCATTCTTTCGTGCGCGATCGGGGCGATCCACTCGGGGCTTGGTGAATATCTCATTTTCCGCCACCGGAAGGATTTCCGGGGCTTTCCCCCGCTTCTCGGGAACGAAGAAATCACCCTGGGAACCATCCGGGCCACGTGGCATATCGCCACGCTGCTCGCCGCCGTTCCGGCGGCCCTGCTTTTCCGCTTCGCCTTCCTGGCGGAACTGGGCGCAAAGGAGCGCTTCGCCGTTCGAGTGACCGCGGGATCTCTCCTCGCCTGCGCGGCGGTCCTCTTCGCGGGGACGCGCGGCAAGCACCCGGGCTGGGCGGGGTTCCTCCTGGCGGCCGGGCTTTGCGGGATGGGGCTCTAGCTAGGGGGTTTTATGGTTGAAGACACGACCCTCGCGTTCTGGGCGGTTTTCGGCTTCTGGTTCGCGCTCCTGCTGGCCGGGAGCTTCGTCCAGTGGCGCTTTTACCGGGGGCTTCGCGATCAATACCCGGCCACGTGGGAACTGCTTGGCCAGCCCACGATGATCAAGGACCGCACGCTTGCGGCCACGTGGGAGACGATCAAGAAACTCCGGGACCGGGAATATGAAAAAAGCCCCGAGCGGGGCGCGGTTCCTTTCTGTGAGAGTTACCGCTCGCCTTTCTTGGTCCTCTATTACGCCAACTGCGTCGCCGTCATCCCCGTCTTCACCTCGCCCATCTGGGTGCATCTCGTATTCGGATAGGAGGAAAAATGCCCCGTTGGTCCTCCAAATCCAAGAAGGCCCGGGAAGTCCACCGGCGGTTCGTCCGGATTTCGCGGGAAGAGTTTCCGGAACTATCGGCGGCCATCGCGCGCCTGGGGCCCGTG
>JBFLVN010000327.1:0-3933 GCA_040758475.1 Bdellovibrionota bacterium
TCAAGACCTCGTTCAAGTTCATGGGGAAGGGTCTCAAAAAGGCAGTGGGGAGCATCCCACTCATCGGCAAGCCCATCGTCGGCATCGCCGGGGGCCTCAAGGACATGGCGAAGGGTGTCTACAAGGGCGTGAAGGCCGGAATCCAGACTGATCCACGTACAAAACTCCTTCAGGCCCAGGCGCTGCAAAAGCTCCAGCAGACCTCTGCCCAGGCCGCCGCGGCGGCGCTTACCCCGGCGCTCCCCGAAGCGCTTGCGCCCCAGCTTCCCGAGGAAACGGCTGCTCCCGCCCCCGTGGGGCGCGCGAGCGTGGAGATCGCTCCCGGAACGGCCCCGGCGGTTCCCGAAGTCAAAGCCGAAGGAAAGAAGAACCTGCTCCTTGCCGCGGGCGGCGCCGCCGCCCTCGGCGCGGGGGCCTACGCCTACGTAAAGAGCCAGGACTAAAGCGATGCTCGCGTTCGACGCCATCTCGAAGCTCCTCGATGTCCACTCGAAGATCGGACGGACGATGACGAGCTACGCCGTACTCGCCGAGCAGACGGCCAGGGTGGCGGAGTTTGTGAAAAAGCGCCCCGAAGTCCGCATCGACTGGCTCGACTACGCCGCCGGGATGCGGACTGCCGAGGAAAGTATCGAGAAAGCCCTCAAGGAAGAGAGCGAGCTCAAATCTCTCCTTTCGGAATGGGTGGAGGAAAACTTCACGTCCCACAAGGCGCAGGCGGTGAAGGTGAATCTCGAAGCCCTCGGCATCACGCCGCTTGCGGGCGTGGAAGTGCCTCTCTCGGTGATCGAAAACTTGGGCGATGGAAACTTCCGCGAGCTCTTGAGCCGCGTCCTCTCCCTTGGATTCTCCGCCGACAAGCTCCAGCAGGACATCGAGGCGCTGGAGCGCACGCAGGCCGAGACTCTCGGCAAGGTCCGCGAAGTCCTCAAATCCCACGGCAATGCCTACACCGAGACCGTACGAGAGCTCGACTCGGTGATCGCCGAGAACCGCGCCCATCCCGTACCGAAAAAAGGCCTCGACTCGGGCGTTCTTATGCTGGGGCTCTTTGGCGTCTGGGCCGGGATCAAGGTCTGGAAGTGGCGCGCCCGAAGGATCGAGCGCGAGCTCATCCGGGAGGTGGCCCGTGCCTAAGAAGAAGACTCCCAAGCCGGTGCAGTACGCAACCGCTCCCGAAGAGATCTCGCTCGCCGAGACTCCCGCGGCTCCGAAAAAGGCCCGCAAGAAGAAAGCGAAGCGATCCGTAAAGCGAACTGTGAAGCAGGCCGAAAAGAGGGCGAAGAGAGCGGCGAAGGCTGTTCGCAGGAGAGCGCGCAAGTCGGCTCCCGCTCCCGTGAAGAAAGCCGCTCCCAAGCACGCGAAGCCGAAGCAAGAGAAAGCACGAAGTGCCCGGCGCAATCCGGCCCCCCGGATCGAGGCGGCGTTCTATCAGCTCGGGACGCTGACGGAGTTCGAGTTCGAGAAGGACGGAGTGGAGAAGCGCTTCGCGTTCGATGCGCCCCCGGTCCTGGCGTCCGATGGCTTGGGAAAACTCAGGGTGGTCTATGACCCCAGAGCCGTTCCCGGCGCAAAGGTTCCGGCGCGGATCAATTCGCTCCACGAGACCTTCAACGGGTTCGCACCCGAGCGTCACATGGCCGGCGTATTCGGAAAGCGCGTTCCGGGAACCACCGTCATGGGCGTGCTCCGGGCGCTTACCTACTACTCGGAGAAATGCATCGATCCCGAGTCGTGCTCGTCGCCGGGCCACTACCGCCACGCCTTCGAGGCCCCGTTTCCAAGAGTTTTGGTAAACCCCGCCGGGCTCGTCCTCATCGAGGGCGGCTCGTACGAAATCACCCGCGCGGGGATCGTTCACTAAGTCTCTCAAACAGGAGGAGATCATGGCTAGCAAGCGAAAGAATCCCATTCCCATCGGCGGCGCGGTTGTTGCCAATCCCATTGAGACGGGGCCCATGTCGGCCCAGCCGCAGGTGGAGATCAGGCTGGAGAAAGGCCTTCGGGCGACCAAGGACCCGCGCAATCCCTACCTCGTGAAGATCACGCAGGTAAAATACCCCCCCGAGCGAAAGAAAGCTTCGCCCGTGCGCGCGGTCCCCGCCCCGGCCCCCACGCCGATGGCCCGGGCCGCAAGGGCCATGAAGCCCGCGGCGAGAGCCGCCAAACGCTCCACGCGAAAGGCTCCGCCCAGGCGGCGCCCCTCCACCGGCACCCGCCTCCCGGCGCGGCCGGGCTTTCCGCCGTTTACGCCCCCCTCGGCCCAGCCGCGGCACAACCCGCTGCCGGGCTTCGGGGACTTTGGCGAGTCGAAGAAGGACCTGGCAGGCGACGTGCTCAAAATGACCGGAATTCTGCTCGGCGTCGGGATCGGCGTCCCGGCCGCGCGGCAGTTGATCCTCAAGCTCATCAAGAAGGAGAACGTGGGGCCCGAGGGAAACGTCACGGGACTCTCCCACGCCATCCAGGCCGTGCTGGCTCTCGGAGTCGCGGGCCTTGCCGAGGCGAAAATCGAGGACAAGGGCCTTCGCCGCGCCACGCAAGCGCTCGCGTTGGCCACGGCTCTCTCGCGGCCGGTCAATCAGGCCATCACGAAATTCAAACCCGGCTCGGAGATCGCGCTCCTTGGTGAGGCGGCTCCGCCCGTGCGGCCCATTCGTCTCGACTTCGATGTCCTCCCGCCGGGTACGAATCTCGTCCAGGGCCTTGGGCAGGAAGTCTCGGATCTGGACACCGATCCGGTGCTCGATGAAATCCTCCGCCAGCGGGCCGCGAGACAGGCGGCCCTTGTGGCGGCCTCCGCGCCCGCTTCGCCGATTCTCTCGAACCCGCAGGTAACAGCCCCCGGTGAGCCTCTCGTAGGGGAAGTGACGCCGCCCAACACGGCGGAAGCTCTACTCGCCAGCCCGACACTGTCGGGACCCCAGCCGCCCACCTGGGAGGACCAGATTTCGGCCTACCTGCCGCTGGGCGATCTCGTAGGCGATCTCAACTGACCCAAATTTCGTTTCCTAGAAAACAAAGGAGAGAAAACATGGAAACCGAACCGATGATCTATGACAAAGAGGAAGAAGTGATGATGGAGGACGAGGAGTTCTCCGATCTCGAAGGCATCCTGGGCGATCTGGGCGCCCGGCGCTTTCGCAAACGCATCGCCAAGCTCCCGCCCCTGCAGCAGAAGGCCGAGGAGCAGAAGGTGGTCCAGCAGGCGAACCTCATGGCGAACATTGCGAGGAAGGTGGGGCACGGCAAGGGTGCTACCGGTTCGCCTCTGGCGGCCGAGATGCAGCGGATCAAGCAGTGGGCCAAGGCCAAGGGCTACGACGTCTCCAAGCTCAAGATCGAGAGCGTGCGCTGGTTCCACAAGCGGACCCTGGAGCTTGCGAATCTCCAGAACCGCTACTCGTACTTCAGCGAGCTCGAAAAGCCCGGCCCCCTGGAGACGAACATGCAGATGTGGGGCGAGTGGCCGCAGACGACGCTTGTGGTGCTCAAGGGCATCCTCGCCACCGTGCACCTCAAGACCTACGGCGGCGTCGATCCCAATGCCGCCGGTTACATCTCGATGGTCGATCGGTTTCTCAACAACGCGACCTTCAAATACAAGATCGACCAGTCCGAGAGCGTTCCGATTCTGCTCAAGAACCTCCCCGCCGGGGGCGGCGCCTTCAGCATCGGGAACGAGTCCAACGGCTGGCCCACCGCCACGAACATCCGGACGCTGAGACACCCTGTCTTTATTGAAGGCGGAATCCAGTTCTTCAGTGAGGTCAACGTGGACCAGAGCGCGTTCAGCGTACTTGCCGGCGGGCCTCCGCCGGTGCCCACACCGCTTTATCCCGGGGCCGAGCTCTTCGTCACGATGGAGCTCGACGCCACCTGGGTGCGGCACACGGGTTAAGGGGCTCCGCATCCTCCCGGGGCGTTGCCCCG
>JBFLVN010000328.1:0-3928 GCA_040758475.1 Bdellovibrionota bacterium
GGCACCCGGTCTTCCCGTTCCAGGAACGGTGAAGCGGCAAAGCCCGGCAAGAAAAGACCCATCGAAATCGACGAAGAATGGCTGGCCCGGGAGGTTCCCGATTACCTCCTCAAGGTCCGCCGGCACGATCCCAATAATCGCAATTACTGGAAAGAACTTCTCATCACTCTCGATGGCGCACGCCGCGTCCTTAATTACACGGGTGATCTCCAGGCCGTTTTCGAAGTCCTGGGGAACTTCCCCGCGGCCGATCTCCTGCGCTTTTCCGTGGGACGGGCCGCCTTCTCCCAGCACCCCAAATTGGGCGATTTGCACAAGACCCATCCCATTCCGTACTTCGGGAAAAAGCGGGTGATTTCCTGGCTCGATACCATGCCCGAGGGGAGCGTGGGATACGAATACGCCAAATACCTGGCGGCTTTGAAGCTCGAAGACATCTACCACGCCCTCGATTACATGGACGAAAACCACCCCGTTCAGAACCTGGCCAAGCGCTACATCATGGTCCACGACTTCATGCACTACTTCCTCGGGTTCGAGCCCTTCGAGCCCATCGGGGAGACGCTCATCGAATCGTTCTTCTACGCCCAGGACGGGGCGCCCAATCACATCCTGTTCGTGGCGACCTATTGCCTGTTCCTCCTGGATAAAAACCCCGGGATCATTCCCCAACTTCTCCGCGAGAACCTGGAGGCCTACGAATACGGAAAGCGGGCGGCCCAGCTCTACTACGTGGATTGGGACCAGTATCTTCACCGTCCGCTGGAAGAAGTCCGCCGGGAACTCCGGGTGGACGAGCGGCCCGTCTGCCGGGCTTTCCGGTTTCCGAAAACTCCGCCCCGCCTCGCCCACGTGGTTTTGAGCGTCAATAACGCGGACAAGGCCGAGGACTTCATTCAAAAGCTCTTTGGCTACAAGACGTTCGTCAAAGACCCGCACCTCGGCCTCGTGGCGCTTTCGGCGGGGGACGACCACCACACGCTCGCCGTCCAGGAATACCCCACGCTCTCGAACCTCTGGCGGAACGCGAAGCGCGCCTGGAAGCTCTTCCGGGATTCGGACGGGCGAATCCGGTCGGAGAAATCGGGGAAGAAAATTTCCCGCCCGCCCCTCTCCGTCGTCCGGACGGCCCTGAATCCGGGCGTCCAGCACATCGGCTTTTGCGTGGCGAGCGACGAGGATCTCTTGGGTTACTACAAGATCATGCAGTCGCGGGGGATCAAGGTCGAATGGGCCTGCTCCCACGGCGGCGAGACCAAGTCCCTCTACGTCAAACTTCCGGGCGGAACCCTGGCCGAGTTCTACACGGACTCCGAAAATGCGAAGAAAGGCCTCGAAGAAGTCCGCCGTACGGGCAAACTGCCCGATGAGGAACTCGTGATGGATACGTATGAGCTGAATCTGCCCAAAGACTTGTAAAAGGCACGGTTAAGATTCTTTCAGATTTCTTGCCCGCTTCCCCGGGGCGCGGTAAGGAACTTCCATGCTCGAGTGGAGGTTCCTTGTGGTACGAATCCTCGCCAGCGTCTTTGCTTTCCTAACGATCATTCTCTGTGGCCCCGCCCGCGCCGCCGACCTCTCCAAGCAGGCCCGGTCGGTCGTGAAGCTCTTCAACACGAACCAGGGGTGGGACATGACCCAGCCCTGGACCAAGCTCCCGGCTTCCAAATCCACCTGTTCGGCTTTCTTCATCCGGGAGGGAATCTTGACCAACGCTCACTGCGTGGCCGAGTCCACGTTCATCGAAGCGGAGCTCCCGGGCCTCTCCGACAAGGTGGAGGTCGAAGTCGTGGCTATCAACCACCAGACGGACCTGGCGCTCCTCCGCTTGAGAAAGGACGCACCCCTTTCCTTCAAGCCCATCTCCTTCGACGACCTGCCCCGCCACCGGGAGAAGGTCGTGACGGTGGGTTACCCCACGGGCGGGCGGCAGATTTCGTTTACCGAAGGGGTCGTCTCGCGCATCGACGTGATGCGCTACGCCCACAGCGGGCTCCCGAGTCTCATGGTCCAGACCGACGCGGCCATCAACCCGGGGAATTCGGGCGGGCCGGTGTTTTCGGACTCGACGGGAGAGTGCCTCGGGGTCGCTACCCAGAAGAGCTCTTCGGGGGAGGGTTTGGGCTACTTCGTCCCGGTTCCCGTGATCCGGCAATTCTTGAAAGACGTTTCCGACGGGAAGACCGCCGGGATCGTGAACCTGGGCGTCACGCTCCAGACACTTGAAAACGAAGCTATCCGCCGGGCCTATGGCATGAAGCCCGAAGAAACCGGCATGCGCGTCCAGCAAGTCGTCCGCGGTGCTTCGGCCGACGGGGTGCTCGAAGTGGGCGACGTGCTTCTCTCGCTCGATGGCCTGCAAGTGTTCAACGACGGCCGCGTCCCTTTCCGGGAGGATTCCAAGATCGCCATCGGTTACGTGCTCACCTCCCGGCAGGTGGGCGATCAAGTAAAGGCCCGCGTCCTCCGGGATGGAAAGCGGCTCGATCTCTCCGTTCCGTTAAAGCTTTATCGCCACACGATCATTCCCCACATGCCGGCCTACGGGGAGCAGCCCCGGTACGTGTTGAAGGGCGGCCTCGTCATCCTGGCCGTCGAATCCCGGTATCTCTGGCGCTGGGGCGGGGCCGATTCGGACCGCCTGCCTCCCACGCTTCTTCCCTATCTCTCCATGCCTGTGGGGGAGGAGGATTTGGAGGAGCTCGTGATCATCTCCCAGGTCCTCGATTCCTCGGCCAACAAGGGGTACGGCGGGAACGTGGAGAACCTGCGGATAGGGAAGGTAAACGGCGTGGAAATCCATTCCCTTTCGGACGCCCAAAAGGCCCTTTCGGCCCCCGTGGCGGACGGGTACCTCCGCCTGGAACTCGAAAACGGCGCCGAAGTGGTATTGGATGAAAAACAGCTGGCGGCCGAAGAAGAAGCCATCCGGGGGCGGTACAACATCAAATAAGCGATCCTGGAACGTTTGGGCCAGTACGCCCGGCGTGATACATAAATCTTTCTTCGCGGGCCCCTTCGGGGCGGCCCGCCGGGGGCTTGGGGATTTGCGGAAGGGAGGGACGATTCCGTGACATTCCAGAGAAAACTAAGGATTTGCTGGGCCCTGATCGGCCTGGCCGCGATGGTTTCGGCCTGCGCGGGAAAGATTCCCGAACGCGGTTCGCCCGAATGGACGAAGCGCGTCATGGTGAAAAAGGAAATCCTCGTTTCGACCGACGATGTTCCCGATACGGGGCTCAAGGTGGTGCGGGCCGTGGGGTGGAGCCCCATTTCTCATCAAGCCGCCTGGGAAATCTTCCAGGATATCCCGGCCATGAAGACCTACCTCTACCGGATCGTCGAGTCCGAGGAACTCCCGCGCCAGGGGGACAAGCGCATCATCCGCCTCGTCGTGAACGCCCCGCCCGTGGCGCTGACGAGCGGCTACGACAAGATCGACATCACGGCGGAAGTGGACGAGACGATCTCGGAAGACGGGAAAACCATGCGTGGTGATTTCGTAGCCATCAAGAGCAACGTGAAGAACGCTTACGGCAACTGGACCGTGGAAGAATACGAAGGCGGCGTCCTTATTTATTTTTCCATGTTCATCGACTTCGGAAAGGTCTTTATCCCCGACGACGCCGCGAACTTTTTCGTGAAGGATTTCCTGGAGCGTTGGGGGAATGACTTGCGAACCTACGCGGAACTTCCGGCCAACAAGGTCCGCCTCGAACAGGCCGCCGCCAAGCGCGCCGGCCGAGACCCCAACAAAGTGGCCCCCGTCATCGAGGGAATGGACGACTTCGTGCGGTAGGGGATACCGATTGGAGTTCCGGCGGGCTTTTTTTCCTACCATCTCCCGGCCGCCGGGATTGCCCCTCCCCCTTTGGGGGAGGGTGCCGCGGAGCGGCGGGAGAGGGCCCTCTCCCGGCCTTCGGCCACC
>JBFLVN010000329.1:0-3914 GCA_040758475.1 Bdellovibrionota bacterium
GGGGCTGGGTCTTGGTAACGGCGACGAGCCGGACCGATTTGGGATCGCGCCCGGCTTTCCCACACGCCGCGGCGATCCGCTCCTGGATGGCGGCGAGGCGCCCCGCGACAGAATTTTCCCCGCTCACGGACTTGGGGGCCCGTTCTCGGAAACCCCCGCCGCTTCCAGGGCGTCCAAGGTTTCAGCGAGGGGGAGGCCTACGACATTTGTATACGACCCCCGGATGGCCTTGATGAGGAAGGAGCCCTTCCCTTGGATCGCGTAGCCGCCCGCTTTGTCGAGAGGCTCGCCGCAGGCGGCGTAGGCGCGTAGCCTCTCGTCCGCGATCTTTGCGAAATCCACTTCGGTTTTGGACCATTCTTTCCGGAAGATTTTTCCGTCCGGCGACAGGAGGACGAAGGCGGAAAAAACTTCGTGGGTCTTTCCGGAGAGTTTGCGGAGCATGCGGAAGGCGTCTTCGGCGTCCTTGGGTTTTCCAAGCACTTCGCCCCCCAGGGCTACAACCGTGTCGGCGCAGAGAATCCACTTGCCGGAAGCTTCCGGGAGCTTCGCCGCCCGGAGGGCTTTCTGGTGGGCCGCTCTCTGGGCGTAGGCGGCGGGGCGCTCCCCTTTTTCGGGGAGGGCTTCCTCTCCGGGGGGCGAGAGGATTTCAAAGCGCACGCCGGCGCTTTCGAGAAGCTCCCGGCGCCGGGGCGAAGTGGAGGCAAGGACGAGTTGGTTCATGGCCAGCGAGAAGTAGCGCAACCGTTCTGGAACGGGAAGGCGGGCGGATGGATCAGGTTTTTACCGCAGCGCCCGGTCCACTTCGGCCAGGAGGGCGTCCATGGCGATGGGTTTCTGGAGGAACCCCACGACGCCCGGGGCGTGGGCCAGGGGGTCTTCCGAATCGGCGGCGCCGGTAAGGACCAGGAACCTCGCCGCCGGGTGGCGCTCGTGGATGCGCTCGACCACCTGCTGCCCCGAAAGGCCCGGGAGAATGGCGTCCAATATAAGAAGGTCGGCCGGGGTGTCGAGGAACCGGTCCACCGCCGAGCGGCCGTCGGCCACGGCCCTTACTTCGTAGCGGCCCGAGCGGGCGAGGAATTCCTCGAGCGCCGAACGGCTTAGTTCATCGTCTTCGGCCAGGAGGATTTTCCGGGGCGTCGAATTGGCCGCGGCCCGGGAAGGGGGAGGGGAACTCGCAAGGCCCAGGTCTTCCCGCAGTCTTACCACGGCGTCGCGGGCCCGGCGGGCGGCGTCCTCGATCAGGGCGATGGCCTGGGCCCGGTCTTCTTCGCTTCGCGCGCGGCGCAGGAGCACGGCGGAATTGAGAATGCCGCCGAGCAGGTTGTTGAGCTCGTGAATGCCCGCGCGCCGGGGGTCCTTGCCCCCGGGATTTCCGGCAGCTTTATCGTTCACGGGACTTCCCTTTTTACCCGTGGCGCCTCTCCGGGATTCCGACGGCCGGTTTTTTTGGAACCGGCCGGTCCCCCGGCCCCGGAGGGTGCCGAGCCACCTAGCATCGTCTATCGTGCCCCCGCCTCCACCGGCTTTCAAGGAGCCTTTTTTCCCATGACAACTTTTTACAGGCACCTCGCGGCACTCGTTCTTTGCGCTCTCTTTGCCGGTTTTGCCGCTTGCGAGCGCCTCTCCGAAGAAGTGAAGCAAGAGAAGGCCGCCGTAGGGGCAGGGCCCGCGGCGGGGGAAGAGGAAATCCTTCCCGCCCAGACGGATGAGGCCGGCGTCATCCTGGGCGCCCTCCGTTCCGAACTCGACCGCTCCCGGCGGGAACTGCGCAAGCCCGGCTACCCGGCGGCCTACTTCCTGGCCTACCGCCTGCGGGATGAAGCCTACTACCAGCTTTCGGGGCGCTACGGGGCGATTTTAGAGGACAACCTGGATCGAAAGCGGGCGGTTTATGCCGAAGTCCGCGTGGGCGATTACGATTTCGACAACCGGGGCGGCCAGTGGGATTACCAGGACTACGCCCCCGTCTGGGAAGGCTTCGATATTTACGCCTCTTTGGAAACCGTTCCCGGCCCGCTCCGCCGCACGTTCTGGCTCCTTTCGGATGCGGCCTACAAGGGGGCCATCGAATCGTACCTGCGCCGCCGCGCCGAAACGGTCCAGAAAGCCGAGATCAAGAAGACGCCGAGCTTCGCCAAGGCCGTTCCCCAGAAAAAGCCGGGGGCCCTCCAGCCCCTGCGGCTCGACCGGGAGACCTGGCGCGGGCGCTTAAAGCGCCTCTCGGCCATCCTGGCTTCCTCGCCGGACGTGATCGACTCGAAAGTGGAGTTCTACGCCATCCGCTCCGACCGCTTCTTCGTGACGAGCGAGGGGAGCGAGATCGTGGACGGGCGGGTGAATTTTTCCCTCTCCTACCGGGCTTTCGGAAGAGCGCCCGACGGCGAGCCCCTCTCGAACGCCCGCGTGTGGGTCGCCCCCACGGCGGCGGGGCTTCCCTCCCTGGAAACGCTCGAAGCCGAGGCCCGGGAAGTCGTCTCCGAACTCGAAGCGCTGCGAAAGTCGCAGCCCCTTCCTCCTTACTCGGGGCCGGCCCTCTTCGCGCCCGACGCCACGGGGGTTTTCTTCCACGAAGCGGTGGGCCACCGCCTGGAAGGCGAGCGCCAGGAAGACGAGCATTCGGGCCAGACCTTCCGCGACAAGGTGGGCCAGGAGATCATCCCCCCGTTCCTCACGGTGGTGGACGATCCCACGGCCAAGCGGGAAGGGGAGACGCCCCTTGTGGGACATTACGAGATCGACGACGAAGGCGTTCCTTCCCAGTCAGTCACGCTCGTGGAAAAGGGTGTGCTCAAAAACTTCCTTCTCTCCCGCGCTCCCATCGAGAATTTTGCGAAGTCGAACGGCCACGGCCGCTCGGATGCCTACCGGGCTCCCATGGCCCGCATGGGGAGCTTGATCGTCCGTTCGTCCAACACCGTTTCGCAGGAAGAACTCTTTACCCGCCTTCGGGAGGAAACCCGCCGCCAGGGGCGCTCTTTCGGCCTCTATATAGAAGATGTGGATTCGGGCGAGACCAATACTTCCCGTTACGGCGTGCAGGCTTTCCGGGGTGTTCCGCGCCGGGTGTGGAAAGTGGACGCGGCGACGGGGGAGAAGACGCTTGTGCGCGGCGTCGAGATGATCGGCACGCCGCTCGCTTCGATCCGCAAGATTCTCGTCACCGGTGACGACTACAAAGTCTTCAACGGCTTTTGCGGCGCCGAAAGCGGCATGGTCCCCGTTTCGGCGGTGGCCCCCTCGGCCCTCATTTCCGAGATCGAGACCCAGCGCCCCACGGAACCGCCCCGGGCACCACCCATCCTGGCGCCGCCCCCGCTTCCGCCCGTCCCGGCGGCGAAAGTCGTTCCCGCGGGAGAAGCGCCCTGATGTTTTATTTGGGGAAGATGATCGAGCTGGCGGGCATCGGCATGCTCGCCTTCGCGCTCCTCGAAGGGATGTTCAACCCCGATCACGGGATGCGCAACGAATACGCCCTGCTCGCCATCGGCAGCGTGGTTTTCTACGTGGGCTGGCTCGTCGAACGGCGGGGGCCGAGCAAGTAGGTCATTTTCCCGCCACTTCGTAGTGGGCCGCGCCGCGAACGATTTTTCCGTCCCGTCCGAACGTCATCTCTTCGGCCGCGAGCGTTCCCTTGTGGAGGCTCCGGTAATGGACGACCACGCTTTCGACGCCCGCGTAGGCGCCAAGCAATTCGAACTTCAGGTTCGGAAACGCCGCGAGCCCCTTGGTCCAGTACTCCCGAAGGCCCTTCTTTCCGCGGATAGTGCCGGAGGGATCGTTCATGAGCTGGACGATGTAGGGGGAGGAAAAAACGCAGTCTTCCGAATAGTGGGAGAGGATGCGTTCCAAATCGTGGGAGTTCCAGGCTTCGACCCATTCACGGGCGAATTTCGCGGCGGTTTCGGGGG
>JBFLVN010000330.1:0-3891 GCA_040758475.1 Bdellovibrionota bacterium
CGCCCGTATCGCTTCGAGCGTCAGGGAAGGATAGAGACCGTCGTTGTAACGCCCGACTAATTGAGTACGGCGGATCACGCCATCCAAATCCTGTTCCGCATTGAAATAACCGAAATGTTTGGCCGCTTTCGAGAGGGGCTCGATATTTCGTTCGAGTCCAATCGCATTGCGAAGCGTCTGAAAAGGTTCCGTTTCTTCGACTTCTTCCCTGAGAATAACGCTCTGAATCTTGCTAGGCGCGATAAACTCTTCACCACCTTGGTACGATTCTTTTTTAAGACCTTCGACTTCAATTTCATCCATGTAAAAGAAATATCCCAAAACAAGGCCAGGAAACTGCCGGATCGCTTCGGCAAAAGCGGTGTCGTTGCCACCAGTAGCTTGTTCTCTAAGGGCTTCGTAGAAAGTATTACTCTGCTGATTGATCGCGGCTTGCGATTGTGCGAGATCGTTTGCTAATTGAATTACTTTTTGCTTGGCAAGATTGTTTTTGGAATCGCTCAAGCGGCTAATGATATCCTCGTAAGACTGGTCAAACGATTGCGGCATCACTTTGACATCTTTGAGCCCCGTCTCTTCGTAGCGCGTGACCAATTGCGAAATCTGAGCGATCGCATGGTCATTCGGATCGGGCTCCGCGTACACGATATCGTTCGCCACCACGGCCGCGCCGTCTTTGCGAAGATTATCAAAGGCTTGGCCGATTAAAGCCCGTTTCCAAGGCCAACGCCCCAACTCTTCAACGCTTTTTTCATCGATCGCTACAATAACAACGTCCGTACCCGCAGGTTTGGTCCCACGCGCCTTAAATCGAATATCGTACGCTTTGTATTCGACCAGCCGGAAAAATTCCGTAATCGGGGCATCCTGCAACTCGTCCAGGAAGAACAGCGCCATCATCCCAAGCGTCAGCGCCATCGCGACCTTGAATCCCGAAAGTTTGAACCACTTCATCATTGGAGAGAGTCCCCCTGCGCCGCGTTACCTGGCGCCTTTGGCCGGGCGCTTTAAACCCAGCCGTTCCATGACCAGTTGGATGTCCGCCCACACTTCTTTCTTGGAAGGCGGGTTCCTAAGCACGTAAGCCGGGTGGAAAGTGGGCATCACGGAAATCCCCTCCCACTCCTGCCACTTGCCCCGGAGGCGCGTGATCCCGTCCTTCGTCTGGAGAAGGAACTGGGTGGAAGGATTCCCGAGCGTGACGATCACTTCGGGGTGCACGCTCCGGAGCTGCCGGAGGAGGAATCCCCCGCACGCGGCCACTTCATCGGGCTCGGGCGCCCGGTCCTTCTCGAAGGCCAGGTCCACCGTCGGCCGGCATTTGACGACGTTGCAAATATAGACTTCCGAGCGTTTCAAGCCCATGCCTTTTTCGATGATGTCGGTAAGGAGCACGCCCGCTCGGCCCACGAAGGGAAGGCCTTTCAGGTCTTCGTCCCGGCCGGGCCCCTCGCCCACGAAGACGACCCGGGCCTTGGGACTTCCGTCGGCAAAGACGATCTTGGTCCGCGTCGTGTGGAGCTTGCAGCGGGTGCAATCGCCAATGTCGGCGCGGATGTCTTCGAGGGTTTCCTTCTTCCCCGTGTCGAGGGATTTCTGGGAAGCGGCTGCGCGGGAAGCAGGAGGCATGGCGGGTTCCTCTACAGGGGTGAAGGGTTGAACGGGCCTCGCGGGCGGCGTGCCGCGCCGGGCGTGGGCGACACCGGAGGCCTTGAGACGGGCAAGAGAGAGGCGCAGATTCGCCAGTTCGCCCCGATCTTCTCCCATTCCCCGCTCCCTCTACTGCTACGGCTCACGCCGGCATCTGGTTGGCTTTTTGATGGATGGCCGGGAGGAGCTTTTCGATCGCGTCGAGAATCTTTCCCGCCACTTCGTCCTTGGGGAGAAGCCCCGAGCGCTCGACCCGGCCGTCGGCGAAGTAAAGCTCCACTTCGTTCGTATCGACCTCGAATCCGGCGTCGGCGCGGGAGACGTCGTTGGCGACGAAGATATCCGCGTTTTTTTCCTTGAGCTTGGCCTTGGCATAACTCGCCACGTCGTGGGTCTCGGCGGCGAAGCCCACGAGAATCTGCCGGTCTTTCTTGCGCCCCATGTCGGCCAGGATGTCGGGATTGGGGACGAGCTCGATGGAAGGGGCCTGCTCGCGGCGCTTTATTTTTTTCTTTCCCGCGTCTTTCACGGCGAAATCGGCCACGGCCGCCGCCTTCACCACCACGTCGGCGCGGGGGAATTCCTTGAGACACGCTTCGTGCATTTCTTTCGCCGTCTCGACCCGCACCACCCGAACCCCCGCCGGGAGGGGAATGGACGTGGGCCCGGAGACGAGCACCACTTCGGCGCCGCGGCGCTGGGCCGCGCGGGCGATGGCGTAGCCCATCTTCCCGCTCGAACGGTTCGTGAGGTAGCGGACCGGATCGACGGGCTCGCGGGTGGGCCCGGCGGTCACGAGAATCCGCACGCCCGAAAGAGTCTGCCGCGTCAGCGCCTTGCCGATCCCTTCGAGGATCGCCGGGATTTCCGAAAGCCGCCCCTCCCCCACGTCGCCACAGGCGAGGTCGCCCGCTTCGGGACCGACGATGGTTGCTCCACGCTCGGCAAGCGTCTTCACGTTCGCCTGGGTCGCCACGTGGCGCCACATGTGGACGTTCATGGCGGGCGCCAGGACGATGGGCGCCGTGGTCGCGAGCGCCACGGTCGTGAGCAAGTCGTCGCAAATCCCGTGGGCCATCTTGGCCATGACGTTCGCCGTGGCGGGGGCGATCGCGAGCACGTCCGCCACGCGGGCGAGTTCCATGTGGCCGATCTGGCTTTCCTGCGTGAGATCGAAAAGTTCCGTCGAGACGGGATTCAAGGAAAGGGTCTGGAGCGTCATGGGACGGACGAATTCCTGGGCGGATTTCGTCATGATGACCCGCACGCCCGCCCCAACTTTGACGAGTTCCCGGACGAGTTCGCAGGCCTTGTAGGAGGCGATCCCTCCCGAGATGCCGAGTACGATCGTGCGTCCTTTAAAGGCAGGGTCCATGGTGGATCACCTCCCGCGCGGGAATTACTTCCCCTTGGCGGCCCGTTGCCGCTCCGCGATGGATTCGACGTAGGACCGGACCTGCCCGCTTTCCTTGTGTTCCAAGGCACGGCGGATCTGGCTCACGGGGAAGATAAATCCCTCTTCCTCCAGTTCGAGGCAGAGTTCCCCGAACCCCTCGTTGTAGCGCCACTGGCCGCCGAAGAGCCGGCGGATCGTCTCGCCCAGGTACATCCCCATGTGGTCGATCGTGTGGGCGTCGAGGAGGTTGCGGGCGAAGTTCTTTTCGAGCACTTGATCCATCTTCTTGAGGTCTTCGAGAAGGAACCCCAAGTCCTCGCCGGTCCCGCTCTTGTGCTGGTGGACGTAGGCTTCGGCCTTCTCGGCGGCGATCTGGGCGAGTTTTTCCGGCGGAAGCCTTTCGAGCTTCGCGGCTCCCTTGCGAAGGAGAAGCCAGAGGACGATCCCGGCGACGGCCGCCCCGGCAATAACGATGAGTAGCGTCTTGGTATCCATGCCCGATCCGGCCCCCTGCACCGGCATGCGGCCGTATTTCTACCACTTCGGCCTCCAAAGCGGCAACGCGGGAAATCATTCGTTTACCACGTGCTCGACGCCGTACCGGAGCACCTTGCGCCCGCATTGGAGGCAGTAGGTCATGATCTCCAGTTCCGAGACGATGGGGGTGTAATCCCCGCAGGCCACGCACCCCTTGGTCTCGCAGAGCTTGTAGATCTTGGCCCCGCGGCGCAGCAGATCGAGGAGGCGCCGCTTGGGCATCTCCGTGATGGGGAATTCGTGGATGACGTGCATCTCGCCGGACATGGAGCCAGTGTAACACGGCGGGAACAGCGACGGGCGGCCAC
>JBFLVN010000331.1:0-3890 GCA_040758475.1 Bdellovibrionota bacterium
AATATGTTAAATGTAATAGTAAACTTTATTTCATTTCGTGCCGCGCGTGGAACGGTTCTTGATAAAAGACCCCCAAGTATTGCACCAGTCTGATAAGGCTCAGGAGGAGAGATCATGAAGACTCTAGCGAAGATTCTAGCCCTCGCCGCCATCTTGGCCCTGCCGTCCGCGGCCCTCGCCGGTGGTAGCGATCCCCCCCAGATCAAATTCGAAGTTTACCCCGTGGTGATGAACGCGACGACCTCGTCCATCGACATCACCTGGGAGAGCGGTGAAGCCGCCTCGGGCAAAATCCGCATCGGCACGAGCTCGACCCTCTCGGGTGCGGCGCTCCTGACGGATTCCCGCGTGATCGAGATTCACAAGATCCGCATCACCGGCCTCGCCCAGAACACCAAGTACTACTACCGCGTCGAGCTGGCCAATGAGAGCAGCACGATCAACAAGTTCGTCACCGCCCCCACCAGCACGACCGATCCGGTCCGCATGGTGATGCTGGGTGACACCCGCAAGGGGTACGGCCCGGAAGCCTGGCTCCTCGAAGCCGGTGAAGACGACGACCACCGCGCCGTCACCCGCGCCGCCAACGCCAAGGCTCCCGACGTCTACCTCAACTCCGGTGACTTCGGTTTCGCCGGCCAGGATTCGGCGGACGTCATCAATTTCTTCAAGCAGGAGAAAGAACTCCTCGGCAACAGCGTGCTCTACCCGGTTTACGGGAACCACGACTTCGCCTGGTTCTTCGGCCTCGCGGACGCGAGCCTCGGCACGGGGAACACCCTGTTCGACTCCTACTTCCAGGTCCCCGGCAACGGCAACTTCGACTACTACTCCTTCAACTACTCGAACATTCACGTCCTCGTGATCAACTCGAACGGCTGCAACGCTGCCGGCACCTGCCCCAGCACCTTCGCCCCGGGCACGGCCCAGTACGCGTTCATCCAGTCGGACCTCGCCGCGGCGGCCTCCAACGCCAACATCAAGCACCTCATCGTCTCTCACCACCAGCCCGCGGTGGGTGACGGCGGCGTGGACAACGGCTTCGACGCCCTCTTCCCCCTCTACGAGCAATTCGGGGTTGACGTTGTGGTCACGGGCCACGTCCACAACTGGGAACGCGCCACCCGCAACGGGATCACCTACTTGGTGACCGGCGGCGGCGGCTCGCCCCTCTCCGGGACGAATGCCAGCAGCTACACGAACACGATCTCGGAGAACCTGAACTTCGTCGTCGGCGACTTCACGAGCACCGGTGCCACCTTCACGGCTTACGGCGTGGTGGGCGACGACAACACCTCGACTTGGGTTCTGGATTCCTGGACCAAGTAAGCCTCTCCTGAGTTAGAGCCCAAGAGGCCCCCCCTTCATCGGGGGGGCCTCTTAATTTTTGGGGAATCTCATCTATCGTGGAGCCGGATTCGTATCCCGGGAACTCGCGGCGGGGGGCGTCATGGCGGATATTTTCTCTGGCAAATGGGTATTGATTACGGGCGCTTCGATGGGGTTGGGGGCCGAGTTCGCCAAGCAACTGGCCGCCAAGAAAGCCAATTTGATCCTGACGGCCCGGTCGCGGGAAAAGCTCGAAGAACTAGCCGGTTCCCTCTCCAAACAATATGGGGTTCAAACCAAGGTGATCGCCCTCGATTTGGGTGCGCCCGGCGGGGCGGAAAAACTCTGCCGCGAGGTGGACGCGCTTGGCATCGAAGTCGAACATCTTGTCAGCAACGCGGGCTACGGCGATCTGACGGAATTCATCGCGTGCGATCCGGCCTGGGAGGCCGGAATGGTGCGCCTCAATTGCGAGGCCCTCGTGTCCCTCTCGCGCCACTTCCTGCCGGGAATGGTGAAGCGGGGCAGGGGAGGGGTTATTCACCTGGCCTCCGTGGCGGGTTTCCAGCCGGCGCCTTACATGTCTACCTACGCGGCTACGAAGGCCTTTGTTCTCAATTTTTCGGCCGCCCTTTCCGAGGAGGTCCGAAGCTCTGGCGTCCGGGTGATGGCTTTGTGCCCGGGGCCCGTTCCCACCGGCTTCCAGAAGGCGGCAGGTATCGCCCTCCAGTCGGCGGACCGGCTGGCCGTTCTCTCGGCTGAGGAAACGGTGCGGCGGGGGCTCAAGGCCTACGAAAGCCGCTGGGACGTCAAAGTGCCGGGCCTTGCGAATTTCCTGGGTACCCTGGGGGTTAAGTTCGCCCCCCGCTGGTTCGTCGTCCGGGCCCTTTCGCGTCTCATGGGGGAGAGCCTGGAAGCAAGCCGCCGCGCTGGCGTTGCCAGAAGGGCCGCCTAGAATCGTTATCCGAGTCCGGAATGAGAGGAAGAAAGAAATGGCCGACAAGCCCAAGCAAATGCCCATCCAGATCCAGAGCGATCCCCACAGCGCCGAACCCAAGTTCTCCAACATGGCGACGATCGAACACACGGACGACACGTTTCTGGTGGATTTTCTCTTCGTCCATGCCCGCACCCGCTACGCCAAACTCCTCTCGCGGGTCGCGCTCTCACCGGCTCATGCCAAGCGCCTCGTCCTGGCCCTCCAGGACAACGTGACGAAGTACGAACAGCGCCACGGCACCATCGTGCTCGGAAAGCCACCCGCCGATCCGGCGGAGATCAATTAAATTATTTCCCGCAGATTTCTTTTGCCGCGAACTTGGCGTGGTAGGTCAGGATGAAGTCCGCGCCGGCGCGCAGAATTCCCGTCAAAATTTCTTCGACGATCCGCTTTTCATCGATCCACCCCTTGAGGGCGGCGGCTTTGACCATCGAATATTCGCCCGAGACGTTGTAGGCGGCGAGGGGAATCTCCAGGAATTCCTGCCGGGCCGCGCGGATGACATCCAGGTAGGCGAGAGCGGGCTTTACCATCACCATGTCGGCCCCTTGCTCGATGTCCAGGCGGATTTCCTTCATCGCTTCGCGGACGTTGGGCGGGTCCATTTGATAAGCCCGGCGATCACCGAACTGGGGCGTGCTCTCGGCTGCTTCCCGGAAGGGGCCGTAAAACGCGCTCGCGTATTTAGCGGCGTAGGAGAGGATCGGGAGGTGCGAGAAACCGTTTTTGTCGAGCACTTGCCGGATGTGCCCCACACGCCCGTCGGCCATGTCCGAGGGGGCGATCACGTCAGCGCCCGCGCGGGCAAGCGAAAGGGCCACTTCCCCCAAGCGCTCGACGGTCGGGTCGTTTAGGACTTCTTGCCCTTTCACGATGCCGCAGTGGCCGTGGCTCGTGTACTCGCAGAGGCACACGTCGGCGATGGCGAGCGTATCGGGCGCGGCTTTTTTGAAGGCTTCGATGGCCTTCTGGACGACGCCGTGCGGATCGTCGGCCGCGGAGCCTTTCTCGTCTTTCTTTTCCGGAATGCCAAAGAAAATCGCCCCGGGGATTCCAAGGCCCGCGATCCGCTTGGCCTCTTCCCCGATCTGGTCGACGGAATAACGGAAAACCCCCGGCATGCTCGGGATTTCATCCCGGACGTTCTTTCCCGGAACGGCGAAAATCCCATCGACGAGATTGTCCACCGAGAGCCGGGTCTCGCGCACGAGGCGCCGGAGGGCGGGGGTGCGGCGAAGCCTTCGCGGGCGGTTAATGAGCGGGTCCATCGAGATCACCTTAACCGGATGAGAAAGAGGCCGCCAGCGCCCTTATTGAGGGAACGTGGTTACGCGGCGGCCGAAGAGATACTTGGATTGATAATACTGCCGGTTGAAATCCACTTCGGTGACGCCCTTGCTCGACCCTGAGTGAATCATCCGGCCGTTGGCGAGATAAATTCCCACGTGGGTCACCCGGTTGGGGGCGCCACGCCCGCTCGTATCGAAGAAAACGAGATCGCCCAACGTGACGTTCCCACTCCCGGAGGGGGAGAGGTGAACCCCCATGCGGGATTGATCCT
>JBFLVN010000332.1:0-3873 GCA_040758475.1 Bdellovibrionota bacterium
GGCGAGATTTCCGGAACCATCGAGGCCGTAGCGCCGGGCTCGTCCCTCAAACCCGGCCAGCGCGTCATGGCCACTTCCAACACGGGCGGCTACGCCGAGTTCGCCCTGGCCTACGAAACGGACATTTTTCCCATCCCCGATTCCATGCCCTTCGAGCATGCGGCGGCGTTTCCCATCGTCTACCAGACGAGTTACTTCGGGCTCGTCCACCGCGGGCAGCTAAAAAGCGGCGAATGGCTCCTCGTCCACGCGGCGGCGGGAGGCGTGGGCTCGGCGGCGGTGCAGATCGGGAAAGCTCTTGGCGCCAAGGTGATCGCAACGGCCAGTTCGGAGGAAAAGCTCAGGGTTTGCCGTGACATGGGCGCCGACCACGCGATCTCCTACAAGGAGCCAAGCTGGGTCGACAAGGTGAAGGAAATCACCGGCGGCAAAGGAGCGGACGTCATCTACGACCCCGTCGGAGGCGACACGTTCGATCTTTCCACCAAGTGCATCGCCTTCGAGGGGCGGCTCGTCGTCATTGGCTTCGCTTCGGGACGAATCCCCGAAATCGCCGCCAACCGCATTCTCCTCAAGAACATCGCCATCGTGGGCCTTCACTTCGGGGAATACCGCAAGCACAACCCGGCCCTCGTCCGCAAATCGATGGACGAACTCCTCAAACTCTATTCCCAAGGGAAACTAAGACCCGTCGTCTCCAAGACCTATCCGATGAAGGACGCCCCCAAGGCCATGCGGGACATCGGCTCGGGCGGAAGCTACGGAAAACTCGTATTGGTTCCCTGATCCCTGCTGCGTAAAAAAAGAGGGGCGGCGCAAGCGCCGCCCCATCCCTCATCCCCGATCCGTAAACTTTTAGATGTTCGTCTTCACTTCGACCGGCTTGTCCAGGATGTTCATGAACTTGGCTTCGTCGCCGGCTTTGAAGTCGTTGACGAGATACATGTAAAAATAAAGGTAGAAGACCCCTTTGGGAACCTGGAGCACGTTGACCCCAAAACCCGTGTACCGGGCGCCCGGTTCGACTTCCGGCTTCATTTTCACTTCGGGGTTATCGGTAAGGAAAAGTTGCTGGTTGACGCCCGCCGCTTTGAGCTCGGGTCCCTGCTCCACGCGGATCAGAAAAGCCGTCCCGTCGCTATCCCGCAAAGCAACCACCGAATACTGGTGATCCAATGCGACATCCTGGCGTTTCTCATCGAAGCGCACATTGAGAGCCTTGGTTTCGCTCTTGGACGGCGTGTAGACGCGGGCGCCGGTCATGTTGGAGCGGAAATCGATGCCACCCCCGCCCACGCTCCCTTTGCAGAGAATCTTCTTGGGATCGATGGGGTTGCGGATTTCCGTGGGCCCCATGACGCCGTTCTCGTAGAAGGTGTAATAAACGAACGCCTGGGGGATGAACGGAAGCTTGATCCCGGCGATCACGAGCCAGAAGAGGTTCCGGCGGATGACCCGCACGGGGCCGTCCTTGTAACCCAACGTGACGGCCCGGATGTTGTTCTCATCGAAATCGAGGGAAGCGCAGAAAAACGGCCAGGGCTTCAAGGTAATGCGCATCTTGAAGCGGTCCACGAGGTTGGGGAGCTCTTTCCCGTTCTTCCTCGGGTAGCCCCCTTCAAGCACCAGGGGCTTGTCGTCCACGAAATCGAGCCGCAGGGTCGTGGACTCCACCATGTCCCCCTGGGGTTTGTAGGTCACGTAATCAGATGCGCTGAGGGGCGGCGTATCGGCGTTGGCGTAGTCGATCAAATAGAGCCAGCCCGTGCCACCCGCCACCGGATCGCGAAGTTCGAGTTCGATCCCCCGGGGCACGGGCCATTTCGCCCGGTCTACCTTGGCGCCCGCGTCCTTGGCCATGAAGACGAGTTCGTCGTTGTAATCGAGTTCGTCGTCGCGTTCCTCGAAATAGGCCTGGGCGCGTTGTTGCTCGAGTTTCTGGGCGGCGTCCTTCTCGCCCGCGAATTTCTTCTCCCAATCCTTGCGGCTCTTTTCGAACGCCTTGATGCGCTTCTGCCGTTTCTCGGACTCGGGCGGTTCCTCGAAACCCACTTCCTTCGCCACTTCCGGGGGAACAGTCTGCCCCGCGATGATGTACTTGCCGTCTACGTCAACCTTGTCGATCTGGAAGGGAACGGGAACGAGCTTTCCGCCCTGCTCACTCATCAAGCGGAGCTTTGGAAGCTTGGCGCCCCAGAGCCCCTTGAGCGGTTCGCCCGAGACCACCATGGGGTCCTGGTCGCGGCCGAGGTTGCTCCCTTGGGCGTACCCCGAAGCGGCCCCCCAGAGAAAAATCGAAAGAGTCAGGAAAAAGATGGAAAAGCCCCGAAATCCCCGTTGAAGTTGCACGTTCAACTAAGTCCTTCCACGCAGCGGACGATCTCCTCGATGGAGAGTCCGTACTGGTCGTAGATCACATCCGGCTCCTGGGACATGGTCTGTCCCGCGCGGCTTCCGATCTTGCCGAGGCGCGGAAGCGAGCCCGAGCGTTTCTTCGCGATCTCGGAGAGCCCCTGGGCAAGGCAGCCGGAGACGAGGCCCGCAAGGCCCCGGGCCGAATCCTCGGCGCCCACGAAACCGTCTTCCAGCGTGACGAGCCGGTCGTAGGCGGAGAGGAGTTCCCGCACCTTGGCCGCCGGGAACGGCTTTACTTGCCCCACGAAATAAACGTCGGTGGCGATTTTCTTCTTGGAAAGCTCGTCCTTGGCCATGAGGGCCCGGTAGAGGATGGGGCCGGTGACGAGAAGGGCGGCTTTGGCGCCATCGGTCTTTTCGACGAGCGAGACGGACTCCCACTTCCAGTCGGGGCCGAAGAGCGGCTCTTCGGGTTTCCCGGGCTTGGCGATGACCGGGGTCAAATCCCGCGGCCCGATGTACATGGAATAGTCCGCGAGGCGGAACATCTCTTTGATGATATGAATGGCGTGGTTGGCGTCCGCCGGAACGAAGGCCCGGCGAAGGCGCGGCAATTCGTAGACGAGATCGATCCCGTGGAGGCCGTGGGCCGTGATGCCGTCTTTCCCGGGATTAAGTCCGTTGTGGGAGCTGATCACCTTGACCGGCAGGCCCGTTGTCAGCCCCCCGGCGTCGTAGCCCCAGAGGTCCTGCTGGTAGTCGATGAATTCGAGCCCTTCGCGCCCCACGCCCTGGAGGAACGCCGCGAAGGTTCCGGTACAGACGCTTGGGATTTTCCCATTGCCCGAAGCGGCGCGGTTGCGAAGCATGCCGTAGGCGGCGCCCGCGGCGGCGAGCACCCCGCCCCGCTCCCGGATGCCGGCCTGGACAAAGCGCGCCCCGATGGGACCGGCCATGGCGGCGAGCTGGGTCGAACCGCCCAGGTCCATGTCCACGGCCATCAAATAGTCCTTGTTCTTCTCGGAGAGTTCCTTGAGCGCCACGTTCACGCCCTTGCGGGGCGAGAGCCAGTCGGCGCCATGCTTGCCATTCGCAAGCCGAGCGCTCTTGGAAACGGGGAACGGTTTGGGGAACGAGAAATCGTAACTCGTGGCCGAATCCCACTTGGGCCGGGCCTTGAAGGTCTCTTCCCGGGTAGAGCCCGAGCGCAGGCGGTCGATGGCCGATTGCTCGACGGGCGTAAGAGCGAGAGCGGAGAGGATCTTCTCCGTGTCCTCTCCCTTCAGATTTCCGTCGTGGTAGTTGACGGGCTTGGCGAGCGGTTTTCCCTTCCGCTGGCCGTGGATCGTGGCGATGATTCCTTCTTCCCAGTGGGCAATGCCCTTGCCCATGATGGAACCGGGAACCCACACGTCCTCGCCCGCTTCGCACTGCCACTTGGCGGGATCGGAAAAGACGTCCTTGGCCTTGCGCGTCGTCCCGGTGGGATGGATGAAGACCGGCCCCTTGCCCTGGTGG
>JBFLVN010000333.1:0-3855 GCA_040758475.1 Bdellovibrionota bacterium
GGCGAGCACTTTGATGCCCGGGACATGGGCGAACCATCCTTCGAAGCTGTGGGAATGTTGGGCGGCCAGTTGCCGTCCGCCGCCGCTCGCCATGCGGACGACGAGGGGGATGCCGATCTGGCCACCCGACATGTAGCGGAACGTGGCCGCCGAATTAACGATCTGGTCGAGGGCGAGGAGGCTGAAGTTCACCGTCATCACTTCGACGATGGGGCGAAGCCCTGCTACGGCGGCCCCGATCCCGGCCCCTACGAATCCCGATTCAGAAAGGGGTGTGTCGCGTACCCGTTCGGGGCCGAATTCCTGGAGAAGGCCCTTGCTTACGGCGAAGGCGCCACCGTAGCGGCCTACGTCTTCTCCCACGAGGAAGACACGTGGGTCGCTTTGGAGTGCCCGCCGAAGGCCGTCTTTCAGCGCTTCGCGGTAGGTGAGCTTCACGGGCGGCTCCCGGCTTTGGCGTAGACATCGCGGTAGAGCTCTTCGACCGGCTCCCACTCGCCCTTCTCGGCGAAGTCCACGGCCTTGGTGATCTCCTCGGCGACGGAGCGTTCGAGGGCCTCTACGTCCGGATCGGCGAGGAGGCCCCATTCGCGCATTTTGAGGAAGAGGCCGGAGATGGGATCACGTGTCTGCCACTCGGCCACTTCTTCCTTGCTTCGGTAGAGGACCGGATCGGCCATGGAGTGTCCACGGTAACGGTAGGTCTGGAGTTCAAGGAATCGGGGTGCTCCTTGCTTGCGGACGGCTTCGGCGGCGTGGCGGACGGCCCGCTCGACGGCTAGCACGTCCATGCCGTCCACCGTGTCGGCGGCGATGCCGTAGGAGCGGGCGTGAGCGGCAAGATCGCGGACGGACTGGTGCCGTTCGAGGGCGGTGCCCATGGCGTAGAGATTGTTCTCGCAGAGAAAGAGGACCGGGAGCTTCCAGAGGGCGGCGAGGTTCATGGACTCGTGGAACTCCCCTTCGTCCACGGCGCCATCGCCAAAGAAGCAAGCCGTCACGTGGGGGCGACCCAGGTATTTGTCGCCAAGCGCGATGCCGACGGCGAAGGGGATTCCGGCGCCCACGATGGCGTGTCCGCCATAGAACTTCCGGCCGGCATCAAAAAGATGCATGGAGCCGCCGCGGCCCCGGCTGCAGCCGTTCGTTTTCCCGTACATTTCTGCCATCACGGCGCCGGGCGATATGCCGCGGCAGATGGCGTGGCCGTGCTCCCGGTAGGTAGCGACGATCGAGTCTTCGGGCCCCAAAGCCCGCATGGCCCCAACGGCCACGGCCTCTTCTCCGATGTAGAGGTGGAGGAACCCCCGGATTTTTCCGAGGCTGTAGAGTTCGTCGGCTTTTTCCTCGAAGCGCCGCAGGAGGAGCATTTCGCGGGCGAGCGCGAGGCCGTGCTCCTTGGTGATGGGTGGTTCCTTGGAGTGGGCCTTTACCCGGCGGGAGGCGGTTTTGGGTTTTCGGGCCACGGCGCGTCCATCCATTGGGAAGCGTACGGCGGCCTGCTAACTTCCGGTCATGATGGGCGTCAGGAACGGAAAGCCCCTTTTACCTGCGTTCCAGGATCACCACGGCGGCGGCCACCCCCGCGTCGTGGGAGAGGGAGAGATGGATAGTTCCGATGCCCTTCCGTTCCAGAGTCCGCCTTAGTTTTGAGGAGACCAGAAGGCGAGGGGGCTTTCGGGGGGAACCGGCTATTTCGACGTCCCGCCACCCGGCTTTACCCCCGGCGGAAGAAAGCGCTTTGTAAAAAGCTTCCTTCGCGGCGAAGCACCCCGCCAGGTGTTCGATTCGCCGCCGGGCCGAAAGACGGCCGGCTTCCCGTTGTTCCCGATTCGTGAAAACAATTTTGGAAAAATCCTGCTTTTTAAGGGATTTCCCCATGCGTTCGATGGAAACGACGTCGATGCCGATACCGGCGATCGTTCCTGAAATTTTGCGTTTCAAGAACGCCTCGTCACCCGCCGACGACGATTTGAGGCTCGACGCGGACTTCGAAGTTCACGGAATTGGCGATGAAACATTGGTGATGGGCTTTTTCGTGGAGGGTGAGGGCCCGGGTTTCATCGTCGGCCTTGGAGAGGGTCACTTTGGGGCGCAAGGTGACGCTGGTGAACTTCATCACGTCGCCCACTTTTTCGAGCGTGCCGCTCGCTTCGTCCTCGTAGGCGAGGACCGTGACCTTCGAGCGAGAACAGATAGCGAGGTACGTAAGGGCGTGACAGGCCGATAGCGAAGCGACGAGCAGGTCTTCGGGATTGCTCTTTGCCGGGTCGCCCTTGAATGCTTCCGCCCCGCTTAATGGAAGCGGCGGCTTTCCTGGGGTTTCGGCCAGAAAGTCCCGCGAGTAGGTGTCGTAGGTGAAGGGCTTCCCGGCCTTGGCGCCGGTCCACGTGAGGTGGCAGCGGAATTCGTGGGCGGTACTCATGGCGTCTCAGGGTAACCGTTTCGAGCCCGCAAGGTCCCTGATCTCCGTCAGCCGCTTTTGAGTCCGAGCAGCGCTTTCTTCACGGGCGTTTTGCGCTTGAGGGGGGCTTCCGTTTCCAGTTCCTTGAGGCGCCGGAGGCCTTTGCGGGCGATGTCGGTGCGGTACTGGGCGCCTTCCCACTGGATACGGCGGACGTTCTCGTAAGCCCGGTCCACGGCGTCCTTGAGCGTGAGACCCAAGGCCGTGACGGCCAAGACGCGGCCGCCGTTCGTAAGGATTTTCCCCTCGGGCGAGCGCTTCGTACCCGAGTGGAAGACCTGGACGCCTTCCTTGGCGACCTGATCGAGACCCGTAATTTCCTTTCCTTTTTCGTAGGAGCCCGGATAGCCCTTGGAGGCCATGACGACGCTCACGGCTGCCTCCCGCTTCCAGTCGATCTTTTTCCCTTTGAGGATCCCATCGGCGCAGGCTTCGAGAAGGGGTACGAGGTCGCTATCCATCCTCATGAGGAGCGGCTGGCACTCGGGATCGCCGAAGCGGGCGTTGTACTCGAGCACTTTGGGGCCGTCCTTCGTAATCATGAGCCCCGCGTAGAGGACACCCTTGAAGGGCCGGCCCATCTTTTTAAGAGTCCGCAGGGTGGGCTTGAGAACGTCCTTGTCGATTTGCTTGAGAAGGGCGGGGGTGAGGATCGGGGCGGGGCAGTAGGCGCCCATGCCGCCCGTGTTGGGGCCCTGGTCGCCATCCAGCAGCGCCTTGTGGTCCTGGGCTCCCTCCAGGGGCAAGGCCGTCGTTCCATCACAGAGAGCCAGAAGCGAGAGTTCTTCGCCTTCGAGAAACTCTTCGATCACCACCCGGGTGCCGGCATCGCCGAATTCGCGCTTCGTAAAAATCCGGTCGATGGCTTCGACCCCTTCCTCGATGCTCTGGGGAAGGATGACCCCCTTGCCCGAGGCAAGGCCCGAGACCTTGATGGCGACTTTTCCTTCTTTTTCGCGGAAGTAGCGAAGGGCCCCGGCGGCATCCTCGAAGACCTGATAGTCGGCCGTGGGGACTCCGGCTTCCCGCATGAGGTCCTTGGCAAAGGCCTTGGAACCTTCGAGTTCGGCGGCGGCCTTGGTGGGCCCGAAGGCCTTGATGCCTTCTTCCGTCAGGCGGTCTACGAGCCCCAGGGTAAGGGGGAGTTCGGGCCCTACGACGGCGAGGTCGATCTTTTCCTGGTGGGCGAAGCGGACGAGGCCTTCGACGTCCTCGGCGGGTATTTCAACGCACGTGGCCGCCTGCGCGATCCCGGCGTTGCCGGGGGCGCAATAGACCTTCGAGACTTCGGGGCTCTGGGCGATCTTCCAGCAGAGAGCGTGTTCCCGCCCCCCCGAACCTACGACAAGGACTTTTTTCCCCATACCACGATTGGTCGGCGGTGCCTGTGA
>JBFLVN010000334.1:0-3854 GCA_040758475.1 Bdellovibrionota bacterium
CGGCGAGCCCGTTTGGACGTACACCCTCGAAACCCGCGAAGCCCTTGAACGGCCCGGGACCTATAAAATCAAAATGATCTTCTCGGGATGGTTCCCGCGCCCCGTTCAGGGAATGCCCTCGCTCCACACCTGGCAAAAACGGCGGTACGTCTGCGAGGAGGCCACCGTCGAAGTCCGCTCCTTCGAAGAAACGCGGGACACGTCGGCCGCCCTGATGGCCCGCCAAACGGGTCTCGAGCGCGTGCTAGCGGGATTGCGGCGCTCGGAAAAGCTCTCCCGGGCCGCGAAGTTCATCTCCTTCGCCGCGCTCCTGTGGATTTGCTCGCTCGTCCTCTACCGGGCCTTCATTCCCCGCAAGTTCCCCGAAGAAAGCGCGCCTTGAAAACGGCCCTAGAGGCCGAGCGCCCGGTTGGCGAAAAAGGCGGCCGCCGCGCCGGAAAAGAATCCGGATACCGTTGCGATCCACAATCCCATGCCCTGGACCATCTGGATAAACCCTCCGCTTTCTTGCTCTGAAGGTATCCCGCGGGCGTGACATCCCACGTCACACGCCGAAAGCCGCCGGAATGATTTCCAACGGTCCCCTTTTGCCGGGCATACTCCCCGCGATGGCCAAGGACTCCTGGAACCCCCGGCAGTACGAACGTTTCCGGGCCGAACGGCGGCAACCCTTCGACGATCTCGTCCGGCTCATCCGCCCCCGCCCCGCCCTGCGGATCGCCGATTTGGGATGCGGCACGGGGGAACTGACGCGCGAACTCCACCTCGCGCTCCGGGCGCGGGAAACCCGCGGCATCGACCGTTCCAAGCAGATGCTCGAACGGGCCGTCTCTTGCATCGAACCCGACCTTTCTTTCGAGTGCCGCGCCATCGAGGATTTTTCGGGCGGCCCCTTCGATCTCCTCTTTTCCAACGCCGCCCTCCACTGGGTTCTGGATCACGAAAAACTTTTCGGGCGCCTTTCCACCCTGCTCGCCCCCGGGGGGCAACTCGCCGTCCAGATGCCCGCGAACAACGACCACGCCTCCCACGAGTGCGCGGCGGAAGTAGCCCGGACAGAGCCCTTCCAGAGCCTCCTGGGCGGTTTCGTGCTGGCTTCGCCCGTGCTCTCGCCCGAGGCGTACGCGCTCCTGCTCAAAAAATCAGGTTTCGCGGAACAGCACGTCCGGCTGCAAGTCTACCTGCACGAGCTCGCCTCCACGGCGGAAGTGGCCGAGTGGACGCGGGGCACGACGCTTACGGCCTACGAGGAAAAGCTCGCGCCAGCAGATTTCGAAAATTTCGTGGAACGATACCGGGAGCGGCTCCTCGCCCGCATGGGCGATCAGAGGCCGTTCTTCTTCACGTTCAAGAGAATCCTGCTCTGGGCGCAGAAACCGTAAGAGCGAAGTTACAACGGCTCTTTCTGGGATTTGGCGAACTGGAGTTCCGCGCGCATATCGAGATAGGTGAGAGCCTTCTCCAGCTTGGCCGTATCGGGAACAAGAAGGGCTTTTTTCTGGATCTGGATCACGCCGTTTTTCCCCAGTTCCAGCATCACGCGCTTTACCTGATCCGCCGTGAGGCTCACCTTCTCGGCCAGTTCCGTCGGCGTCAGGTCGAGCCGGATTCCCCCCTTCTCGGGAATGCCGGTGGTATCCAGAAGCTTGAGGAGGGCGTTCACGAGCTTGGATTCCACATCCAGGTAGAGGAGGTTCTCGATGTGGTTGTCGGCGTTCTGAAGGCGCCCGGCCAGCGTGCGGATGATCCGGTGGGCGAGCCCCGTGTTCGAGACTACCAGGGCCTCGAACGTCTCTGGCGGGAAGATGAGGAGTTTTACATCCGACGCCGCTTCGGCGGTGAGGCTCCGCGGGCGGGAGTTCAAGATCGCCATCTCACCGAAGAAGTCCCCGGCCCCCACCGTCTCGATCACGCGCCGCTCGCCGCGGATTTTCTTGATGAGCTTTACCTGCCCCTCCTGAATAATGAACATCTCGCGGCCGATGTCGCCTTCCTTGAAGACGAACTCGCCCGCCCGGTAAGTGCGCCCGAAACGCTCGAAAATCTGGCGTTGCTTCTGGGCGTTGGAATTGTCGATGACGAGCGATTCATCGGGCCTGATGCTGGCGCCGCCTTGGCTCGGATCGGAAAGCCGGACTTTTCGAATATCGGCGTCTGTTGACGACATGACACAAGGGCCCAGCGGCCACCCGCACCGGCGGCCTGCCAGGATGCCCCCGCAACCCCCCTGAACCACTCAGGAATTTCAAAGATAGTTCCCGGCTGAGCCCTGTTCAAGAAACCCTGGCAAGGGGCCGGGGGCTCGTCTAACTAGGGGGCCGCCATGGGCGATGACTTTTTCCAGATCGCCGCCCGCGACCCTGCCTGCCGGGCGCGCACGGGCCGCATGCGGTTCTTGAGGGGTGAAGTCCCCACGCCCTGCTTTGCGCCGGTCGGAACCTACGGAACGGTCAAAGCCATGACCCCCGAGGAGGTGGAAGCTTGCGGGGCGTCCCTCATCCTGGCCAATACCTATCACCTCTATCTGCGCCCTGGCGCCGGCACGATCGAATCCCTGGGCGGGCTGCACCGCTTCATGCACTGGGAGAAACCCATCCTGACGGACTCGGGGGGGTTCCAGGTCTACAGCCTCGCCACGTTCCGGAAGATCAGCGAGCAAGGCGTCCTTTTCCGCTCCCACTTGGACGGATCGGAACACCTTCTCACCCCGGAAGGGGTCATCGGCATCCAGCGGCAACTGGGCTCGGACATCGCCATGGTATTGGACGAATGCCCAGCCGCCGATGCACCCCGGGAATACCTCGAAAAATCCCTCGACCTGACGACCCGCTGGGCGGAGCGTTCCCTCAAGAACCGCCAGGAAAAGCCGGAGCGGATTTTCGGCATCATCCAGGGTGGCGTCGACGTGGAACTCAGGCGACGGCATGCCTCCCAGATCGGAGCCCTCCCCTTCGACGGCCTGGCCATCGGGGGGCTCGGGGTCGGGGAAACGCCGGAAAAATTCGCAGAAACCCTGGCCGGTATGGCCGATGCCCTCGACCCCCAAAGGCCCCACTACCTCATGGGCCTGGGGCGGCCGGAGGACATCCTCGAAGCCGTCACCCACGGGGTCGATCTCTTCGATTGCGTCCTTCCCACCCGCAACGCCCGCAACGGGCAGGCCTTCACCCGGCGGGGCCCGCTCGCCATCAAGAACGCCGAACACGCCCAGTCGGATAAACCCCTCGAAGAAGGCTGCGGGTGCTACGCCTGCCAGTACTATAGCCGGGCCTACCTCCGGCACCTCTATATGGCGGGGGAAATCCTCTCGGCCCGGCTCCTCACCACCCACAACATCTATTTCTACGAAGCCGTGATGCGCGAAATCCGGGAAGCGATTGCGGAGGGAAGGTTCCTCGGATATAAGAAGGCGCTTCTTGAATCCCTCCAGGGAGGCCGATAAGTGAATTCCACCGTCCAACTTCTGCTTCAGATGGCCCCGCCGTCCCAAGGCGGCCAGCAACCCAATCCGTTCGTGAGCCTCATCCCTCTCATCCTCATCTTCGTGATCTTCTATTTCATGCTGATCCGCCCCCAGCAGAAGAAAGCCAAGGAACACCAGGGCATGCTCGGCGCTTTGAAGCCGGGCGACGAAGTGATTACCAACGGCGGCATCTACGGCCGCATCACCCGCGTGGGGGACAGGACGATCACCGTGGAAGTCGCGGAAAAAGTGCGGATCCGGGTCGGCAAAGAGTACATCGCCGGCAAAGTGACCGACGCGGGCGATGGCGCCGGAACCTCCGAAAGCGCCTCTTAAGGCCTTCTAGACCATTCCGCCGGGTGGACATCGGCCCGGCCCTGTACTAGAGTCG
>JBFLVN010000335.1:0-3841 GCA_040758475.1 Bdellovibrionota bacterium
CGGTGGCCACGGGACAAGTGTAGACTACCCTCTCTACGAGCGTGGAACCGGATTCAAAGAACGCGGCCGATCCCATTGGCCGGGCCCTGGCGCTCCTTCGCCCCTGGCGGGGGGCCTTCCTCGGGCGTTCGATCCTGGGCCTTGGCGCGCTCGCGGCCCAGCTTCTTTTGCTCACGGCCCTCCGGACCACCTTCGACCGCGTGCTGGCGGGGGAGGGGATGGGGGCCGTTCTTTCTTCTCTTGCGTGCGGCGGTCTGCTGTTGTTTTCCATCGCGGTTCTTTTCCTCCTTAAATGGCGCGAGCCGCTGCTTGCCGCCCGAGTAGAATCGGATTTTCTAGGAGCCATGCAGGGCAAACTTCTCTCTGCCCTTCTTTCCCGGCCTTCTTCCTTCTGGGCGAAGGAGGGATCGGGGGAGATGGTCCTGCGCCTGACGGACGACCTGCGGCGCCTTCTCTCCCTGGCCCGGATTTTCTACGGAACGCTCTGGCTTGTTCCTTTCCGTGTCGCCGTGTTTCTGGGCGCCCTCTTCTGGATCGCGAGGCCGCTCTTTGTCTCTGCGCTCTTCATCCTTCCCCTTGGTGTCCTTCTGCTGCTCTTCCTGGGCAAGGGGCTTCGCCGCCGGGCGGAAGAAGAGCGCCTCGCCCGGTTCGAGCAGAGCGACTATCTCCTTCGAACCCTCGCGGGCGCCGAAATCCTGCAAGCCCTGGACTCCCGGAGGCAGGTGGCCGAAGAACTCGCCCGCCGAGGCGCCCGGGCGACGGCCGAGGCGGCGCGGCTCTCGCGCCTCTCGGCCCTGGGCCTCCAAGGCGCCGACCTCCTCCGGATCGCGGGCGTGCTGGCCGTCTTGTTCGTGGGCCAGGGCGCCGTTGTGCGGGGGGAACTCTCTCCGTCCGATCTCCTCACGGCCGTTCCCCTTTGTTTTCTCCTCTACGGGCCTCTCTCCGAGCTTTCGGGAATCTTCTCCCGGCTCGCCGAAGCCCGCGTCGGGGCGGAACGGGTCGTGGCGTTGCTCGAAGAATCCCCGGGAGATATTCCATCGGCGTCCGCCAGCAGGGATTTTGGTGAGATAAAGTTCGAGTCCGTTTCTTTCTCTTACAACGGCAAGGCGCCGGTCTTCGAGAGCTTCTCTTTCGCGATCCGTCCCGCTGAATGGATCGCGCTCACGGGCCCCTCCGGCGCGGGGAAGACGACGCTCCTTCGGCTCCTCCTCGGCGCCGAGCACCCCAAGGGCGGAAAAATCCTCCTGGGCCAGGACGACGCCACTCAAAGCGCCTGGGGGAAAATCCGCCCCCTCTGCGCCCTTGTAACGCAAGAACCGCTCCTCCCGGGCCGGACCGTCCGGGAGAATCTCCTTCTGGCCGCGCCGGATGCAGGGGAGAAAGAGCTTTGGGAATCCCTCGAAAAAGCGAACCTCGCCGCCCGCGTGCGAAGCGATCCGGCGGGGCTCGACCTGGACGTGGGGGACCTGGGCTCGGCCCTCTCCGGCGGCGAGCGGGAACGGCTCGCCTTCGCCCGGGCGCTTCTCTCCGGCGCGCCCATTCTTTTGCTCGATGAACCAACGGCCTTTCTCGATCCCGCGACGCGGGATGCGCTCATCCAGACCCTTCGCGCCGAAAAAGTGAAAGGACGGACGATCCTGTGCGTGAGCCACGAAGAGGCCCTCGTTCAGGCGGCAGAGAGAATTGTGAGACTTTAAGAACGCGAATTAGCCGCGGATGAACGGCGATTGAATTTCCTTGTTATTCTTTAAAGCGGATTTTGGCCGGGTCGGTTCCGGGGACGCAGGCGTATTTGGAAAAATCCGTAACGCCTTCTTCGCGAAGTACATCTTCATCCAATAGAGCTTTTCCCGTCCGGAACTTGGGTTCCTTCGTCACGACAGCGAGCGCCGCGTCGGCCATGATGCTGGCCTTCCGCCACGTGGATTTATCCCCCAGGCCCCAGTTGATGCTCGCCTGGCTCTCGATGATCGTCACGGGCCAGAGGGAATTGACGGCCACGTTCTTCCCTTGCAGTTCGCCCGGAAGCCCGAGCGAGAGCATGGTCATGCCGAATTTCGAAATGAAGTAGGCGACCCGCCCCGGAAGGACTCTAAGATCGATGGGCGGGGACATGTTGATGATGTGCCCCCAGTCCTGGCGAATCATGCCGGGGAGGACGGCCTGGGCGCAGAGGAACGCGCCGCGGGCGTTTACGTCCATAATGAGGTCAAACCGCTTGGAGGGGGTGTTTAAGACCGGCTCCCACCAGAGGGCCCCCGCGTTGTTTACGAGGATGTCGATGTGTCCGAAGGTTTCATAAGCTTTCGAGACCGTGTTCTGGATTTCCTCTTCCTCCCGCACGTTGCAGGAAACAGGAAGGGCCTTGCGTCCCAGGGCTTCGATTTCCTTGGCGACGGTGTGGATGGAGCCCGGAAGCCGTTCCGTGCTCTCCGTGCTCTTGGCGGCCACCACGATGTCCGCCCCTTCGCGGGCGAAGGCGAGGGCCAGTTCGCGGCCGATGCCCCGGCTGGCGCCGGTAATGAGGGCGACCTTTCCTTCGAGGCGCTTTTGCATGGTTACCGCCCGTTCGCGCAGGCAAGGGCTACGCCGCCGATGCGGGCGGTGCGGATGTCTCCAAAGGGCGTGCCGACGCCGCTGTTCAGGACGAGGGCGCAGGAGAGGTTCCGCTCCGGATCGCACCACGCCCCCGAGCCGCCAAAGCCGTAGTGGCCAAAGGCCTTGCGGGGGGAACCGCGCGTCGTCCAGGCCCGGTGGTATCCGAGGCGCCAGTGCATGGGGATGGGGACGACGCGGTCGAAGTCGGTGGTCTGGATTTCATTGAGCGCCCAGACGGTTTTCTCGCTCACGAGGCGCGTCCCTTCGAGTTCGCCCTTGCCCGCCAGCATTCCGTAGAGCCGGGCGAGCGAGCGGGCCGTAAAGAGGCCGTTGGCGGCGGGGATGGAGGCCTTGAGGACTTCATCGGATGAAAAATCAAAATTGGAAATCCCTCGGGGGGCCAGGGCCGCCTGGGTGCGCCTCGCATTGAGCGGGACGCCGAAAAACCGCAGGATGCCTTGCACCGTGCTTACGCGCCGCTCCATCTGCTTTTTCTTATCGGGAGAGCCACCCCGGCCGCTTCGCTTGCGGAGCACGTCGCCCATCTGGACGAGCCGCGCCGCCTGCCGTAGGGCTTCTGGGGGCGCGCCGATATAGAGGCCGTCGAGGCCGAGGGGCTTTGCCAGTTCGTCCCGGATGAATTCGGAAAAAGGTTTCTTCGCGATGCGCCGGACGATCTCCCCCACGAGCCAGCCGTAGGTAAGCCCGTGGTAGGCCGAGCGCGTCCGGGCTTCCTTGGAGGGAGCGGCGGCGGCGAGTTTTTCGGTCATGTGCTCCCAGTCGAGCATGCGGCCGGCGTCGTCCACGAGTTCCCGGATGTTGTAGAGCCCGGCCTGATGGCAGAGGACGTGGCGGATGGTGATTTCTTCCTTTCCGCTTTGGGCGAACTCGGGCCAGTGCTTGCAGACCGGATCGTCGTACCGGAGAAGCCCCCGGTCGGCGAGCACGTGAAGGGCCGTGGAGGACACCCCCTTGGTCGTCGAGAAGGAGACGGAGGCCGTGTCTTTTTCCCACGGATTTCCCTGCTCGTCCTTAAGGCCGCCCCAGATGTCGGCCACGCACCGGCCCCGGTGGTAGACGGTCACCGCCGCGCCGCCGCGCGTATCCTTGAGCATGTTTTTAAGAGCCCTTCGGACGGGCTTGAAGTCGGGGTGGACGAAGCCTTCGATGGGGACGGTCATGGGGGAACCTCCGAACCCGGATTAGAACAGGGTTTGACACGGTGCGGCAAGAGGGGAGCGGT
>JBFLVN010000336.1:0-3771 GCA_040758475.1 Bdellovibrionota bacterium
GCACCGGGGGGCCAGGGGGAATTTCAAGAACTTTTGTCACGGCGCCGTGCTCTTTCCCGAACCCGGCAATGACCGGCCGGAGCGCCGAGATAATTTCGTGACTTGATGCTTTCCGCTTGGATTTTTCGGAGAGAACCACTTGCAGATCAATCTGGTCGTCCCGTCCGCGAAGGAACGCGTGCTTCACCATGCCGGAGAAGGAGTAGGGGGCGGCTTCGCCGGAATAGACCTGAATTTTCTCGACGTCTTTGTTCTCCAGGATTTTCCGCCCCAGTTCTTCGCCAAGAGAGAGGCTTTTCTCGAGCGGGGTGGTGGGCGGAAAATCGACGAGAACCTGAAACTCGCTCTTGTTGTCGAAGGGGAGCATCTTCACCTTGACGCTCTTGAAGTAGACGAGGCTCGCCGCCAGGAAGAAGAGAGCGGCCGAGAAGGCGAGAAACGCGCCGCTTGAAATCCAGTTTCCAAGGAATCCGTTCATCACTTTCCGATAGAGCCGGTCCAAGAGGCTCTCGCTGTTTTCCTTTTTCGGCTCGGTTCCGGAGTGGGGGGCGTGCTTGAGAATCCGGGCGGAAGCCCAGGGCGTGATGATGAAGGCGACGAAGAGGGAGACGATCATGGCGAGGCTCGCCCCCACGGGGATCGGCTTCATGTAGGGGCCCATGAGGCCGCGGACGAAGGCCATGGGGAGGATGGCGGCGATGACCGTGAAGGTCGCCAGGATCGTGGGGTTCCCGACTTCGGATACGGCGTCCAGGGTGGCGCGGATCAGGTTCTTTCCGTGGCCCATCTTCAGGTGACGCTCGATGTTCTCGACCACGACGATGGCATCGTCCACCAGGATTCCGATGGAGAAGATGAGGGCGAAAAGGGTGACGCGGTTAAGGGTGTATCCGAGGAAGTAATAGATCGCGAGCGTGAGGGCGAGGGTCACGGGAATGGCGATGGCCACAACGAGCGAAGCACGCAGCCCCATGAAGAGGGCGATGAGCACGGCGACCGAGAGGGTCGCGATAAGAAGATGCTCGATGAGTTCGTTCGATTTATCCGCGGCGGTCGATCCGTAATCCCGCGTCACGTTCATGTGCACGTCCGGGGGCAGGTTTTGAGCGAATACCCCTGCGCGCTTTAAAAGTTGGCGGGAGAGGGCGACGACGTTCGTTCCCTTCCGTTTGGCGAATACGAGGGAGACGGCCGTCTCCGAAGCGCCCGGCTTGTGGCGGTCGAGAAGGACGGAGGCGCGCACGCGCTCTTCGGGGCCGTCGGTGACTTCCGCCACATCCCGGATGCGGACAAGAGCACCACCGCGCTGGCCGATAGCCAAGTTGGCGATCTCTTTTGCCTCCGAGAGCCGCCCGCCCACTTCCACGTCGAAGACGTTTTCCGCCCCCCAGGTTTTTCCAGCGGGGAGGAGGGTGTTGTTGGATTCGAGGGCCTGGGCGACTGCGAGAAGGGAAACGCCCCGGTTTTGAAGCTTTGCGGGGTCGACGATCACCCGGATCGCGCGCCGCCTGCCGCCGAGGAGTTCCACGCGGTTCAAGTCGGGCGTGCTCGAAAGCTGGCGGGCGAGGGGGGCGATGAGGGCCCGCAAGCTGTAATCGTCCCGTTCCCTGGAACTGAAGGTGAGCGTAAGGAAGGGAACGTCGTCGATCGAATAGGACTGCACGACCGGCGAGAGCGCGTTTTCTGGAAGCTCCGAACGGATCACCATGAGTTTGTGGTGGACCTTCACGAGGCTAGGCTCCATGGGCTCGCCCACTTTGAAGCGGACCGTGATCAGGGCGCCGCTCGCCTGGCTGGTGGAGTAGACGTACTCGACCCCATCGAGCCCCCACACGGCCCGTTCGATGGGCTCGGTGATTTTGCGTTCCACTTCGGGCGCTTCGAACCCCGGCGCTCCCACCCGGATGTCGATCATGGGGACGGAAATCTGGGGTTCTTCTTCTTTGGGCGTGAACCAGACGGCCATGAGGCCAAGGAACAGGCTCGCGAGCGCAATGAGCGGCGTGAGCTTCGAATGAACGAAGGTTTGCGCGAGCTTTCCGGCAAATCCCGCTTTGCTATCCGTACTCATGACGCGCTCCTGGGCAGGACGCCCGAACGAAGGAAGTTCTGGATGCTCGTCTCGATCCACTGACTTTCGGCCTGGCTCTTGGCCAGGATGAGGTCCGTCCTTCGAGAGAGGACTTCGGCTAGTTGAAGGGCGTTGATCGAGCCGTTCCGGAAGAGCGTTTCCGAGGTCTGTATCTGTTCGCCGGACAGATCGAGGCTTTCCTGAAGGAGTTTCAAATTAGCCTCAATCGCCAGGATCGCTTCGCGCGCCTGGGCCCGGGCGATGCGGTCGTCCTGGGCCTGATGCTTGGCTTGCAGCCGAAGGGCCGCCGCCTCCAACCCGGCTTGCCGGTGGGCGCCGTAACTGGGGGCGTCGAAGAGATTCCATTGAAGGTAGGCGCCGGCGGTGTAGCTGCCATCCGTGGCCCGGTCGCCGTTCGTGAGGTCGCCTTGGGCGAAGAGACCAGCCCGGGGCAGGAATCGTGCCTTCTCCGCTGCCGCCGCCCGCTCGGCGGCCGCCGCGCCTTCGAGCATTGCGCGGGCTTGAAGGGAAGAACCGGCCTCTTGGGTTTCTCCGGCTTTTCCAAGGGCATCGTTAATTAGCTGGGTGAAGGATTCTTCCTTTGGTTCCCAGGCCTCCGGATTGATTTCGGCCCGGATCGAGAGGCCCGCAATGAGGCTCTTCTGGGTCGCTTTGCTTCGTTCCAGAAGACCCGAGAGCCGGGCGCGGAGGGATTTAAGACCTAGTGCCCCGGCGTAACCCACGGGGTTGCTCTTGGAGCCGAGTTGATAGCGCCGCAGGAGTTCGTCCACCTGTCCGGCCAGTTTGGATAATTCCTTGTCTTCGGATTTGTTGGAGAGAATGAGGGCGTACGCCAGAACTGTTTGGGCGAACTCGGCTTGGAGTGCCGCATCCCGTTCAGTCGCCTTGGCCACTGCGGCGAGTTTTGCCGAATCGGCCAGGACTTCCTTCTGGCCGCCTTCGTAAAGGGGGAAATCCAGGATCAGGGAGCCTTTTTCGAAAAGTTCAGAACCGGGATGATTTAACGGACTTGGCGCGAAATCGGCGGCCGTGGCCCTCCGCTCTCCTAGGAGCGAAAAGAAGGTAAGGCCCGCGTCGTTGGTCGCGTAGGCGCGGGTGTCGAGGAGGAGCTTGGGATACCAGTGGCGATCCGCGCGCTCCGCCGCCAGGGTGGCGGCGTCCGCGCCGTTTCCGCCCGCCTCCACGGCGGCCGAGCGATCCCGGATACGGTCCCAGAGTTCCTCGAAAGAAAGCGTTTCCGCGGCGGCGGTCTTCGGAAAGATTAAAGCGAGCAAAAGGAGTGTGGGAAGGATCGGCGCTCTCATAGGACCTCCTCTTTCGTATCCTTGGATTTGCAGTAGATGCGGCCAATGACTTCGATCAGCCGGGCTTCCCGGGAATCGCGAAGGGTGTAGTAGACGAACCGGCCTTTCCGTTTGGCCTCCACGTGCCCTTCTTTCCGGAGGCGGGCGAGGAATTGGGATGTCCCGGCCTGGGAGAGGCCGGAGGCCTCCTGAAGCTCTTTGACCGAAGCGGGGCCATCGCAAAGGCGGCAAAGCATGCGGAGCCGGACAGGGTGGGCGAGCCCCTGGAGGACGCGGCTTACTTCCTTGGCCTTGGCCGCCAGCCGTTTGGTGTCTTTGGGGTTCAAGGGTTTGGGCCTCCTCGTCGCGCCATCGCTGTTAGTATATATAATACAT
>JBFLVN010000337.1:0-3749 GCA_040758475.1 Bdellovibrionota bacterium
CGCGGGATCGACGGCCGGGGTTTGGTCCAGGAGCGCGAGGAGCGAAAAGACTTCGCTCGAAAATCCAAAGCCTTTCTGGCCGATGGCACCTTCAAAGAAAAAGAGCGGCTTTTCTCCCGCGCGATCGCGGGCGAGCGTTAGCAATTTTTCTTTCGGAGACCAGAACGCCGCCGCGAACATGCCGTCCAGGCGATCGAAGGCTTTTTCCTTCCAGCGGATGAAGGCCTTGGCGAGGACTTCCGTATCGGAGCGCGTGCGGAATTTTTCCCCCTCGGCTTCGAGGGATTTCCGGAGTTCCTTGTGGTTGTAAATCTCGCCGTTGAAGACGCAGACGAGCCGGCCTTCTTCGTCCTTCCAGGGCTGGATGCCACCCGTGGGGTCGATGACCACGAGCCGCCGGTGCCCGAGGCACAAGGGGCCTTCTTCGTAAAACCCCTCGTCGTCCGGTCCCCGGTGCTTGAGGCGCCCCGTAGCGTCTTTGACGCGCGCGGTGATTTGCCGGGGATCAGCGCCGGGAGCAAGCAAGCCCGCGATACCGCACATGGCTAGCGGCACCCTCCGTCCTGGAGGATCTCTTCGTAGAGGGCTTCGTGGCGTTCCACCCAACGGGCGATGTCGAACCGCTCGCGGGCGTTCTTTCTTCCGGCCTCGCCCATCTGGTCCCGCAGTTTTTGATTTTTCAGAAGTTCCACGACGGCCTTGGCGCAGGCTTCTTCATCGCCCGCCGGATAGAGGATGCCCGTTTCTCCCGCGCGGATCACTTCGGGAACGCCGCCCGCTTGCGGCGCGACGGCCGCCTTTCCCGCCGCCTGGGCTTCGATGAGGCCGATGGGGTGGCCTTCCACGCGGGAGGTGTTGAGCACGAGCATGCTTTTGGCGAGAAGCCCCGGCACGTCGGAGCGGAGCCCCAGGAAATGAACTCTTTCCCCGAGGCCGAGGCGCTTTGTTTCTTTTTCGCACTCGCTTTGAAGGGGCCCTTCGCCTGCAAAGAGAAGATGCGCCTTGGGAAATTCCTCCGCGATCCGTTTCATCACCCGCACGGCCAGCAGGGGATTTTTATCCGGGACGAGCCGCCCGAGCATCAGGAGGACCGGAGCGTCCGCGGGCACGGGGAGATTGGCGGCGGCGGCGTTTTGAAAGGCCAAAAGGTCCACGCCGTTTTCGATGACCAAAGCGCTTTTTCCCGAGATCTTTGAAACTGCGTCCGCCACGGCTCCGCTCACGCCGATGAGGCGCGTGTATTTGGGATAGGCCCATTTTCCGGCAAGGCGCGTGAGGGGATGATGATAAGTGGGAATCGTGTGTTCGGTGTAGACGACGGGTTTCCCGCCGGCGGCCAGGAGTGAAAAGAAACCGGTGACCGGAAGGTGGGCGTGAACGAGATCGGCTTGCTGAGCGGCGCTCTTGAGACTCCGCCAGCCGGAAGGGGTTGGGAGAGAACCCCGAAACCCCGCGCCGCTGACGGGAATTCCTCTCTTCTCGATTTCTCCTGCGAGTGAAGAGGGCTCCGAGAGAAAGAGGACCGAATAGGAAAAATTCCGGCTCTTCGAGAGGCAAGGCGCCGCTTGGAGGATGAGGCGCTCGGCGCCACCCACGCCCAGGGTTTTGATGACGAGGAGGATTTTCTTGGCGGTCATGGAGATAGGGCGGCGGCGCGGCGGAGTTCTTCGATCAGCGCGGGCGCGAGTTTTTCCACGTTGTAGCTCTCTTCCACGTGGGCCCGGCCCGCTTCCCGGAGGCGAAGGCGCAGGGCCCTGTCCGTGCGAAGGGTTTCGAGGGCCCCCATCCACTCGGCTTTCGTGGAGGCGAGAATTCCCGCTTTCCCCCGATTGAGGATGGGAACGCTCGCTCCCACGGGCGATCCCACGGACGGAACGCCGCAGGCCAGGTATTGAAGGAGCTTCGTGCCGCACTTGCAGCGGGACCAGGGATCGTCGGTGAGCGGCATCAGGCCCGCGTCGAAGGACCGGATTTGATCCCACTCCGCTTTTTCGGACCAGGGGAGCGATTCGCAGGGGAGGCTTGCGAGCCGGAGCGCCGGGGCGCCCACGATCCGAAGGAGGTAATTTCCGGTTTTTCCCAGTTCTTCGAGCGCTTCGCGGATCGTTTCAAGGTAGGAGAGGGTTCCCGGGCTTCCGATCCACCCGAGCACGAATTTCTTTCCCGGTTCCCGGACGGGCGGGAGGTCTCCCACGCGGGAGAAATCGATGGCCGTGGGCAGGAGAAATACCCGCTTGGCCCCGCGCTGCATGGCGACGCGGACGAGTTCTTCGTTGCCGACGAGAACTCTCTGGACGAGTGGCACGAGATCGGCGAATTTGTCTTTCGTCCCGAACAGGCCGGCCAGAAGACCCGCCGGTTTGTCTGGGGGCCGCAGGTGGATGGCGTCGTCCACGTCGAGGACGAGGGGAATCCCGTTCCGGGCAAATTTCTTTTCTAGCGTCGGCGCCAAGTGATTAATCAGATCGCGTTGAAGGACGATGACATCGAAGTTTTTGGCTTTGCCGGCTTCGTTCCATCGCTGAAGGAATTGGCGGCTGTAGCCGAGGATTTTCGAGAAAGGATTTCCTTCCGCGCGGGTGTGAAGAGGCCAGACTTCTGTTTCGATTCCCGCCTTGGCGAGGTGTGGAAGGTAGGCGTAGACCCGGTACCGCGCCGAAGCGCCCTCGGGACCCGTTTGGGTGAGGAAGAGGACTCGCATCAGGGCGTCGCTCCCGCGGCGGTTTCTTTTGGTAAACGCTTTGGAGGAAGGCCGCGCTTGGCGCGCATGCGCTTCCAGCCTTTGATGCGCTCCACGAGCGCGGGACGAAGATAGGACTTGGTCGTCATGGCCTGGAGAAATTTAGCCGCTTCGAACGAAAGCCAACCGGGAGAAAAGCGCAGGAGTTCCGAGGCCGAGGCGTTCTTCGCCAAAACCCAGAGGCGGTTCCGGTAGAGAAGTTGTTCGAGACGGGGCGAGGCGAGGTTCGATCCCCCGCGCACGTGCCAGGCGATTGCCGATGGCTCGTAGAATCCGGTCCACCCTGCGCGCCTTCCCCGCCAGGCGAGGTCCACGTCCTCGCAGTAGGCGAAAAATTCCTCGTCGAAAATCTGCCGGTCCCAGGAGGCTTGCTCAATCATCTCCCGCCGGTAGAGAGCGGCGGCGGCGCAAGGGCCGAAGATTTCGCCGGGCTCTTCGTAGATTTCTTCCTTGGCGGATTTTCCCCCGCCGCGATCCATGAAGAAAGCACCGAAGGATTTCCATTCGATCCCGGTCGAATCGAGCACGGGGGGATCGAGGGGCACTCCTTCCGGGTTCATGCGGAGGAGTTTTCCCTGGCCCATTCCCACGGTGTCCCGGAACTCGCAGGCGGCCAGGAGCCTTGCCAGATAGAACTTGTCGAGAACGACGTCGGGGTTGAGGAGGAAGATCCAAGGTTCTTTGGATAATTTCCAGGCCTGATTGACCGCCGGGGCGAAGCCCACGTTCTGCTGGTTCTCGATCACTGTGATTTGGGAGAACCCCTTGGCGATGTCCCGCGAGGCATCCCCCGAGGCGTTATCCACGACGAAGATTTCGGCGGGCTGGCGGGTTTGGCCGGCCAGGGATTCGAGGCATTTCCCAAGGGTCCGGGCCGAATTCCAGCTCACCAGGATGGCGCTGACGGGCCCGACGTGCGGGGGGCGGCGGTGGGGAGGATGCACTGCGTCAGGTACTCCGGCCTAACTTATTGAAAACCCGTGCTTTTTTCATTGACACGGCGCCCGGG
>JBFLVN010000338.1:0-3738 GCA_040758475.1 Bdellovibrionota bacterium
GAACGCGCTTCCCGTCTAACCGGCAGGCCAACGGGTTGCCGTAAGGGGATTTGATTGGAAGATGGAAAAAGCGGACCTGATCAGGGACACCATCGCTGCCATCGCCACGCCGCCCGGCGCGGGCGGGGTGGGGATCGTGCGCCTTTCGGGGCCGCGGGCGCCGGAGATTCTCTCCCGGCTTTTCTCCCCCGCAAGACGCCCCGAGGAGTTCGAGTCCCACCGGCTCTACCCGGGAGTAATTCGCGATCCGGTGTCGGGAGCGTCCGTGGACGAAGTCCTGGCCGTACGGATGCACGCGCCTCGCTCCTACACGGGCGAGGAGGTGGCCGAGATTCAGAGCCACGGCTCGCCCCTCATCCTGCGGCGCATCGTGGATCTGGCCATCTCGCTTGGTGCCCGGGCGGCCCGTCCAGGGGAATTCACCGAGCGGGCGTTCCTCTCGGGGAAGATCGATCTGGCGCAAGCCGAGGCCGTGGCCGATTTGATCAGCGCGCGCACGGAGCGGGCCAGGCGTCAGGCCCTCGAAGTGCTTCGGGGTTCCCTTTCGGCCCAGGTATCCGCCCTGGCCGATCGCCTGCGCCGCGCCCTGGCCCACGCCGAAGTGATGATCGATTTTTCCGAGGAAGACGCCATGGGCCCCGACGCGGCCGCTATTACCAAGGAACTCGAATCCATCCGGGGCGGGCTTAAAGCCCTGCTGGAGAGCTACCGGCACGGAAAGATCATTCGCGAAGGGGCCAAGGCCGTCCTGGCCGGGGCGCCCAACGCCGGGAAGTCGAGCCTCTTCAACGCCCTTCTCGAAGAAGAGCGGGCCATCGTTCACGAGGAGCCCGGGACGACCCGCGACCGGCTCGAAGAGTGGCTCGACGTCCAGGGAATTCCCGTGCGCCTTGTCGATACGGCGGGCCTGCGCGAAGCGGACGGCGTCGAGGCCGCCGGGGTGGGGCTGGCGCGCAAAGCCATCGAAGAGGCGGACGTTCTTCTCATTTTGGCCGATGCGACGAAGCCCGTTCCGGCCGAATCTCTTGAACTCCTCGAAAAGGAAAAATCCCGCGCTATTCCCGTGGCGAGCAAGATGGACCTCCCTAGCGCGTCGGCTCTGCCGGGATGGATTCCTCTTTCCGTCCGGACCGGGCACGGCCTCGCGGCTATCAAGGCCGCCCTGGCCGCCCGTCTTTCAAATGAGACGGGGGAAGCGGCAGAAGGGGGCGCGATCCTAACTCGGGAGCGCCACCGCAATGCCGTGGCGGAGGCGGCCCGCCGTGTGCGGGAGGCGACCCTGCGCCTTTCGGGCGAGCCCGCCCCGGAACTCGCCGCCGTCGAACTCCGGGGGGCGCTTTCGGCGCTTGCGGAAATCGCCGGGGAAACGGCGAGCGAGGACGTCCTGGGGCTCATCTTCAGCGAGTTCTGCATTGGTAAGTAAGATTTACTTTTCCCGCCTTGCTTGCCTTGCTGTGGCGGATGTACTTTCCAGTCAATGAAGCCCTTCAAGAACGCTTTCCCCCGGCTGGCGGCCGTGGGGGCTTTTTTCCTTCTGCTCGCTTCCTGCGCTTCCAAGAGCGTGCCTGCCACGGAGATTCCGGAAAATCTTCCGGATTTCGACCAGCGCCTGCTTTCGGGGAAGATCTTCACTTCCGCCCTTCCCATCGAAGGCTCCCCGGCCCGGCTCGGGAAGGTGATCGGCATGATCGACGCGCCGCCCGACATCGTGTGGAAGGTCGTCACCCGGTACGAGGATTACGTGAACTACATGCCCCTCGTCGTTCAGAGCAAAGTGACGCCGCTTGGCCCCACGACGTGCAAGCTCTATCAGAAGTACCAGCTCAAGCTGGGGAGCGTGAACTTCGGTAAAGTGATCCCCGTGAGCTACTGGGTCGAGCTCCGGATGAACCACGATGCCCGCCTCTTCCACATCGACTGGGACATGCTCGGGGGCGACATCGTGAACACCTACGGCTCGTGGGACCTTCTCCCCTTCGGGCCCGGCGGGAAGAAAACCAAGCTCACCTATCAGCTCTATTTCGAGGTCGGCAATCCCCTCATGGATCAGTCGGCCAAATTCCTGGACGAGGAGGTCCTTCCTCTCGTCATCACGTCGATCCGGGAGAAAGTGAAAGACCCGGGGCTTGCCACTCTCACTCTTCCGCCCTACGCAGTGCCCCCCAAGCAACGATCGCTCGAGCAGGACGTGGAAAAGGCTTTTGAAGGGGTGGATTTGAGATAGGCTGCTTCGCAGTTTCTCTTACGCCGTCGTCACTCGGGCTTTCGCCCTTGCTTCCGCTGCCAATTCGTCTTCGGTCAGGAAATACTTCTGGATGAATCCAGGATAAATCCATTTCTCCGTGATCAGTATGCCGATTCCAAGATACGCCGCTCCCCACAGCAAATCGATGATGTAGTGGTGGTTCAGGTACACCGCCGAGAACCACATGCCGATGGGATAAATCCAGAAAAGCATCCATTTGCGGGTGCGCTTGCGATAGGCGAGGGTCCCGAAAATCCCGACGCACAGGGAGTGGCCGCCGTGGAGCGAGGGGACGGCGGCGAACTTGTTGGGGTTCATGTTACCCCAGACCGTGCTGAAAACGGTCGTGCCGAGGATTTTGTCGATCTTCGAGAGCCCCGCCGCGCCTTCCCCGGCGAGAAGGTCCATGCCCGGTTGCACGAAACCGTACTTCATCACGTACCAGGGCGGCGCCGCCGGGAAGAGAACGAAGGTCGTGAGCGCGAAGGTGTTGAGGAGCATCATGGCGTAGCTGTACCGGAAGAAGAGGCGCCGGTCGCCCCGCAGGCCCCAGAGGATCATCCCGAGAATCCAGGGGACGAAGAAGTGGATGCCGTAGTAGATGCCGGTGATGACGTCGAAGACGGAGAGGTACCAGGCCCCCTCGTGGGCGTGCTTGAAGCCCTGGAACCAGATGGGCGGCACCTCGCCGCCGAAGGCCCAGCCGAATACCGCAAGTTCCCAGTTGTAGACGTTCTCGATGTTGATCTGGCGGACCTGGTCGGCGATGCCCCGGAGCATGTCGTAGGAGAGCCAGAAGAGGAACCAGGGGGTCCAATCCTTGAGAAATTGCCGGGCCTTGTCCTTCCCGAGAAGAAGCATGAGGCCGGAAGTGAAAACGAAAATAAAGAGGAAGTGATCGGGCCGGAACGCTTTGAGCCAGAAGGCGAGCGCCATGAGGATGGCGAGCCAGACGGCCCACAGAAGGAATATCTGCTTGAGGCTCAGGCGCTTGAAGTCGCGGAAGTAGCGAAACACGAGGCGTCCTTGCGTGGGTGTCAGCCAGAGGGCTGCGGCTTTTTAAGCGGGCGGGGGAGGGGATGCAAGGGATTTTAATGAAAGAGGATCGTCAGGAAACGAAGGCACCCGGCTTTTCGCGAGCCTTGGCGCTTCCCCCCTCCCACCGGATTTCGGCGGCGGAGAGGTCAGCCCCTTCTTCCCGGGCCTTGTCCCGCACGTACCCGAAGGCGATGGGCTTCCCAAGCGTGGGCGAAAGGACGGCGCGCGTGAGGACGCCCGCCTCCTTGCCGCCGGAAAAAATCTTCGCCCCCGCGGGCGGAAGTTTCCCATCTTCCAGAATGAAGCCCGTCAGGTGCTTGTTCACGTGAGCGAAGCTCTCGATTTTGCAGATCACTTCCTGGCCGATGTAGCAGCCCTTTGTCCGCGAGAAAGCATGCTGGAGATTTACTTCCTGCGGGAGATTTTCATCGGTGAAGTCCACGCCGTACTTGGGG
>JBFLVN010000339.1:0-3707 GCA_040758475.1 Bdellovibrionota bacterium
GACGGAGGTGAATGGAAAAGCCGGGTGAATGAATCGAACGAGAATAGAATAATAAACTATTTGGAGGGGGAAGGCAAGGGGGGAAGCTCTTCCTGAGGCTTTTCGCTGGTAACGGCGAAGGCGAGTAACTACTTAGACACCGATTCGCTGGAGGAGTTGTCCAACGAAGCCAACCACGTCGGCACGGAGCGCGCTTTCAGCGTCTGTTCCGCCATATGCTGCTCCGTATGCGGCTCCATATCCTCCCGTTTCGCTGATTCCTCTGTCTACGCCCAAGAACTCGGCAACTCGACGAGGCCCCAGGCTTTCAATATGGGTGAAGTCGCGTTTGAGGATTTCGACCGCTTTTTTAGCATCGGGGTCCTTCAGGAGAGGCGTAAGGCGTTCCGCCACATCCTCCACGCTCCGGCCATAATTGCGGATCACGTAGAAAAGATCGTAAGCATCCTTGTTCTCCCCCCGCGAGCCGAAAGCCAAGGTTTTGAGAACAACGTAAGCTCCGGGGCCACACGCCCATACCTCCCGGGAGGCCATTTCTCCCGTGATTGTCTTGCCCGAAAGTTTCTCACGGCTCCGGTCCTGGAAGGCAAGGTGCAATCCAGGCGTTATGACCGCGGCGAAATCCTTTTCCAAATCGCGGATTTTCCCGCCCACATCGCCCGGGCTCATTGGCGAAATCAGGAAATCCACCGTGACCTTCGTCCCGGTTTCCTCGATCTTCCACCGCTGGCGCGTAGGATTCCCTTCTTCGTTGGTATCGGGGGAGAATCCCGCCCGGCGGAGGCGTTCCGAAAGGGTCCGGTAACGTTCTTCCTTTAGAAGTGCCACGGCAAGACCTAAATCGAGGTCCATTGTACCCACATGAGGCTCAGCCCCCGCTGGAAGAGTTGTCTGTGGTACGAGAAGGGAAGGAGCGAGGCCTCCTACGATGGCAAGCTCATCCACGAAATCACCCAGCTTCGTTGCCACGTAGAGACACGTCGCCTTGACGATTTCAACGGTTTTTGGAGAATATCCGGAAGCCTTCGTTGGTTTTTTAGGCATGGTTTACCAAGTTCAGAAACTCGTGGCGTAATTCGGCGGCGGCTTCGGCTGCCCGTTCGGGATGGCCCTTCAGGTCGAGGTAAACCTGAAGCGGAGAGACGCAACGAATTCCTTCCCGTTCCTGGCTTCCGGCAAAGACCCCTTCATCATTTGGAATAACGAGCCATACATTGGCCCCTTGTTCTTCGGCCCGAAATCCGATCTTTTTTAGAAATTCATCTTCCGGAAAGGCCGAAACGTAAACTGTCACGAGCCGGTACTGGGCAAAACGGGAATAGAGCGAAGCTCCGGCAAGGCCGGTCACGGCATATGGGATCTTTCCTTTGGAAAAAGCCCTCGTCAAATCATGCAAGAGCTGCTCGCTGGACCGCGCGGCAATGTGCCCGGCGATGATCTGGTGCTTGGAAAAATCGTAGGCTTCCCTCCATGCGCCGAGGAGCAGGGCGGGATCGCGGACGCGCAACGGCAAACTCCGTGAATGACCATCGCCGGAGCCATCCCCCTCTCCCGCGCCGGGAGCACTGCCTCCACCAAATCCAGTCCCGTCACCCTCTCCTTCGCCATCCGCGCCCATGCGTACGACGTATCCTTCCTCGCTGAGACGCGCGACAATCCGGCTGACGAAACCCTCGCCCAGGCCAGTGGAACGAGCGATCTCTCTTTGAGTTACGGGCGCTTGCGGATGGAGCAGGAGCCAGCGGGCGACTCGTGAACTCTTGGGAGCGAAAGCGGTCGAAGGCCTTCCTTTGCCCTTGAACCGGTTGGGATAGACCTGGAGTCCGATGATAAGTCCGGGAGCCTTGATCCGTGCATTACCCGAGAGATCGAGCCAGGAAACATCTGCTTCAAGGCATTTTGCCCAGCCCGTGTTTCCCATGTAGGGGACTACGAGGAGGGGGATTGTATTTTTGCGTCCCTTGGGAAGGAGCTTTTTAAGATGTTGGACGGCCAGGTCGACGGGCCCTGCGGCGCTAGAGCTTTTGACTTCAACGAGGAACGTGTAATCGCCAGCCCGAAGGGCAAAATCGGGGCCTTCTACACCCCGCTTGCGGTTAGGCGCTTCTTCCACCCGGACGGGCAGTCCCGTGACTTTTTCCAACAGCTTGGGGGCTTCCCGGCGAGCTAGCTGGTCGAACCCGCGCATACTTCACTAAATAATACTACTTTATTATAAAGTAAAGTATATATAATTAGTGATTTTTTTGGCCCTCTGGGCATTGCCGGAGAGTTCTATCAGTGGCATCCAATAGTCAGGTAAGCAGGGAAATTACCCCAAAATCTTCCCCGCCTGCTCGATGCGGGCGAGGGCTTCGTCTTTGCCCAAAACTTCGAGGACTTCGAAGATGCCGGGACTCACGGTGCCGCCCGTGAGGGCCACGCGGAGGGGCTGGGCCAGGTCCTTGAGGGGCAAGTTGCTCTCGGTGAGGAAGGCCTGGGTGGCGGCTTCGATGGGTTTGGCGTGGAAGTCGGAGACGCCCTTGAGGGTCTTTGCGTATTTGCCGAGGCTTGCGAGGGCTTCGGGGGTGAGGAATTTCTTTCCTTTTTCCTCGTACTGCTCGGGCCGCATGAAGAAGTACCAGGAGGATTCGGATAATTCCCGGATCGTCCGCGCCCGTTCCTTCTGGATGCCCGCGACTTTGATGAGATGTTCGTCGGCGGGGACCGCGATCTTGGGTTCGTGGCGCAGGTGCTCGCGCATAAGTTCGGCGAGACGCTTCCCATCGGCGTTCTTGATATAGGTCTGGTTGAGCCAGAGGAGCTTGTCCGGATTGAAGGCGGCCATGCTCTTGCCGACCGTGCCGAGGTCGAAGTGTTTGATGAGTTCGGCCATGGAGAAAATTTCCTGGTCGCCGTGGCTCCATCCGAGGCGCGCGAGGAAGTTTACGAGGGCTTCGGGAAGGTAGCCCTGCTCCTTGTATTCGAGGGCCGAGCGGGCGGCGTCGCGCTTGGAGAGTTTCTTTCCATCGGGCCCGGCAATCAGCGGGATGTGGGCGAACTTGGGGGCGGAAGCTCCCAAGGCTTCGTAGAGGACCACGTGTTTCAACGTATTCGTCTGGTGGTCGCTTCCGCGGATGACATGGGTCGTTCCCTGGAAAACATCGTCCACCACGTTGCAGAGGTGGAAGACGGGCTCGCCGCCGGAGCGCACGATGACGAGATCGTCTAGTTCCTTGGCCTGGGATTCGATGCGGCCGAGGATCAAATCATCGAAACCCACCACGCCTTCCGTGGGAAACCGAAGGCGGATGGCGAACGGCGCGCCCGCTTTCGGCGGGTCTTTTCTCGCCATCTCCTCGCGGAACCGGAAGGGGAGTTTTTGTTCCTGGGCTTTCTGGCGCAGGGCTTCGACTTCTTCGGGGGGGGTGTAGTCGCGATAAGCCTTGCCGGTGGAGAGGAGCTTTTCGGCGGCGGCCGCATACGCTTCGCCCCGGAGGCTTTGCTTTAGCGGCTCGCCATCCCAGTCCATGCCGAGCCAGGCGAGGGAATCCAGAATCTCCCGCTCGAATTCGAGCTTGGAGCGCTCCCGGTCCGTGTCCTCGATCCGCAGGAGAAATTTCCCGCCCCGCCCGCGGGCGTAGAGGAAGTTGAAAAGGGCCGTCCGGGCGCCTCCGATGTGGAGGGGGCCGGTGGGGGAGGGGGCAAACCGGGTAACGACGCTCATG
>JBFLVN010000340.1:0-3689 GCA_040758475.1 Bdellovibrionota bacterium
GCACTCCAGTTTTTTACAAAGCGATCAATCACTTCAATGTCAAGCAAAAATATCTCTCGCTCTTCTTTCAATTTCTCAACTGAAAGCTCGCGAATACTCATCTTCTTACCCAACACAACCCTTCTGAAGTGATGTCAAGATGATAAAAGCCTCTCGTATTCGGCGTGATGTCCGATCCAGAACCAGACGATCCCTTCGGGGTCTTCCACGCCTAAAGCACGATGGATACGGCCAACTCGCACGGAGAAGAATCGGCCCACTTTCTTGAAATGAAGGGAAGGATGTTTCGGGTTGTCTTTGAGAAGCGCGAAATTCTTGTCGGCGACCTCCTGAACGGGCTCGGGCAGAGTGCGGTAACACGCCCAGTAATCGGGCGTCGCGAAGTGTTTCAAAGGGCCGTGGTCTTTTTAGCGCGGTGCGCTTTGAGCGCTTTCTCCGCCAAGGCATCGAGCTTCCCGCTTGCCACGTCCGCTTCGATCTCCCGGTCCCAGGCTTCGGCGTCGTATTCCTGGAACCAGCGGCGCAGGGTGGAGAGTTCCTCGCGGGGAAGGGCGCGGATTTCCTGCTCGATCTGTTCGACCTTGCTCATGGACGGATTATAGGCCGCTGACGGCGAAGGGGCCACACCTCACCCCCTGCCCCCCTCTCCGTATCGACGGAGAGGGGGAAATCCCCTCCCTGCCGATGCGGGGAGGGGTTGGGATGGGGTCAGGCAGGTTTCTTCCCCCTCACGATCATCCCCACGGCCGCCAGGATGACGGCGGCGCCGGCGATTTCGCGGGGGGAGAGGGTCTCGTTCAAAAAGAACCAGCCGAGGAACAGGGCCACGACCGGGTTCACGAAGGCGTAGGTGGAGACGAGCGAGATGGGTGCCACGCGCAGGAGCCAGAGGTAGCAGGAAAAGCCGATGAGCGACCCGAAGAAGACGAGGTAGACGAAGCCCGCAAGCGAGGCCCCCGTGACGCGGGACCACTCGAAGGCGGCGGGCTCCCCCGCGAAGATCGAAATGAGCAGGAGGAGGAATCCCCCCGCGATCATCTGGAGGGCGATCCCCACGAGGGGGCGCTTGGGGAGGGTCGCTTTGCGCGAGTAGACCGACCCGGCGGACCAGGCGAAGGCGGCGAGCAGGACGGCGAGGGACCCGGCGAGGCTGGAGGCGTGGCCGTTCGCCGGGGCGAGGTCGAGCAGGAGCGCGACGCCCACAACCCCCAAAAGCAATCCCCCGGCCGTCGAACGGCTGATGGGTTCCTTCAAAAAGGCCCGCGCCATGAGGGAGAGCCAAAGCGGCGTCGTGGCGATGAGGAGCGAGGCCATGCCGGTCGTCACGTGCTGCTGGGCCCAGACGACCCCGCCGTTCCCGCCCACCATCATGAAAAAGCCGAGGACGAAGGCGCTCCGCCATTCAGGGAATCCCGGTTTGTCCGAGCGGTCCCCCCGGCGGATCGCGAAGGCGTAGAGGATTATCCCCGAGAGGAGGAATCGCGCGGCCGCCATGAGAAACGGGGGGATCGAACCGATGGCGTACTTGATCCCCAGGTACGTGGAGCCCCAGATGACGTAGACGGCGAGGAGGGCGGACCAGATGGCCGAGCGGGAGGGTGGCATGGTGCTCCCGCAAGACTCCCCTGCGGGGACCGGAGGCTAGCACACCTCACCCCGGCCTCCCTCTTCGTTCACGAAGAGCAGGAATGGGGAGGGAGGTTTGTCCGCCGTTTTCCTAGTGCTCCGTCTCCGGATGGAGCCTTCCTCCGTCGCCGGGGGTCACGAGGCCCCGCTTCTTGAGCTTTTCGAGGAGCGTCGTCCGCTTGATCCCGAGAAGAGCGGCGGCCTTGTTCTTGTTCCAGTTCGTGCGTTCGAGGACGGAGAGGATGATCCGGTCTTCGAACTCCTCGATCGTGCGCTTCAAATCGAGGCCGTCCTCGGGCACGTCGAGCTCGGGGAGTTCCACCTCGCCCGATTTGGGCGGCCGGAATTTCTCCGGCAGGTCGTCCACTTCGATCCGTCCGTCCCCCTTGAGGACGACGAGGCGCTCGACGAGGTTCTCGAGTTCGCGCACGTTACCGGGCCAGGGGTAGCGCAGGAGGAAGCGCTTCGTTTCCTCCGAAAAATCCGCGACCGCCATTTTCTTTTCCGTGTTGAATCGGGCGAGGAAGTAGCGAAGGAGGAGCGGAATGTCTTCCCGCCGGTCCCGGAGCGGCGGGAGGTGGATCGGAATCACGTTGAGCCGGTAAAACAAATCCTCCCGGAAGCGGCCGCTCTCCACCTCTATCTGAAGGTCCCGGTTCGTGGCGGCGATGACGCGCACGTCCACCTTGAGAGCCCTATCGCTCCCCACGGGCGTGACCTCCCGTTCCTGAAGGACGCGCAGCAGTTTTACTTGCAAGCTCGGGCTCATGTCCCCGATCTCGTCGAGGAAGATCGTCCCGCCGGAGGCCGCCTTGAACCGGCCCACCCGGGAGGCGACGGCTCCCGTAAAGGCCCCGCGCACGTGGCCGAAGAGCTCGCTTTCGAGAAGCTCCTGGGGGATGGCGGCGCAGTTGACCGTCACCATGGGGACGTCCCGGCGGCGCGAGCCTAGGTGCAGAGCCCGCGCGACCAGTTCCTTCCCCGTCCCGCTCTCCCCCGTGATGAGGACGGTCGAATCCGTATCGGCCACCCGCTCGATCAGGCGGAAGACCCGCTGCATGAGTTCGGAGGAACCCACGAAGTTCGAGAGGCCGTACTTTCCCTCGAGCTGCCGGCGGAGTTCCACGTTCTCGGCCTTGAGACTCCGCTGCTGGGCGGCGCGGTGGACGAGGTTCGCCAGATCGTCGATCTGGAAAGGTTTCGTGAGGTAGTAGAACGCCCCCGCCTTCATGGCGTCGACGGCGCTCTCCACCGTACCGAAGCCCGTCATGACGATGACTTCGGTTTCGGGGGAGAGTTCCTTGAGCTTGACGAGGAGGTCGAGTCCGTGGGTATCGGGAAGTCTAAGGTCCAGGAGAATGACGTCGGGCCGGGCTTTGGAAAGATGGTCGAGGAGCGCCGCACCGCTCTCGCAGGAGAAGGTCTCGTAGCCTTCGTCCCGGAGAAGCCGCTCCGCCGAGATGCGGATCGAGGGTTCGTCGTCGACGACGGCGACCTCGACGGCTCCTTTCACCGCGCCTGCCATGAGCGCGCATTCCTCCCTTCAGCCTTATCCCCGGAAATTCCTCCGCTCCGCCTCGCCCATCCCGCCTGCGTCCCCGGCTCTAGAGGCCCCCGGCCCGGGTCCGCAGGGGATGGTCGAGCACGTGGAGGAACTGCTGCTCGTCCCCTTTCTTGAAGTTGAACGCGATGTATTGGTAGAAGATCACGTTGTACTTGCCCTTGGGGAATTTTAGCAGGTCCACGTCGTAACCGAAGAAGTGGACCCCCGGTTCGTCCTCGGGTTCCTGCTTGGCCGAGGCATCGTCCAGGAGCGTGAATTCGAGTTCCGCCCCCTTTTTCTGGAGTTCCTCGTCGAAGAGGACCCGCACGACGATGCCCACCTGATCCTTCTCCTTATACCCCACAATCCAGTTCTGCTTGGCCCGGACGATGTTTTTCTCCGTCTCGTTCATCTTCCCATCCACCACGATGTTCGAGGGGTTGTCCTGGGTGTAGAGCTCGATGCCGTAGACCGACTTGCGCAGGTCGACGCCGGCCGTAAAGAGGCTGCCGCCGCAGAG
>JBFLVN010000341.1:0-3642 GCA_040758475.1 Bdellovibrionota bacterium
GCGTTAGCGAGCGAAAACTGGTGCCCGGGGCCGGAATCGAACCGGCACGGCCCTTTTGAGGCCTCGGGATTTTAAGTCCCGTGCGTCTACCAATTTCGCCACCCGGGCGCACATAGAACGCGGCACAAATTGTTGACGAGTATCGGAGTTACGTCCCCTTGGTTTCGATTCCACAAGCCCGCGCTGCTTTGGCGAGAGCTTGATCGTGGGTCGCCAGAATCAGGTCTTCATCCTGGGTTTCCCGCCAATAAAGCGCTGTCGAAAGGTGAATGGCATCAAGCGTTCCCAGGGCTACCGGAAGAGGTTGGGCCGCACGTTGTAGGATCGGCCGGGTTAGCTCTACTTGCCAAACCCCTTGAAGGAAGCCGCGGAGGGATTCCCGTCGCTTGAAAGCGTCTTCTCCCGTTAGCGGCCCTGTAAGTCGCATCCGGTCTAATGTGCGGAGGCACTCCACTTCCGCCAACTCGCTCGTCACTTTCACGCCGGGACTTTGCCAGTCCGGCAAGCCGCCGGGTTCCCGCAAGAGGAGGCGCAAGATAACGGAAGCATCCAGGTAAGTGGCGCTCATCGCTTGGCGCGGTCTTCAAGAAGGAGAGCCAGGCTATCGGTGGAATAAGGGAGCGGGTCAGGTAACTGGAAATCAGCAAGCGAATGGGCTGGCTCCCGGACGCGGATTGCGCCCGGCTCGGGGCCAGGGGGAACGACCCGAGCAATGGGAGTCTCCCGGTCCAACACGGTGAGACTCTCGCCGCGCCGTACCTGACGGAGATAATGGCTCAGGCGTGCTTTGAACTGGGCGACGCCAACAGATTCTTCTCGGTTCCGTTCCATGACCATATGATGACCATAAGTGGCCACAATAGCAAGGGACTGAAAGACTCTTCCCCAGCGGGCGATTTACGCCGCATCCGCCCCGGCGTCGCGGAAGAACTGCTCCATGACGCCCGGGTTGCAAGGCTTGGGATTGTTCATGTGGCAGACGTCGCCCATGGCTTGTGCGGCAAGGCGCTTTAAGTCCGAGGGCTTGGCCCCCTTCCCTTCGCGGATGGTGCCGGGCAGGCCCACGTCGGCGCGAAGGCGCGTGACGATCTCCACGGCCTCTTCGGCGAGGGAGGAGTCCGAACCGCCGCTCTTCGCCCCCAGGGCCACGGCGACCTCGGCGTATTTCTTCGTCGCGGAGGGGAGATTGTACCGCATGACCGGCGTGAGCATGATGGCGTTGGCCATGCCGTGCGCGAAACCGAACTCGGTCGAGAGCTGGTGGGCGGTGGCATGGACGGCACCCAGGTTGTTCTGGGTGAAGGCGACGCCCGCCAGCATGGCGGCGTACATCATGTGGAAGCGGGCCGAGGCGTTCGTGGGTTCCTTGACCGACGCGCGCAAGTTCTCGCCGATGAGCTTGACGGCTTCAAGGGCACAGGCGCTCCCAAGCGGACTTGGCATGTTGGAGACGTAGGCCTCGATGGCGTGGGTGAGCGCGTCCATCCCCGTCGAAGCCGTGTGGAAGGCCGGAAGGCCGTAGGTGAGCTTGGGGTCGTCGAGAGCCAAGGTCGGCACCAAAAAAGGCGAAACGATAAGCTTTTTCACGTGGTTTTTTTCATCCGTCACCACGGCCGCCACGGAGACTTCCGAACCCGTGCCGGAGGTCGTGGGAAGGCACACGAGGGACGGCATGGCAGGCTGAATCTTGAAGAGGCCGCCCTTGGTGGCCTCGTAGTCGAGAATGTCGCCCGAGTGGATCGCCATGACGCGGACGCACTTGGCCACGTCCATGACGGAGCCGCCACCAACGGCCACGAGGCCGTCGCACTTGGCATCTTTATAAGCCTTCTCGGCTCCACGGGCCTGGGAAACGAGCGGATTGGGCTCCACGTCCAGGTACTGGGCGATACCGATGCCGGCCTGCTCGATGGATTGGCGAAGGGGAGCCAAGAGCCCCGCACCATCCACGCCCTTGTCGGAAACAAGAAGCACTTTCTTAACGCCTAGACGCTTTAATTCGGCGCCCAGCATGGCGGAGCAGCCGTCGGCTACGTTCACGCGGGACGGCAGGGAGTGGAAGTACTTGGGCATGGGGAGCCTCCTTCGGGATTAATTCCCTTTTTTATCCAGATGGCCCGTCAAGTTCGCGGGGCCAAATACATCCTTGATCTGGGCTTCGGTGAGAATCTTCTTCTCCCGGACGATGTCGAGCACGGAACGCTTTTCCTTGACGCTCTGCTTGGCGATCTCGGCCGCCGCCATGTAGCCGATGAAGGGGTTCAAGAGCGTGGCGAGCGAGGGGTTCAGCTCCAGATACCCCTGGCACCTCTCCTTGTCGGCCACGATGCCGTCCACACAGCTCTTCTCGAACTGGGGCAGGTAGTTGATGAAGATATTAAAGGAAAAAAGCGTTGCGAAGATCATGCCGGGCATCATGACGTTCAAATCGAGCTGGCCGTGGACGACGCCGAGCTGTACGGCCGTGTCATTCCCGATGACCTGGAAGCAGACCATGTTGAGGCACTCGGCCATGACGGGATTGATCTTGCCCGGCATGATGGAGCTTCCGGGTTGCACGGCAGGAAGGACGATTTCGGCAAAACCCGAAGAGGGGCCCGAGCAGAGAAGCCGAAGGTCCGAGGAAATCCGGGAAAGCTCGACGGCCAGTTCCCGAAGGGCCGACGAGACGGCCCCGATGGGCCGCTGGGACTGGATGACTTCCCGGGGGTCTTCCCCCACGCGGAGCTTAAAGCCCGTGTACTTGGAGAGGTTCTTGACAACTTCGGGACGGAACCCGTCGGGCGTGTTCACGCCCGTCCCCAAGGCGTTTCCGCCGATGGGAAGCTCCAAACATTCCTCGGCCGCTTGTTCGAGACGCCTCGCGCACTTACGAAGGGCCTTCCCATAGGCCGTAAATTCCTGCCCAAGCGTGACCGGCACGGCGTCCTGAAGGTGGGTGCGGCCGGTCTTCAAATAATCCTTCCATTCCTTCCCCTTCCGCTCGAAGGCAGCGGCAAGGCTCTCCACGATGGGAACGAGAACTTTCGCCCGGTCCAGGCACGCAAGGCGCATGGCTGTGGGGAAAGAATCGTTCGTCGATTGGCCGAAATTCACGTGATCGTTCGGGGAGACGCTCTTGTAATCCCCCCGGGGCTTTCCAAGGAGTTCGAGGGCCCGGTTGGCGAGGACCTCGTTCGTGTTCATGTTGAAGCTCGTACCGGCGCCCGCCTGGAAGACGTCGATGATGAACTGGTCCCGGTACTTGCCGTCGAGCACTTCATCGGCCGCGTCCAGGATCGCCTTGGCGATTTCCTTGGGCATGCCGCCCACTTTCAAGGTCGCTTCCACGGAAGCCCGCTTGATGCGGACGAAGGCCTCGATCATTTCGGGGTAGGCGCGCCAGCCGGTCACCTGGAAATTGTTGAATCCGCGCCAGGTCTGAACGCCGTAGAGGGCGTCGGCAGGGACTTTGACGATACCGAGGGAGTCTTTTTCCTCGCGGAAATCGCCCTTGGGAGCAGGTGCTTCTTTAATGGTCTGGGACTTGGCGGCGGCGGACTTCTTCGCGGCAGGCATCGAATGGGGCTCCTTGTGTGATGATGGCGCGGCGGCCCCGCAAGGGCCCCGGCGCGCGGGTTCATAACACGGAGGCGCCGGGGT
>JBFLVN010000342.1:0-3634 GCA_040758475.1 Bdellovibrionota bacterium
CGCCGTCCTTCCCGCATTGGTTTTTCGAGAAGCTCAAACACCTCCTCGATTGGCCTTCCACCGACAAGTGCATCCTGGTTGCGGTGACGGTTCTCCCTTTTCCGCTCGCCAACATTGTCATGGCCCGCCGGGTGCTTTCGGACCCTCTGGGTGTTTCCTTCTTCAACCCTTCGGCGATTCCTGATTTCATTTGGATACAGACCTTCCTGGCGGTTGCCTGGGCCTTGCTTCTTTCGGTTGCGATCGTTTCGCGAAAGCGGTCTCCTGAAAGCCGCCTTCTCGTTCATGCCACCGTTCATCTCTTTTCGGTCCCGGCCGGTTTTTTCGTCTATTACGCCGGCCCGCTTATCAATCCCGCGCCGCTCACGATCCCCATTTCCCTGATGGCGGGCGGCCTCCTTTTCGGATGGCGGATGGCGGGTGCGGCGCTCCTGTCGGGTGTTTCGGCTCTCGTGGTGTCCAAGACGCTCGAACGGATGGAGCTCATCCCCTATTCGCCGCTCTTGGCGGGTTCGCTCTTCCAGGACTCGCGGGTTCTCAATTGGTGGTTTTCCAACGTGGGCGTTCCAACGTTCACGTTTCTCCTCATGGCGATGATTATCGCGGGGCTCATCCTCTCGCGCTGGCAGGAGCGGGAGAGGGCCCTGGCAGAGGCTTACGGTGATCTCGAAAAAGTGGGCGACGATCTCTACCGGGTTAACGAGGGGCTCGAAGAACGGGTCCGGGAACGGACGGCTGAACTCCTGCGGGCCAACGAACATCTCCGGCAGGAAATGGGCGAGCGCCAAAGCCTTGAGGACCAGCTCGTCCAGGCGCGGAAGATGGAAGCAGTTGGGCTTCTCACGGGCGGGATCGCCCACGAATTCAACAACATGGTGACCGTGATCAACGGCTACGCGGCCCTGCTCCGCCGGTCTCTTCCTTCGGGGAGCAGGGAATCCCAGAGCGCGGGGGAAATCCTCGCGGCGGGAGAGCGGGCGGCGGGACTTACCCGGCAGCTTCTGGCTTTCAGCCGCAAGCAGATCCTTCAACCCCGTTTCCTCAATTTGAACGAGACCGTCCGCGGCATGGCGGGGATGCTCCGGCAGGTGATCGGCGAGACCATTCACTTGGGATTGGCCCTGGGGGAAAACCTCGGCACCGTGAAGGCCGATCCGAGCCAGATCGAGCAGGTGATTCTGAACCTCGCGATCAACGCCCGCGACGCCATGCCCCATGGCGGCAAGCTCACCCTGGAGACGGCGAACGTGGTTTTGGGAGAGGACTACACCCGTCAGCACGTCGATGTCACGCCAGGGCCGTACGTCCTTCTCGCCGTGGGCGATACCGGGACGGGCATGGACAAGGAGACCCTCACGCGTGTTTTCGAGCCGTTTTTCACGACGAAGGAAGCCGGCAAGGGGACGGGGCTCGGCCTTGCGACGGTCTATGGGATCGTCCGGCAGAGCGGCGGTCACGTCTGGGTCTACAGCGAGCCGGGCCAGGGGAGCCTTTTCAAGGTCTATTTGCCGCGCCTCGAATCGGTCACCACCGCGGAGCCCAACCCTGCCGAACCGGCGGTTCCCCGGGGCAGCGAAACGATCCTCGTCGTCGAAGACGAGGCCATGATCCGCACCCTCGTACAGGACGCTCTTTCGGAACTCGGGTACCGCGTCCTGGAGGCCGCGACGCCCAAGGAGGCGCTCGCCTATCTCGAAGCCCACGCGGGGGCGATCGATCTCCTGCTGACGGACGTCGTCATGCCGGAATTGAGCGGCCGCCAGCTGGCCGGGAAGGCAAAGGCCCTTCGCCCCTCGCTCCGGGTGCTTTACATGTCCGGTTACACGGACAATGCCATCGTCCACCACGGCGTCCTAGACGAAGGAGTCGCCTTCCTGCAGAAACCCTTCACGCCGGACCTCCTGGCCCGGAAGATCCGGGAAGTGCTGGACGGGCGGGGCGGGTAATCTTTTTCCGGCCACCCCCTGGCCCTTTGCCCTGGGAAGTGTTAGGTTCTCTTCCGACAATGCGGCCGGAATTCTCCGGCAGACGGCGCAACAACAGGTTCTTTCTAGCTCACACTTAAAAGACCGCGCCCTTTCAGACACACCTTCCTACCCATCGCTGTTGTATTGGTTGGAATTTTCGCCCCGCGGCGGGATTTCCTTAATCCCCGTATATGCGGTGGCAGAACAGGAATTTTCATGCTTCCGAATTCTTCGTCTTCTGCGTCTCTTTCACCGTCTTCTTCTACCCCCCAAACGGGCTTTTCCCGCTTCAAGCTGGGCCCCTCCCTTCAGCGGGGCGTGGCGGCCGCGGGCTTTTCGGAGCCCCGTCCCATCCAGGAGAAGACCATTCCCGCCGTCCTCGAAGGCCGGGACGTTCTGGGCCTCGCCCAGACCGGCACCGGGAAAACGGCGGCCTTCGCCCTTCCGATCCTGGAGCGCCTTTTCCTCGAAAAGCGCCCCGGGCCCCGCGTGCTCGTCCTCGTTCCGACGAGGGAGCTCGCCAACCAGATCGAATCCGAGTTTCGGCTCCTTGGGAAATTCGTGGGCGTGCGGACGGCCACGGTCTACGGCGGCGTCTCCATGGGGCGCCAGATCGAAGCGCTCCGGCGCCGGCCGGACGTCATCATCGCCTGCCCGGGACGGCTTCTCGATCTGATGGGGCAGGGCGCGGCCCGGCTCGATTCCATCGAGACCCTGGTGCTCGACGAGGCCGACCACCTCTTCGACATGGGCTTCATCCCGGACGTACGGAAAATCCTTTCGGCCCTTCCAGCCAAGCGCCAGAACCTTCTCTTCTCGGCCACCATGCCGCCCGAAATCCGGCAGCTCGCCCAGCGGATTCTCGTAAGCCCGCACGTGGTCGAACTCGCCCACTCGCGGCCGGCGGAAACGATCGAGCACGCTCTCTACCCCGTGGGAGAGGGAAGGAAGCTCGATCTTCTAAAGCACCTTCTCTCGGCGGAGGATTTCGGCACGGCCATCGTTTTTACGCGCACCAAGCACCGCGCGAAGCGCATGGCCGAGCAGCTCGATCGCCTGGGCCACCAGGCCGTCGCCCTTCAGGGGAACATGTCCCAGGGGCAGCGCGACCGGGCCATGGCGGATTTCCGCAGCGGCCGGGCGAAAATCCTCGTCGCTACCGACATCGCCGCCCGCGGCATCGACGTGGCGGGGATTTCCCACGTCATCAACTTCGACGTCCCCAGTACGCCCGACGCTTACACGCACCGGATCGGACGGACCGGCCGGGCCGAGCGCCAGGGGAAGGCCTGCACGTTCGTCACGGGCGAGGACCGGGATTTGGTCCGCGCCATCGAACGAAAGATCGGTGCCCCCATTCCGCGCCTCAATCTCCCCGAATTCCAGACGGCCGCTCCACCGCGCGCGGACGGGCCTTCTTCGCAGCGGAGTTTCGGCGGACGCCGGGAGCCCGAGCGCCCGTGGCGGAACAATCCCTTCAAGCAGGACCGTTCGCATGGCCGGGAAGATTCCCGCGGCGGGCGCGGCGGATTCCGCCGCGACGACCGCCCGCAGGAACGCGGCCAAGGTTCCCCGGGCCCCCGGAATTGGGAAAGCAATTTCCGCTCCGACGACCGCCGCCCCCAGGGGCAGCGTTTTGAAAACCGCTCTTCCGAGGGCCATCGCCC
>JBFLVN010000343.1:0-3612 GCA_040758475.1 Bdellovibrionota bacterium
TCCGGCCGTTTCCCAAGCACTTCCAGCCGGAGGTTGATATTGGCGTGCGCGTGGAGAAGAAGGTGGTTCATCGTTGAGAGGCGAAAGCTCTTTGGAGATGGTTTCTCCTTTGGAGCGATTCGTTTCGGTTATGACCGGCGATCCTTCTTTTTTCTCCGCTCGAACACGCCGCTTTTGCCGCCGGCCTTGTAATCGAGACGGAGATTTTCGATCACCATGCCCCGGTCGACGGCCTTGCACATGTCGTAGAGCGCAAGCGCCGCCGTCGAGGCAGCCACCAGAGCTTCCATCTCCACGCCTGTGCGCCCAACGGTCTTGGCACGCGCCTCGATGGACACGGAGGGGGGACTCTTCACTGGTTCCACGTCCACGGCGACCGACGTCAACGGGATGGGATGGGCGAGCGGAATCAAGAAGGACGTCTGCTTGGCCGCTTGAATCCCTGCGAGCCGGGCGACGGAAAGGGCGTCTCCCTTGGGAATGCGGCCGGAAGTCAGGAGGCGCAAGGTGGGCTCTTTCATCCGGACGCGGCAACTGGCGACCGCGATGCGTTCGGTCTCCATCTTGGGCCCCACGTCCACCATGCGGGCGGCGCCATGCTCGTCGAGGTGCGTGAGCCAGATGCCGAGCCCGCCGGGCCCCTTGGCCTTCTTTTTTTTCTTTGCTGGAGAAATGGCCGCGCCCCCCACAGGAATTTGCGAATTACCTTGGATCAAAGCCCCTGGCAAGGGGCTTATGGACTTGCGGGCGCGGGGGTTTCTTCCGGCGAAAAGAATTTCCGGATTTTCCCGGCGGCGTTCGAAAACACCCCTCCTCCCTCTTCCGGAGGAGCGGGAACGAGGTCGATGAGGGCGCCTTCCTCCACCGGCTCCCCCGCCGTCGTCCCGGGGGTGATGTCGAGGGCAATATCTCCCAGCACGAGCGGGCGGTTTACTTCCACCCGGAGATCCCGCCGGACCGCGTTCTTCATACGCCGGTCGATGGAAAGGGTCAGAACAGGAAGAAGGCGTGTGGGAGTCCTGCGTGACGCGGCGAATTCAATCGCCTCCACTTCGCCCGCGGCGATACCGGAAATGCGGACCGGCGTCCCGATCGTCACCCCAGCGGCCTCTTCGAGGCGGATTTTAAAGAAGAAACGATTGCGGCGCTCGCGCTCTTTCCAGACCGTCCACGCCCCCACCAGCAAGAGCGCCGCGAAAAGGGAAAGAACGATCCTCCCGCGCCAGCGGGAAAGCCACTCGGCGGCCCCGGATCGGGCGGGGTGCTCCATGATCTTCGGCTGCTCCCGGGTGCATTATGAGCCGCCTGCCGGCCACTTCCCAGAGCGTCCTCTGGGGCCTCCCCGGGCATTTGTCGCGGGGCGGGAAAGTGCCTAAAGATGGGCAGCCCTTCGGATGGAATTTGGACAAGGAGGCAGGCCAGGCCCGCCATGACGCAAGAAACACCTACTTCCACGAACTCTTCTTCCCGTCCGGCATGGCCGTCCCTTCTGATCGCCCTTCTCTCGGGCGTGGGGATCGTCCTGGCCATCATCCTTACCCATACCCACGCCCAACTATTGGCGCAGCCCGATTACGAGAGTTTCTGCGATATTTCGGCCAAGGTGAGTTGTACGGACGCCCTCACGAGCCCTTACGCCAAACTCCTGGGCGTTCCCGTCTCGCTCTTCGCGGCCATCAGCTACGCCCTGCTCCTCGTCCTGGCTTTTTGGGATTCCAAACACCTAGAAAAGGACGGCGCGGCCCACCGGGTCTTCGCCCTTTCGGCCTTTCATCTTCTCTTCTCCCTCTATCTCTTCGCGGTGAGCGTCGTCGAACTCGGCGTGATCTGCCCCCTCTGCTCGGGGCTCTATGCCGTCGCCCTTCTCAACACCGGCCTTGCCTGGAAGAACCTGCCCGCGGGAATCGGAAATCTTCCCAAGGGCCTCTCGGAAGAAATCGGTGGCCTTCTTCGCGGCCCCAAATCCCGCTGGGCCATTGAAGGGGGAGCGGCCCTCGCCGTCCTCGCCTTGGTCCTTCTTTTCCAAGCGGCCGATCCACTCGCTCCCAAGACCAAAGGTGAACCCCATCCGCAAAAGCCCGTTGCTGGCAAGCCGGGGGAACCCGAGCAAGTTCCCACGGACCCCGCGGAGAAACGCGAGTTCTACAAGAAGAAAATGCGCGAGTGGCTTGCTTCGATGCCGGAAGTAAAGGCGGATTTCGGCGCGTTTCCACCCAACGGCACCCCGGGGGCGCCCGTCACGATCGTCGAATTCGCCGACTTCCAGTGTCCCGCCTGCAAGCGGGCGGGCGAATCGCTCGACCGTGCCCTCAAACGCCATCCTGGAAAAATCCGGTGGTATTTCCGAAACTTCCCGCTGAACAAGCAGTGCAACCCGGCGCTCACGAGCGAACTCCACACCCAGGCCTGCCAGGCCGCCTACGCCGCCTGGTGCGCCAACGAGCAGGGCGCCTTCTGGAAATACAACGAGCACCTCTTCCTCTACCAGCCGCGCCTCGCCAGCGACCAGTACGTCCCTTGGGCCAAGGAACTGGGGCTCGACGCGGCGAAATTCGAGAAATGCCTCAAGGACAAGAAAGGCGAAGGCCAGATTCAAGCCGACGTCTCCGACGGCATGGGGGTCGAAGTCAGTTCGACGCCCACAGTCATCATTAACGGCCGCAAGCTAAAAGTCCTGCCGCCCGACGACGAGGTAATCGACATCCTCATCGAAGTGGCGGAAGAAATGGCGCGCTAGAGGCCTGGGCCGCTTCGCCCCCAGCGCCGCTCGTGAAATTTCCCGCTCTTTTTCCAGGCACGCTCGTAAAGCGCTACAAGCGCTTCCTCGCGGACGTGCGCCTGGAAGACGGCGAGCTCGTCACGGCCCACTGCCCCAACTCGGGCTCCATGCTGGGGTGCAAAGAACCGGGTTCGGCCGTCTATCTCTCCAAAAGCGACAACCCCAACCGGAAACTCCAATACACCTGGGAGATGATCCGGGTGGGGAAAGCCTGGGTCGGAATCAACACAGCCCGCCCGAACGCTCTCGTGGAAGAGGCTATCCGGGAAGGAACAATCCCAGAACTTTCGGACTTCGAGACGCTCCGCCGGGAAGTCCCCTATGGGAAGAACTCGCGCATCGACATCCTGCTCGAATCGAAGGGCGGGAAGCGCCGCTGCTACGTGGAAGTGAAAAACACGACCCTCGCCATGCCGGGCGGCATCGTCCGGTTCCCCGACGCCGTTACGGAGCGAGGCCAGAAGCATCTTGAGGAGCTTATGGCCGCCGCGCGCAAGGGGGACCAGGCCGTCATTTTCTTTTTCGTGAACCGCTCCGATTGCGACCGGATGGGCCCGGCCGACCACATCGATCCCGAGTACGGAAAACTCCTGCGCCGGGCGGCCGATTCGGGAGTCGAACTCCTGGCCTACCGGGCCAAGGTCTCCCCCAAAGAAACAAGACTCGAAACGCGCCTACCGATCGATCTTTCCGAGTACAAATAAAAAGGGCGCGGGAACCCGTGTCCTCGTTGAGAATTCAATTGCTCCTCAGTCTGGAAGCGGGAAACCATCGTTCCCGATGGCTTCGACCGGGCAGCCTTCCAGGGCTTCTTCGCACTTTTCCACGTCCTC
>JBFLVN010000344.1:0-3578 GCA_040758475.1 Bdellovibrionota bacterium
TGAGCGTCCCGGTCTTGTCCGTGCAGATCACCGTGGCGCAACCGAGCGTTTCGACGGCCGGGAGCTTGCGGACCAGAACGCTCCTGGCCGCCATGCGTTGCACACCGATGGCGAGCGCGATCGTCACGACCGCCGGAAGGCCCTCCGGCACGGATGCCACCGCCAGGGAAACGGACGAGAGAAGGACTTCGTTGAAGGGGAGCCCCCGGAAAAATCCGATCCCCGCCACCACGGCCACGATGGCGAGGCACAAGCAGAGAAGCGTCCGGCCGACGGCGGCGACCTGGACCTGGAGCGGGGTTTCCTCTTCCCGTGCTTCGGAGAGAAGGCCCGCAATCCGCCCCAGTTCCGTTTTCATCCCCGTCGCCGTGACTTCCGCCCAAGCGGTCCCAGCGACGGCGGTCGTCCCCAGAAAAATCCGATTCTTCTGTTCGGCCAGGGGAGTTCCTTCAGGGACGGGTTCCACGCCCTTGGCGACGGGAAGGCTCTCTCCGGTCAGGGCCGCTTCCCGGGTTTCAAAGAGATTCGCTTCGAGAAGCCGGGCGTCGGCGGCGACAAGGTCGCCCGCTTCGAGGAAAAGAACGTCGCCCGGCACGATATCCCGCGCGGGGATCGTCTGGAGCTTCCTGTCCCGCTGGACGCGGGCCTTGGGCGCGGCAAGAGAGCGGAGGGCCAGGAGCGCTTTCTCGGCCCGGTATTCCTGAAAGAATCCGACAAGCGCGTTGATCACCACGATGGCCAAGATCGCTACGCCATCGGGAATTTCCCGGAGGGCAAACGAAATGCCGCCCGCGATGAGGAGCAGAAGGATCGTGAGGCTCTTGAACTGGGAGGCGAGCTGCCGCCAGGGGGATTTACCCTTGGCCCGTTCCAGTTCGTTCAGCCCGAACCGGGCGAGGCGCCGGGCGGCTTCTTCCGTTGAGAGCCCCGAAGGAATCACTCCCTCTCTCCCCAATCCTTTAGCCCAACCACAAACTCGTGATCGTGAAATAGACCACGAGGCTAAGGACGTCCTGAATCACGGTGGCGAGTGGCCCCGATCCGAGGGCCGGGTCCTGGCCCAGGCGCGAAAGAATCCACGGAAAAAGGAGGCCGATGCTCGAAGCGATGGCGCTCGCGGCGAAAAGCGAGAGGGAAACGGCCGCGGCGATGTCGAAATTCGAGAGGGAAAAACCGATGAGGGGAAAGGCGGCAAGGGCCAGGACTCCGCCGATGAGAAAGCCGCTCCCTGCTTCGTGCACAAAAAGCTGGCGGAAGGAAAGACGGCTCACCGAAAGACCCCGGATCGTAATCGCCTCCGTCTGGGTGCCGATGGCATCGGCCAGGTAGACGAGCCCCGGCACGAAGAAGGCCAGGCTCACGCATTCCTTGATCAAGAGTTCGAAATGGGAAACGACGAGCGTGGCGATGGCGCTCCCCGCGAGCCCCACGAGGAGCCAGGGGAGCCGGTGCCTCATCCGGCGGGCGGGAGGTGCCTCGATGGCTTCCCTCGCTTGAATCGCCTCCCGCCGGATACCGGCGAGGAGGTGAATATCCTCCGTGTGCTCGTGGTAGAGGATTCCAAGAAGGGACTTCGCCGTGATGACCCCCACGAATTTTCCCGCCGAATCGACGACGGGCACTTCCGCAAGACCGTGGCGCACGGCGCGGTTGGCGATTTTTTCCTGGTCTTCGTCGGGATGTGCCCGGAACGGCACATCCTCCAGGATTTCGGAAATCTTCTCCGCATCAGGCGATGCCAGGAGGCGGCCCAGGAGAACCCTTCCCAGAAATCGGCCGTCTTCTTCCACCACGTAGACGGCCTGCGTGCTTTCTCTCATCTCCCGGCGAAGCGCCGCGATCACGCCACCAACGGAAGCATCCGGCCGCACGGCAAGGACCCGCGCCGTCTGATGGGTCCCGGCGGATTCTCCGCGCGCTGGTCTCGAAGGGGATCGTCCGTTCTTGCTGGTCATGAGCTGGTCCGGAAGTCAGCAATGAATCCCCACGGGGGATTCCACCACCCGGCACTGGCTACGGCGCGTTAGCCGTTCGAACTCGTCCCAGCGGTACGTGGGCCCTTCGCGGCAGGCATAGGTGCTCGCGATGTAACAGTGCCCACAGAGCCCTACCCCGCAGTGCATCCGCCGCTCGACCGAGAGCCAGATGCGCTCGGCGGGAAGCCCGTGGGCGGAGCACGCCCGGGCGATGGCCGCCATCATGCTCTCGGGCCCACAGGTGAGAACCGCCTCGGGCGGGCCGCCCAAGCGGTGCGTGGCTTCCTCCAGAAATTCCGTAGGGAATCCCACTCGCACCGCGCCCGGTGCCGGTCGGTCGAAGACGTCCAGGATCGGGAATTTTTCTTTCCACCGTTTCCGTTCCTGGGAAAGCACTTGGGAAACGTGCGAACGAGCCCCGTAGAGAAGCACGAGCTTTTGCGAAGGCTTTTCTGAAAGCGCCTCCAGCACGGGAGCCAGCGGCGCGAGGCCGCAGCCCCCTGCCACCACGAGGACCCGGTGGCCGCTGACAGCTTCCACCGGCCAGCCCTTTCCGTAGGGCCCTCGCATCCCGAGAACGGCGCCGGTTTTCTTCTCGAAGAGCGCCCGCGTCAGGTTCCCCGTCTTGCGGATCAAGGCGGCGAAACGGCCCTGCCCGTCTGGAAGCGAAGCGTACGTGAAAGCCGCCTCCCCGGCCCCGGGAACGGTGAGAAGAAAGAATTGGCCGGGAGAAACGGATGGAACGGCACCCGGACGGACAGGCTCGAAAAAGAAATGCCGCGCGTCCTCGCCGTCGTCGTATTGGGCGGCAATGCGGATAGGGATTGGAGTCAAAAGCCCGTTCATGGCTGCTCCGCGAGGCGCTTCATGACCGAATGAACGCCGATGATGCCGATGCACGTCCGCTCGCACCGGCCGCAACCCACGCAGCCGTAGCGGCCGAATTCTTCGAGGTAATCGTTCGAGAATTTGTGGTACCAGTATCGCTCCACCCGCTGGCCCGGCGTGACCGCGGGGTTGTGCCCGCTCGCCTCCCGCTGAAACCCTTCAAAGAGGCAGGAATCCCAGCAGCGCTCCCGCTCGAAATCCTCGCTAGCCGGGCTCGTTTTCTGGTCCTTGGTGGCGAAGCAGGAACAAGTGGGGCAAAGGTTCGTGCAACCCGAACAGGTGAAACATTGCGTGCCGAGGGATTCCCACGTCTTGGGATCGACCTGCCCCTGGTTGATCTTGTGAATCCCCTCGCGGATGTAAGGAACGCTTGCGAAGCGGGCCACGGCGTTTCGCTCTTGCCAGGCCCTTTTCTCCCGCCAATCCGCCGGACCCGGGCGAAGCGAGAGTCCCTTCAAGGATTTTTCACCGGCCTCGCTCACCGCAAGGAGGAGCCAAGTTCCTCCTGATTGAGAAGGGGGCTGAAGGATCAAATCCGCCGTACCGGGCCGGACGAAGGGGCCCGCGTCCACCGTGGGGCAAAAGCCGCCTTCGCACGGCTCCAAGCAATCCAGCCCCACGAGCAACGCCACCTTCCGGCGCGCCTGGTAATAGGGGTCGTCCCGGAAAAATTTATCCTGGTATGCGATCGCCACGAGATCGCAGGCGTGAATG
>JBFLVN010000345.1:0-3507 GCA_040758475.1 Bdellovibrionota bacterium
GGGCGATGTCGGCCGCGGCGGCCCGGCCTTTCCCCATGGAACCGGCCCCCCGGGGAGCCGGAGGGGGCTCGTCGGCCGGCGGCTGGAAAAAATCATCTAAGGATGCTTCGTCGATGTCTGCCATGGCAGCCTTCCAGGGACGCCCGAAGGGCCGTCCTCAAATCGGGCGCCGGTACCGATGGATGCGCGGTTCCTCTAGGAAGCGAGGATAGGGTGCGAGCCAAGCGGCCGGGGCCTGGTGGGACAGCCGGAAACCCCAAGGATTTCGCTATTATCCCGTTCCGGGGAGCGCCTTGTCAAGATTGACCGCCAGCCCGCGTGCGGCAACGCCCGGCGGGACGCCCTAGCTCTTGTTCAAGTCCCACAGGAGCTTGAGGCCCCAGAGGGTGAGGAAGGGTTCCACTTTCTCGATGGTCTTGGCCTCTTGGGCCACGAGGGCGGCGAGGCCCCCGGTGGCGATCACCTTGGGGTCGGTCTTCACCTCGGCCTTGATTCGATTGACGACACCGTCGATCAGGCCCGCGTAGCCGTAGAGGATGCCCGCCTGCATGGCGGCCACCGTGTTGCGGCCCACCACCTTGGGCGGCGGGGCGATCTCGATCCGGGGGAGCTTGCTCGCCCGCTGAAAGAGGGCTTCGAGCGAAATCTGCATGCCCGGCGAAATGACGCCGCCCACGTACTCCCCCTTGGGCGTGATGTAGTCGAACGTGGTGGCGGTCCCTAAATCGACGACGATGCAAGATTGCTTTTCCTGCTGGTAGGCGGCGACGGCGTTGACGATCCGGTCGGCCCCCACCTCGCGGGGATTCTCGTAGAGAACCGGCACGCCCGTCTTGATCCCGGGGCCCACGACGAGGGGCTCCATGCTCAAGTAACGCTCGCACATGCGGGTGATGGCGTGCATCATGGGCGGCACGACGCACGAAACGATAGCGCCCTTCACGTCGCGGATGTTGAAACTGGAAAAGGCGAGCATCTCCTTGAGGAAAATGCCGCTCTCGTCCGTCGTGCGGGTGGGATCGGTCGCCATCCGCCAGTGGCCGAGGAGTTCATCCCCCTGGTAGAGGCCGAAGACGGTGTGAGTGTTTCCGACGTCGATGACGAGGAGCATGGTTTTACTCCGTCAGGCCGAAAGGAGTTCCCGGGCGCGCTTGAGGGCCGCTTCGATCCCGGCCGGGTCGCCGCCGCCCGCCTGGGCGAAACTGGGCTTGCCGCCCCCCTTGCCGCCCACGAGCGGCGCGATCTCGGAGACGATCTTGCCCGCGTGGACCTTCTTCTCCAAATCCTCCGTCACGGCGACAAGAAGGAGGGCCTTGCCCCCTTCCTCGCCCGCCAGGACGACGACGCCGCTCTTTAAATGCTCGCGGCCCCGGTCGGCCAGTTCCCGAAGGCTCTTCCCATCGAGCCCGTCGGCCCGGTGAATGAGGGCCGGGATGGAGCCCACTTGCTCCTTTTTCGAAAGCCAGTCGCCCGTAGAGCCGCCGCCCGTCGCGAGTTTGCGCTTTAGTTCCGAAATTTCTTTCTGGAGCTTGCGGTTTTCCTCGGTGAGCTTCCCAGCCCGGACGGCCACGTCTTCCACGGGGGCCTTGAGGGTCTCGGCCACTTCGCGGAGGCGCTGCTCGGCCTTCTTGAGTTCGTCAATCGCCACGTCGCCCGTCACCGCGACGATCCGCCGGGTGCCGCCCGCGACGGCCTCTTCCCGCTCGATGCGAAGGAGCCGGATGTCCCCCGTGCGGGAGACGTGAGTGCCGCCGCAGAGTTCGGTCGAGAACTCGCCCATCTTCACGACGCGCACTTCGTCGCCGTATTTCTCGCCAAAAAGGGCCATGGCCCCGTCCTGGACGGCGGCGTCGTAGCTCTTGTGCTCGGTGCCCACGGGCACGTCGCGCTCGATCTCGCGGTTTACGAGGTCTTCGATCGTCGAGAGTTCGGCGTCGCTCAGGCGCTTCCCGTGGGTGAAATCAAAGCGCAGGCGGTCGGGCGCCACGAGGGAGCCGGCCTGGGTCACGTGGGTGCCAAGGGTTTTCCGGAGCGCCGCGTGAAGGAGGTGCGTCGCCGAGTGGTTCCTGCGGATGCGGGCCCGGCGAAGCTCGTCCACGTGGAGGCTATAGGTTTTCCCGCTTTCCGCTTTTCCGTTTTCAATCTTGGCCCGGTGGACGATGAGGCCCTCGACGGGTTTTTGCGTATCGAGCACGCGGGCGCGAAGGCCCTCGCCCTCGATCACTCCCATATCGCCGATCTGGCCGCCCGATTCGCCGTAGAAGGGCGTCTGGTCGAAGACGAAATCCACCTCGTCCCCTTCACTCACGCTCTTCACCTCGGCGCCATCCTTTAGAAGGTGGAGGAGTTTCCCCTGGGCCCGGGTGGTCTCGTATCCCAGGAACTTGCACGAAAGGCCGGTGAACTTCATATACGCTTCTTCGGCCTGGGCGCTCACCTTCCCACGGGCGTCGCGGGAGCGCTCTCGCTGTTTTTCCATCTCCTGGTCGAAACCTGAAACGTCCACCTTGAAGCCCTGTTCCTCCCCGATGGTCTGGGTGAGGTCGAGGGGGAAGCCGAACGTGTCGTAAAGCTCGAAAGCCGCCCGGCCCGAGAGGGTGCCGTTCACGAGTTCTTTCCCAAGCGCTTGCTTCAAACGCGCAAGGCCGCTCTCCAAGGTTTCGAGGAATTTCTCTTCTTCCGTACGGATCGCCTCGGCGACAAAGGCCGCCTTCCCCGCCAGTTCGGGATAGGCCCCTTTCATCTCCTGGACGACCGTGCCGGAAATCTCGTAGAGGGCGGGCTTCGTAATCCCGAGTTTCTTGGCGTGCCGGATCGCCCGGCGCAGGATGCGGCGAAGGACGTAGCCGCGCCCCTCGTTCCCCGGCATGACGCCGTCGGCAATCAAAAACGTCCCGGCGCGGGCGTGGTCGGCCAGCACGCGGAGGGAAACGCGCGTTTCTTCGTCGCTCTTCCAATAACTTTTTCCGGAGAGTTTCTCCCCGTGTTCGATGAGCTTCCAGATGCCGTCGGTCTCGAAGTTGGAGGAGACTTCCTGGAGGACGCGGGCCGTGCGCTCCAAGCCCATCCCGGTGTCGATGCTCGGGCGCGGAAGCGGGGTGCGGACGCCCCCTTCCCGCTGGTCGAATTGCATGAAGACGAGGTTCCAGATTTCCAGGTACCGCTCGCCGTCGTCTTCCTTGGAACCCGGGCCGCCGCCGGGGCTTTTCTCCCACGTGGGGGAAGTGTCGTAGTGGATTTCCGAGCACGGACCGCAGGGACCCGTATCGCCCATCTGCCAGAAATTCTCCGCGTCCCCCAGGCGGCGGATGCGGTCCTTGGCTTCTTCCTTCGAATAAGCGCCGGAGGCCGAGAGGGTCTCGATCCAGTATTTTTCCGCCTCGTCGTCGGAAGTGTGGATGGTGATCCACAGGCGTTTTGGATTTAGCCCGAGCCATTTCTCGCTCGTCACGAACTCCCAGCCGTAGGCGACGGCGTCTTTCTTGAAATAATCCCCGAAGGAGAAAT
>JBFLVN010000346.1:0-3506 GCA_040758475.1 Bdellovibrionota bacterium
GAGCGTTCGTTCCGCGGTCCCACGATTTTCTCCAAGATGATGCACCTGCACCCGATCGAACAGGCGGCGGCGCAGGCGGTGCGCAACCGCCGCGCCTTCATTGCCCGCGTCATGAACGAAACCCGCGCGCAGCATCCCGCGAATTCGCGATTGCGGGTGTTGTCGGTCGCCTGCGGCCCGGCGCGGGAAATGTGCGATGTCCTCCAATCTCCCGAGGACGCCCAGGGTTACGACATCACGTTGCTCGATCAAGACCCCCACGCCATCGCCGAAGCGAAAGAAGAAGTCCAGGAGGCCGAAAAGCGGATCGGCACCGCCGCCCGCATCCGCTTCGTGCTCCAATCCGTGCGCACCATGCTGCAGAGCTCCCCGTTGCGCCAAGAGGGGCAACGTTTTGACCTCATCTATTCGATGGGTCTTTTCGATTATTTGACCGAACCCGTGGCCAGGGCCGTTCTAAACGAGTTGTTCGAGCTTTTGGCGCCCGGCGGACAACTAATCGTCGGCAATTTTCATCCGCGCAACAAGACTCGTATTTACATGGAGTATTGGGCCGATTGGACGCTCATCTACCGCGACGAGAACGAACTCCGCGGCCTTGTCGATGGTTTCGCGAACATCACGTGCGAGATCGAAAACGAACCGAGCGGCTGTCAGTGCTTTTTGCGGATTCGACGTACTACTTGAACAGAAGGTGCTGCATGGCAAGCGTAATGTTCGGATTGTTGGGTGAGCACGGGGTGCCGCGTGGAGCGTTCGACGCCGCTACGACGCCGGGCCGCAACCGGAGCGAGGAGGCAAGCGAAAGCCGCCGCCTGCTCGAATACACGCAAGCCCTCGTTCATTCCTGGTCGGCCACGCTGGCCATTCTAGCCTTGGTCCTCGTGCCCGTCTTCATCATTCTCGATTACTTCATGATGCCTCCTCAGTTGCTCACGCGCTTCGCCATTTATCGCATGATAGCCACCGTGGTGGTCATCATCGATTATATCGTTCTGCGCAATTCGGTTCCGAGCCGCAGCTCGTATCTGCATGGCTACGTGCTGACCCTCGTGGTCGGGGGCGCCATTGTCTTGATGACTTCCGATCTCGGTGGTTTCAATTCGACCTACTATGCCGGGCTCAACCTCGTCATGATAGCGGTTACGATCCTCTTGCCCTGGGGTGTGGTTCATTCGGCCGTCAACGCGGCCATCTTGATCGGGCTCTACGTGCTGGTTAATGCGCTGACGGTGCCTTCCGACACCTGGGACTCGCCCCTGCTGATCAACAATCTCTACTTCCTCTGCGCGACCGCGATCATCTCGGTGAGCATCAACTACGTCAAGCAGCAGCTTATCCGCCGGGAGTTCTTCGCCCGAGCCGACCTTGAAAAGGCGCGTGACGCCTTGTGGGGAGAGATGGAGGTCGCCAAGCGCATCCAAACCTCCCTTTTGCCCCGGCGCCATCTGCTCAAGGGATACACGATCGCGGCCACGATGATCCCGGCGGCCGAAGTGGGCGGCGATTACTACGACATCATCGAGGCCGAAAACGGCGACGCCTGGCTGGCCATCGGGGATGTTTCCGGCCACGGCGTAGAATCGGGCCTCATCATGATGATGACCCAAACGGCCATTTTTACCGCCGTCAACGAAAAGCCCGACAGCGATCCCTCCTATGTTCTTGAACACGTCAATGCGGTGATCAAGAAGAATGTCTCACGGCTAGGCACCGACCGCTACATGACCATCACTTTGCTGACGTTGCGCGACGGTGAAATCCGTTTCGCCGGCAGGCACCAGGACATCCTCGTCTACCGCAGCAAACGAGGTGTCGTCGAAGTAATTCCTACCGACGGCGCCTGGCTAGGCGTGGTGGACGACCTGCGCGGCAAGCTGCCCGTTTCGACGGTACCCATCGATCCGGGAGATATGATTCTTCTCTATACCGACGGCGTTACGGAAGCCGCCGATACCCGGAGCGAAATGTACGGCGAGGAACGCCTGGCCCAGGTCTTCGCCCGGAACGCCCAATTGGACGTGGAGGGCGTAGTGGCCAGCATCACCGACGACGTTCGCAAACACATGCAGAGCCAGGCGGACGACCTGACCATCATCGTCCTCAAGCGGACGTGACCGGGTGGGTGAGAAACAGCTGCGGAGATAACTGGCGGAGAGGGTGGGATTCGAACCCACGTTACCTTTCGGTAAACACGCTTTCCAAGCGTGCGCCTTCAGCCGCTCGGCCACCTCTCCGGCGCACAAAACGGAGGGCCAGATAACTAGCCCCTCCTGGCGCGGGGGGCAAGCCGGGAAGTTTCCTATTCGAGTTCGCTTTTGAGTTCGCGGGAGAGGATGTCGTGGAGGGCCTGCTTTAAGTCCTTCCCCTCGTGGACGACGCGGTAGATCTGCTCGACGATGGGCATTTCGACTTTTTCACGCTGGGCAAGCTGGAAGGCGCTCTTGGAAGTCTCAACTCCCTCGGCCACCTGGCGCATGTCCTTCAAGATGTCCGCGACTTTCTCTCCCTTGCCGATCCGGATGCCCACGGTGCGGTTGCGAGAGAGGGCCCCCGTGCAGGTAAGGACCAGATCGCCCATCCCGGAGAGCCCCGCGAAGGTAAGGGGATTGGCGCCAAGGCGCGCCCCGAGGCGCGAGATTTCGGCAAGGCCCCGGGTCATGAGGGCGGCCTGGGTGTTGTATCCAAGGCCCATTCCTTCCAGAGCGCCGGCCGCAATGGCGATCACGTTTTTAAGCGAACCGCCCAGTTCCACGCCCACGATGTCGTAACTTGTATAGACGCGGAAAAAGGGGCGGTGGAAAATTTCCTGCACGTACTTGGCGACGCGGCGGTTCTCGCAGGCCAGGGTCACGTTGGTGGGCATCTCCTGGGCCACTTCCTTGGCGAAGGAGGGGCCCGAGAGGGCGCACAGGGCCCCGTGGAGTTCTTCCGGAAGTTCTTCGAGCAGTACTTCGCTCATGAGGGCGAGGGTGCCTTTCTCGATCCCCTTGGAAGCGCAGACGACGACCGTGTTCTTTTCGAAGTGGGGGGCCGCCTGCTTGGCGACGGACCGGAGAAATTGGCTCGGGACGACGAAGACGACGATTTTAGCGCCCTTGGCCGCTTCGGAGAGATCGCCGGTGGCTTTTAGATTGGCAGGGAGCTTGAAGCCCGGGAAAAAGAGCTTGTTTTCCCGTTCCTTGGTGATCGATTCGATGACTTCCGATTCCCGGGCCCAGAAGGTGACGGGGAGGGGCTTGTTCGAGAGGAGATGGGCGATGGCCGTCCCCCAGGCCCCTGCGCCGATGACCGCGATTTTCGGTTGGTCGCTCATGCCGTTAGAACATTAGCCACAGATCAACATGGATAGGTAGGGAATTTGCTCGCGAAATTCTTTTCCTAAATTGTCACGCGGACGACTTCCTCGAACGTCGTCAAGCCCATGGCGAGTTTCTTAACGCCCGCTTCGCGGAGGGTGAGCATGCCTTGGTCGATCCCCGCCTTGCGGAGTTCTACGATGTCGG
>JBFLVN010000347.1:0-3502 GCA_040758475.1 Bdellovibrionota bacterium
CATTGAAAATATAACTGTGATTTCAAAGAGTTACAGAATAATAGCCAACTTAATTTACACTTTTAGTTCCCGAACCTGATTGGCGACGTCCAGAGTTTACCACCAACTCCTTTCCTTAAAGATGGATTATCAGGGAAGTCCGATCGCCCCATCAAGGTCGGAAGTCTCTAGAAGCACTCCATCCCACAGGGAAGCCGTAACCGTTTGGCATCTCTCGTCATCCATCCCCAGAGCACGGCGTTTCTCCGGTAATCACAAACCGCGACTTGCACGAGGCAATCCCCCCAACTACGAGAAGCGGGCGCACAAATTTATTGATGAAGAGTGCAACCGTGAGCGGCCGTTCCGAATCTGGTTCTCAAAGCAAACCCTCGAAATTCCGGCGGGCGGGATTCGCCGTGTTGGGAATAGGCATCCTGTTCCTTCTCTACCTGTTGTACCGAACCGCAACGGCTGAGATACCCGAAGGACTTTCGGTTCCCGACGAAGTCCAGCCGCTCGACGATTCTTACCGGAAAAAAGTCGGCACGTGGCTCGACGAAGCCCAGTCCAGCCAACCGGAAAAGGAATATGCCGAAGGGGAAGTGGACCCGGCTCTCCAGGGGATCAAACTCGAACCCCAAACCTTGCACCAAGGGACGCGGCAGGAAGCGGAGAAACCCGAAATCCTGCCGGAGCCGCTCTCGGCGGTCCTCGCAGCGGTCGAACCGCCTTTCCGGCGGACGTTTAATACCTATCCTTCCTTTGAATTAAAATTCTCCTTTGCCGTCCAGCACACCAACATCCCCTCCGCGACGGCGGAAGGAAAAGAACTGGCAACTGAAAAGGGGTATGGGCGCGGCCGGAGCGGCGGGGGCGAACTGGGATACAGCCAGGCGGCCGGTTCCGTGTATTTCCTCAAGGATTCCTTCGAGAACTGGCATGCCAAATACGACGTCCACTCCGAAAGCCCGGTGAATCCTTACAACGACGATCTCTACAACAGCGAAGTCTGGTATGTGGAAAAGCGCTACTATCTCAAGCGCCCGGACAAGGACGCAATCGAAGTCACGGAAACTTCCCCCAAAGAAGACCAGGACCTCGTGGGAAAGATCTCTTCCAATTCTCTCGATCTCCTCTCCCACGAACTCTTAAGGAGATGGGTAAGAGAAGCCAAATTCGGCGTGGGTTATGAAAAAACCGGCGTTGATCGCTGGCAGCAGCGCCCCATCGATAATTACCTCGTAACGCCGTCCCATTATCCCGAAAACCCGAATCTCACTATCCGTACGCGCCAGGGCACCATCGCCCTCGACAGGGAACACAACCTGCCGCTCCGGGCCGATCTTTTCTGGGAAGGCCGGACGATTCTCCCCCCTGACATGAACGTGTTCGATTCTTCCCAAAGGGTCCGTTTGGATATTCTCCAGATCGGCACGGCCCCCAAAGTCGAAGCGCCGCGCGTGAAAGAAAAATAAACCGTGAAGAGATCCCCTCTTTTCGTTCTCCTCTTGGGAGTTTTTCTCTTCCCCGCCTCCCTCGCCGCGGCTTCTTCCAAGAAAGAAGAGATCAACAAGCTGGCTGAAAAGCGATTCGTCGAAGGCCAGGCCAAGGAAACAGCCCGCGATTACGAAGGGGCCTGTGAAATCTACAAGGAAGTGGCTACCAAATACCCCGAGGCCGATTCCGCTGCCAGCGCCCTCTTCCAGTGCGGCCTCATCCTGGACGAACGCCTTCACGAGGTGGACCGCGCCCTCGAAATTTACAAGGAAGTCCTTTCCAAATACCCCAACAGCCGGGGAAGCCGGAAAGCCGAAATCCGGGGCATGCAAATCGCCCCCTTTACCGGAAAATTCGCGCCGGTCTACCGGGAATACCAGGAACTCACGCGGGTGAAGGAAGGCATTCCTTACGAAGAATTTGAAAAACGCATGATGGCGATCGTGGATAAGACCCCCGATTATCCCGGGGCCGACCAACTGATCTTTCATCTAGCGAAGGACTTTTTCCGGAAGGACAATTACAACAAGGCCCGGCACTATTACCTGGAAATCATCAAGCGCTACCCGAGCACGCTCTCGGCCGCTTTCGCCTACAAGGGCCTGGGCGATCTCGAATTCATCGTGAAGGATTACGCCATGTCGGTCGCCTACTACGACGAAGCGACCGAACTCGCCCAGAAACTGGGGCTCGAAAAACCAAGCCCCCTCCAGCAGAAGAAAGCGCGCCTCTACCTCCAGCGCCACCGGGCGCTGCTCGGAACCTTCGCCGTACTCGCCCTCTGCGGCATGGGTTTTCTCTACGTCCTTCCCGTCCGCCGCCCGGAGGCCCTTGGCGCCGTGCTGCGGTCGTGGGCGGGGGCTTCGCTCGCGGTTCTTCCGCTCTTCGCCATTCTCTTCGGTGTGGCCTGGTACCTGGTCAGCCAAGCCCGCAAGGATGCCATCAACATCAGCGGCCACGAGCAATGGCTCGTCGCCGCGGTTTACGGCTACGCGTGCGTGGCGCTTCTGATCGGAATGTTCGTGCAGCCGGGTGCCAAGGAAAAGCGTGCCGGGAAGACAGTCTTCTGGCTGAGTTATTCGGCCGCCCTCGTAGCCGGGCTTTATTGCGTCTTCTATGCCGTGGATCTGCTCTTTTACCTGGAAGTCGCCTTGCTCGGGCTCGAACCGCTCTAACGGCCCTCGTATTCCTTCCGCATTCTTCCGAACAGGTATTTGTTGATCCGGAAGATGATTTCCGGCGAGAGACGCTTTAGCTGCCAGAGGATCGGAGCGTCGGGACCGATCAGGATGTAGCCCTTCCCCTCCCGAATGCCGCGGACGATATCCTTCGCCGCTTTCTCCACGGGATAGCCGTACCAGGACGGAAGCGGCGGCATGCCGTCTTCCTTGATCATGGCGGCGCTCGCCCCTTTGTAGCGGGCGGCCCTCACAATGTTGGTCTTGACGTATCCAGGGCAGACGACCGATACGTCGATCCCGTTATCTGCCACTTCGCCCCGCAGGGCTTCGCTCAGGCCGACCATCCCGAATTTCGTCACGCAATAGGCCGCAAGGCCCGAAACGCCCACGATCCCGGCCATGGAGGCGGTCGTCACGATGTGGCCCCTCCCCCGCTCGATCATGTGGGGAAGGAGGTAATGCGTGAGGCGGATGGGGGCCCAGAGGTTGATGTCCACGAGCCATTCCCAATCGACCAAGGCCATATCCTTCATGGCCCCGCCGACGGCGACGCCGGCGTTGTTGTAGAGAATGTCCACCTGCCCCATCTCGGTAACGGCCCGTTTGGCAAGGCGTTCGAGTTCTTCTTTCTTGGAAACGTCGCAATGGACCGGCAGAGCTTTCCTCCCCAGGCGTTCGATCTCCTGCTTTACTTCCTGGAGCCCGCTCTCGTTGATGTCGGCCACGACGACGTGGGCCCCGGCCTTCGCCAATTCGAGGGAGGTTCCCCTCCCAATGCCCGAAGCCGCGCCGGTCACAACAGCCACTTGATCCCGAAGTGATTTCATGAATTTTCCTCCCCT
>JBFLVN010000348.1:0-3490 GCA_040758475.1 Bdellovibrionota bacterium
GCCGAGGGGCTTGTCGCCTATTTCAAGAAACAGCGGATGAAAGGGAAGCGGGTGCTGATTCCTCGGGCCCTCGAAGCCCGCGAAGTCCTTCCCGAAGCCCTCGCCCAAATGGACGCCCGCGTGGAAGTGGCGCCGGTCTATCAAAGCGTCCTTCCCAAATCGGGCGGGAAAGAACTGCGGGCAAGAATCGAAGCGGGCGAAGTCGATCTCATCACCTTTGCTTCTTCCTCGACGGTCAAAAACTTTTTCCAGTTGGTCGGAAAGCAGCTCGTTCCAGTAATCAAGGAAAAATGCCGGATCGCCGCCATCGGGCCCATCACGGCGGCGACGATTGAAGAGTACGGCCTTCCCATCCACATCCAGCCCAAAAAGTACACGATCCCGGCCCTGGTCGAAGCGATCACCACCCACTACGGCAAGCACGGATGACCCAGCCCCTCTGGTTCTTCGGTACACCGGCTTTCGCGGAGAAAATCCTGCGCGCTCTCGTGGAGGCGGACTGTTTCGTCTCCCTCGTCGTTACCCAGCCCGACCGGCCCAAGGGGCGTGGCCACGAGGTGGCCCTCTCGGAAGTAAAAAAATTCGCGCGCGACTTGGAATGTTCGATCTACCAGCCGGCTTCCCTCAAGGAAACCGAAGCGCGGGAGTACTTGGAGGGTCTTGCCAAGATCGAGCGCCCTCGCGTGGCCATCGTCGCCGCCTACGGGCAGATTCTTCCGGCATGGCTCCTCGAACTGCCGGAGAAAAAATTCCTCAACGTCCACGCTTCGCTTCTTCCCAGATGGCGCGGCGCCTCTCCCATCGAGCACGCCATCTGGGCTGGCGACAAGACGACCGGCGTATCGATCATGCAAGTGGTTCAAAAACTCGACGCCGGTCCCGTCTGCTGCTTCCGGGAAATTCCCATCGGTCCCGAAGACGACGCGCCAATGCTCGAAGAAAAACTCACGATGGAGGGAGCGAGGCTCCTTGCCGGAAATCTTCCGCTTATTCTGGAAGGAAAAATGGCTTTTACCCCCCAGGACGAATCCCGGGTGACTTACGCGCCGCGTCTAGAAAAAAATCAGGCCGCCCTCGACTGGCGCCGCCCGGCGGCGGAACTAGAACGCCAGGTCCGGGCCCTTCGCCCCTGGCCGGGGACACAGGCGCGCATTCACGGGAAAACCTTAAAGGTCTTGCGGGTTAAGGCCGCCACGGCGGGTGGACCGGCCGGTCGAGTTCTGGAGGCGGGGGAAAATTTCCGTATCGCCTGCGGCGAGGGCTCCCTCGAACTTCTCGAAGTCCAGCTCGAAGGACGCAAAGCCCTTGCCGCGAGTGAGTTTCTTCACGGGTTCCAAATCACGGCTGGGGATTGTTTTGAAATCCCTGAAAGACCGAACCCGGCCCCCGGCGCAGGGTAAACTTCATTCGAGCGAAAAAATGTTCTATACTTGCCCATGTGGGGTTGGCATCCAGTGGGGCGCGTCATCTCGATCCGCAAGCAGCAGGCCGACGAAACCCGGGAAAAGCTCGTCTCCCTCGCCTGGGAGATGGTCCGCAAGCACGGCATTGATTCCTTCACCGTGAAGCACCTCGCCCAGAAGGCGGGCGTGGCCGTGGGGCTGCCCTACTCCTACTTCCGCACGCGGGACGGCCTGATCGACGAACTGCGCGTGCGGGCCTGGGACCGGCTCGAACAAATCCTCCAGGCCACCGTCGGGACCCCCGAACAGGCCGCCCAGCGGGGCGATATCGAAACCAGCATCCGCCGGGCCATGGAGACGATCGTGGATTTCGCCCTGCGGGAGCCTCACGTCTACGAGCTCGTCATCCTCCGGCCAGGAATGACCCTGAGCCAGCGGGTCCTCGAACGGGAAATCCGCACGGCCCAGCGCCTCGTCCAGCTCCTCTACAAGGGCCAGGAGCAAGGGGAGTTCCGCTTCCGGGGCGACCCCACGGTCTTCGCCCTCGCCCTCTGGACCGGCGTCCAGGGATACGTGGAACGCATGGGGGCGAAAACGGCGCCCATGTTCCGCAACTACCAGGAGAAAGTGCTCGACGAGATGTTCGACATCTTCTTCGCCCGCGTGCGGATTAAAGGAATGAAAACCCCCTCCTCTTAATCGTTTTCCACCCCCTTGGTTTTTGATTCACGGCTTCATCCCGCATCGGTTCAGCTGGAATTGCCACTTCGTGCAGTACTTGGTCTTGGGGTAGTACTCCCCCATCCAGGCCGCGAGCGCCGCGCTGTCGTAGGGATCGGTGTCCGGATCGGCCGCGTAATAGACGGGCGACTCGGGAAAATTGGTCTCCGGCAGCATGTGGCGGATCAAGACGAGCGGCACCGAACTCGCGTAGGGGAGCCAGTTGTACTTGCAGCCGGAAGGAAGTGGCGTGCCCGTGAGGTGGGTGCAAAGCCCCGAAGGGCGGTCTTCCGATCGTGAAAAAACGATCGTGACGTAATTTGGAGCATCCGCATCCCGCACGAACTGGTTGTCGTGGACGCAGCCGTAGAGCCAGTTGTAGTTGACTGTCTGGTGGACGCAGGCGCTCCAATACCGCGTCTGGAAAGCGCCCGGGACAATAGGCTGTCCCAGTTCGTTTTTCGGCGTAACGGCCGCCTTGAACCGGACGACGGTGATTTTATTGACGAGCTGGGTGGGGTCGAGAAAAGCCGCGATGTATTCCTGGCTGTAGTTCAAATAGACGCCGGCTTCATCCTTGGTGGGAATCACGTTGTCGGGAATCACCTCGAACGCCTGATCCAGGATTCCGAGGAACGATTCGCCCACGAACCATTGGACCGGATTGGCGGGATCGTATCCCGGAAAGGGCCGGTAGGGTTTTGAATAGAAAAACTCCACGTTCGCTTCGGCATTCTGCTCGGCTTCCGCCAGCGCCGTTGCGTCGATGGCGATCGGCGGGAAAAGAGCGCAGGCGGCTTCCTTCGTCGTGGGCGTGCTGCTTCCCGCCTGGGCCGGATCGAACACGTAGTAAACGCGTGGCACCGGGACGCCCCCCGTCCGTTCGGAAGGATCGCTCGGAACATAAATCCGATAGACGATCTGATTGGCTGGAACGGCTTCGCCAGTGGGGAGATAGCCGCCAAAAAGCACGTTCTCTCCCGGCTCGTGTATTTGCTCCTCCGGCGGAACGTCCTGGATGAAAAGGCGGTAAGAAACCGGCGTGCCGACCGGGGGGTATCCCTGGCCGCTTGTGAAGGGATTCACTGAACCTGCATCGGGCACGAGGGATACGTCGTCCCGGTGGTCGATCAGAACGCCCACGTCGTCGTAGCTGTGAAACGAGAAGTAACGGGAATCGGGATATTCCCCCCGGATCTCGAAGCGGGCACCCGGGTGGGCGGCCGCGTCGAGCACGGGGATGGCCGTCAGCCAATAGATCGCGTACTGGTCGGGCCCCAGAAGGACCCGGGAAACCTCCCCGTCGAAAGGCTCCGACCAGATCTCCCCGGCGTATTCGTCCCGGCAGTCGGTCACGTCGAACTCTT
>JBFLVN010000349.1:0-3455 GCA_040758475.1 Bdellovibrionota bacterium
AAGCTTCTAGCACCCTATCAGATCCTCGCGCAACGACTTTTACAAAGATACCCAAGGCCATTGGCGATGTCACGTAGTCCGCTGGTCAAATGGGCAACTATTCGGAATTATTACCGAAATTTAATCCTTCCCTGTCCGCCGCCGTACCAATCCGCTACGATCATCGTCCCATTTCGCTACGAGCGGCGGCCCCTGCCCCGCCGAAAGCGTTCTCTAAAAAGGCCGGTCGTTCTCTAACCTTGCGAAATGATTCGGCTTTACTTAAATTCATGGCATAGCTACCCCTACCCTGCTACGATGCCCCCGGGCAATCAGCGGGGTTTCACAAGGCGGGAGCGAGGAGGTGAGGGCCCTCCAACGTGCCACGTCCGCGCAAAGCGCCGGGCGAGAAAGCTGTTGCTTTCACCGTAACCGTAGAACCGGAGGAATTTAAGAAAATTCAACGGTTTATGCGGGCGGATCGGATTACGAGATCCGAAGTCATTAGGCGGGCTATTGCTGCCTTGGACAGCTTAACTCCTGCCCAACGTCTCGAAATCATTAACAGATTGAACGAGACGCAGAAAAAAGCCTTGACATCTCACGTGAATCAATCATATAAAAATAATCGAAACGACGACCCTCCAGAACCTTCCTTGCCGGAGAATGCAGAGGCGGCGGAGACTTCTGGGGAATATCGGGCAGCCGGGGCCGCGAAAGGCCCCAAGGACCACAAGGGCTGATTGAACTGGCCCCGGTCCTTGATGGAGACATCGATGGCCGGGCAATCCAGTGCAGCCGAAATCCAGGACGCTCTCGATCCCCTGGACCTCGCCAAGGAACTCACCGAATCGGCGGCGGCGGCCGAAGAGCGGGCCGCGCGGGATAGGAAGCTTGCCGCCAAGATCGTCCAGCTCCACAAGCCCGCATCCCAATCCACCAAGTACATTACCTGCGAGCAGGTAGCCGAACGCATCGGCATGTCCCCCCGTTGGGTCCGTAGGCACGTGGAGGAACTGGGGGGCTTTTACATGACGGACAATGCGCTCCGCTTCGATCCGGTGAAGCTCGAAGAGTACATCAAGCGCCGCCAGGCCATGGGCGACCTGGGAAGGGGTGGTCGGTGACCGCGCACCAGAACGCCACGGAAGGCTTGAAAGCCGCCCTGGAAGGGCTATTCGGCAAGATTGACGGCCGGATAGCGGCCCTGGAAGGCCGGATTAAGGAACTCGAAAAGGCCCTGTTCGATGACTGGTCTGGGCCATCCTTGCAAGAATGGATGGAAAATCTTTGGGCACGCCTCAAGCGAGACGCGGCCGTTGAAAATGCCAAACGAGCCGCCTTGAAGGGCGTCAATCGCCGGACCGAACTATCTGGCGCGGACGTGGCCGATGTCCTCGCGGATTTCACTAATTCGCTTCTTCGGGACCTAGGTCTTTTGCCCACGGCGGAACGACCGTCTCCCCTCTCAACATCCCCAGCAGGAAATCGGCGGCCGCGAAATTCCAGGAGCCGGGCTGCGTCTCCTTCGTCCGCCGCGAAAAATCTTCCAGTTTCTTCACGAGTTTCCGGTACTTCGGGGAATCGGATTCCAAAAGGGCGTCCACGATGAAAAAATTCACCACGAGAACGCCCATAATCACTTGCAGCGCCTTCGTGACCTGCGTGTTGGGATCCAGTTCAACGAATAGCATTTCCATTCCTCCTTCTTGGGTAATTCCCCAAGCTAGCCGGAAACCGTTGTCCGTTCTACTCTCGCGCCGCATTGCCGTGGTTGGAGGGCTTCCCCATGGCGGAGAAACGCCGCGGTTCCGGAGGGGTCTATCTCCGGGGCAGCACTTACTGGATCTACTACCAGCGGGGCCGAAAGCAGGTCCGCGAAAGCGCCCGTTCGGAGAGCGAGCGGGACGCCTGGAATCTGCTCGACCAGAGGCGGGGCGAGATCGCCGCCGGGACGTGGCTTCCGCCGGCGGCGAAGAACGCCGCCTTCCAGGACGCGAGGAAACTCCTGACCGCCCACGCGGACGCGAACAATTTGAAATCCAAGCGCCGGATGCTGGTGGCGCTCTCGTGGCTCGAAAAGTTCTTCGGCAAGGCCCGGCTCCAGGAGATCGAGACCCGGCACCTTCGGGCCTACGTGAACTGGCGCCTTGGGCTCGAACCGAAACCGGCCCCGGCGAGCGTCAAGTACGAAATGGCCATCTTCCGGTCGTCTCTGCGGCTCGCGCGGGCGGACCGGCTCCTTCGGGATCTTCCCGAATTCCCGCGGATCGAGGTCCAGAACGCCCGCACGGTGTTCTTCGAAGATTGGGAATTCCGCAAGGTCCTCCGGGAGCTTCCGGAACACCTGAAAGCCCCGGTGACGGTCTGGTACTTCACCGGCTGGCGGCGGGAGGAAGTGCTTTCGCGCCAGAAGCGCCACTTCAACCCCGACCGCTTGACGCTCCACATCCTGCCCGGAGAGGCGAAGGACAGGGACAAGGGCCGCACGTTTCCGGTGGGCGTGATCCCGGAACTCCGGGACGCCCTTCTCCATCAGCTCGCCGTGACCGAAGCGCTCGAAAAGAAAGAGCGCCGGGTGATCCCCTGGCTCTTCCACCTGGAGGGGCGTCAGATCAAGCATTTCCGGCGGTCCTGGCTTACGGCCCTGGCGGCGGCGGGAATCCAGGGGAAGCGCCCGCACGACTTCCGGCGGACGGCCGTCCGGAACCTCGAACACGCGGGGGTTCCCCGGAGCGTGGCCAAGGAACTCGTGGGCCACAAGACGGACGCCATGTACGCCCGGTACGCGATCGTCTCGGAGCGGGACCTCTCGGAGGGGGCGGAGAAACTGGGGGCCTTCGTGAAGGACGTGGAACGGAAGGTCCGGCCTTTGGGGGCGTCCAAGAAGAAAAAGGCTTGAATGGGCCGGCTCTGCCGGACGGTGAGGGAAGCGGTGTAACCCCGGAAAACTACACTGGCTCTCAGCAACTCCGCCGTCCGGCGGGGCTGGCATTTAACAGCACTGTTCTATCACAAATTTCCGGGCAGGTACGATTATATGGTGCCCAGGGACGGAATCGAACCGCCGACACGAGGATTTTCAGTCCTCTGCTCTACCGACTGAGCTACCTGGGCGAACCGGAGAAAAAGGGCGTTTCGACGGTAGGGAAACGCCCGCAGGGCGCACAAAATGGCGCCTTCTCCGGGGGCTGTCAAGCAGCCAAGCGGCCGTGAGCGCTCATCCGCCGGGACTCGGATTGTCGCGGGAGAGCGGCAGGGGGCGGGTCACGGCCGTTGCCGGATAGAGCTTCTCGGGCCAGAAGAAGGCCGGGATCAAGTGCCGGAAAACAGCCTTGGTATTGCGCCAGAAGTCTTCGAGAAGGCTCGCGAAGGGCCGGGCATGGAATCCCCCTTGCAGCCCCTTGACGGAGGGAACCGCCGCCGGAGTTTTCGGGGCCCGGTGTTCGAGCCGCAAGAGCCCCGGCTGCTGGAAG
>JBFLVN010000350.1:0-3438 GCA_040758475.1 Bdellovibrionota bacterium
ATTTTCGCCTTTTTCTTTCTGGTTCTAATTTCCATTCATTTTTCGGTGAAAATTTCCCGCCTGACGAACCAGGTGAAAAAGCTCACCCAGCAGGTAGCGATCCTGGAGGCGGAGAGCAAAGCCGTGGGGCAAGACGCCTCGGCAGCGCCCAAGTCCGCTTCCGGCGAGCGTCCGGCCCCTGGAGAAAGCTAAAAAATCATTAATTAACTTGCCGGCTGAAAATCCCGCGTCAGTGGTTCGATTCTATTCTTGTGTGCCGAGACCACTAGCCAGATGGCCGTGCGATATTTAAGGCTTCGGGAACCGTCTCTCGACCCCACGGCTCTTCCTTGATCGGACGCTCATGATATTTCGCATAAGCCTTGTTCGGGGGCTGGGCTAAAGACGCCCTATCCAAATTCGCAGAGGGTTTGGTCCCGCCGCTTGGGCGGCGGGTTGGGAGGGTGTCCCCATCAGCAAACTCCTCCTCATCGCCCCAGCGGGCCCCGAAGTCCAGGGCGTCAGCGGGAAAGCCGTCCATCACCTGAGCCTCGCCATCATCGCGACGTTGGCCGAACCCTATTTCTCCGAAATCGAAATCGCCGAAGAGATGTTCGCGCCGTTGAACCTCGATCAAACGCCCGACCTCGTGGGCATTACGATGATGACGTGCCAGGCCACGCGCGGGTACTGGCTGGCCGATTATTTCCGGCGGCGGGGTTCCAAGGTCATCGTAGGCGGGGCGCACGTCTCGTTCCTGATGGACGAGGCGCTCCAGCACGCCGATGCGGCCGTGCAAGGAGAAGTGGAAGAGCTCTGGCCGAAGATCATGGAGGATTTCTCGCGGGGGGATTTTTCAGGGAAGCGCTATCAGGCCCAGGCGCCTTCCGATCTCTCCCGCCTTCCCATGCCGCGCAAGGACCTCTTCCCAAAGGGCCAGACAACCTTCGATGCGGGCGTGATCCAGAGCGGCCGGGGCTGCCCCATGGGTTGCGATTTCTGCACCGTCACGAAACTATATGGAAAAACATTCCGGACGCGCCCAGTCGAGCACGTGGTCGAGGAAATCCGGCGTTTTCCCAAACGGGCCTTCTTTTTCGTGGATGACAACATCTTCTTCTCCCGCGCCTATGCCTACGAGCTTTTTGAAGCGCTCGTCCCCCTCAAGATCACCTGGGGGAGCCAGGCCTCTCTCGATTTGATCTGCCGCGACGAAGAACTCCTCAAGCTCGCGGCCCGTTCGGGGTGCGGCTCCTTGTTCGTTGGATTCGAGTCGGTCCACCAGGAGAACCTCAACGCCACCCGCAAGACCTTCAATCAGGTGAGCCGTTACGACGACGCCGTGAAGAAAATCTACGCGGCGGGGATCACCGTGGTGGGTTCCTTTATCTTCGGTCTTGATAAGGATACGCCCCAAACCTTCCGCGACACGCTCGATTTTATCGTCCGGAACCGCCTCTGCACGGCGAACACGGGGATTCTCACGCCTTTCCCCGGGACTACCACCTATGCCCAGATGGAGCGGGAAGGGAAAATTCTGGACCGGAACTACGAGCACTACACCTGCGGGAGGCTCGTCTGGCGGCATCCCACCATGAGCGTCGAGGAGCTGGAACGCTGTTATCTGAAATTTCGCCGTGACCTCTATTCGCTTCGGGGGATCGCCAAGCGCTTTTGGGCCAACCGGAGCCATCCGCTCTTCTATTTGGCTATGAACTGGGGCCAGTATACGCGGACCTACTTCCGTCCCCAGGGCCGGGAGTACGACGCCCTTCCTGCTAGCGTTTCGCCCTACAAAGCCGCCGTGCCGGGTGGTTAAGCGCCCGGGGAATACCCGCATATGAATTCGCTCATATAGGGGAAGGACCCGCCGGGGTACACAAACCCCTTTCAGGGCGGCGTTCGCGGGGTATTGCCCGTTTTTACTAACATCCCGTACTCAAGCAGGCCGCCTCTCAACAATGATCGGAGGAATTTGTGCCCAAAGTCTTACTGACGAGCGTCATCCGCCCCTTCGGCGGCGCCGGCGAGGGGGATTCCGTCGGCGCCGAGCTATTCCACGCCCAGGTCACCCGCGCCCAGGGGATGTTCAGCCTGCGCCAGGTGATCCGCTGCTGGGCCATCGATTACCTGGCCGAAAACATCGACGCCCCCTGCACGGTGCTCCACTATCCCTCCGAGCGGGAATTCGTCCGGGAACTCAAAAAAGGCGGCTACGACTACGTGGGGATCAACTTCGTCGTGGCGACTTTCCACAAGCTCCGCCGAATGTCGGCCCTTGTCCGGAAATACGCCCCGGGGGCCAAGATCGTCCTGGGGGGATACGGCACGGTACTTCCTGATGATTTGCTGGCGCCCTTTGGCGATCACGTTTGCCGGGAAGAAGGCGTTGGCTATCTCCGGCGGCTTTTCGGTGAAAACGAGAACCGACCCATCCGTCACCCTTACGCGCCCATCCCCTCGGTGCGGCTCTACTCCTACCAGCAACCCAGCGTCGTCGCGCACCTCACGGCGGGCCTCGGATGCCCCAACGGCTGCGATTTTTGCTGCACGTCCCATTTTTTCAATCGCCAGTACGTCGCCTTTTCAAAGAGCGGCCGGGACATTTACGAGGAAATGCGTTCCATGGAAGAGAAGGCCCGGGCTCGCGGGGATGATCTGAGCGGTTTTATTCTGATCGATGAAGATTTCTTTCTTCAGAAGAAACGCGCGCGGGAATTTCTCGAATGCGTGCGGCAGGGCGGGAAACCCCTTTCTCTCATGGGGTTTGGCAGCGTGAAAGGACTTTCCCAGTTTACCGCCGACGAAATCGCCGAAATGGGGTTCGATACGATCTGGACCGCTTTCGAGGGGAAGGAATCGGGCTACCACAAGCTCCAGGGGAAATCCCTCCAGGAGCTCTATCCAGCACTCAAGTCCCGGGGGGTCAACATCCTCTCTTCCATGATCATCGGATTTCCCTACCAGGACCGGGAGCGCGTCCTGCGGGAATTCGGCGAGCTGGTCGAACTCGGACCCTCGCTCACCCAGGTCCTCATCTACTTCGCTTTTCCCGGCACGCCCTTTCACCGTCAGGTAGTGGCCGAGGGGCGCTACCTTCCCGAGTATCGCGACAATCCCGACCTGCGCCGCTGGGACGGGTTCGCCATGCATTTCCAGCACCCTCACTTCGAGGCCAAGGAACTCGAAGGGCTCCAGAAACACTTGTTCCAGCAGGACTTCGAGCAACTCGGCCCCTCTATCGTGCGGCTCGTGCGGGTGTGGCTGGAGGGATACAAGAACCTGAGGAATTCGGAAAATCCGCTTCTCCGCGCCCGGGCCGAGCGCCTCTGGAACGTGGTCCGGAACGCCCTTCCGGGTATCGTTCCAGCGATCACCTTCGGTCCCAACCGGGAGCGGCGGGCCGAGGCACGAAAGCTTTTCGTTGAAGTTCGCGGCATGGCCGGGAAGCTGACTCTC
>JBFLVN010000351.1:0-3434 GCA_040758475.1 Bdellovibrionota bacterium
AGTGCAGTCGTCCGTGTCGATGACGATCTGGCAGTTGTAGTTCTCCCCGAAAAGAAGCGGCGCCGCCGGGTTGGATGCTTCGCCCGCCGCCACCATCTCGATCCGCAACACGAGGAGCGAACTATCGAGCGTCACACCGCCCAGTTCGATGCCGCCGCCGATGGTGGCGGCCGGGAAGGAAAACGTGGCCGGCATCATGCCGGTCCGCTCGCCCCGCGAACACGCGGCCGAGAAGAAAAGAAATCCCGCCGCCAGAACCCAATTCCCCAAATTCCTGTTCATCGCGATTCCCCCATTCTCTTTAGAGAACATCACCTCGCAGAGAACGCCCTTGCCGGGTGCTTGCGCATCCCGCAGGCCTCTTTTGATTTTCAGCTTGGGTTTTCCGTCCCCCGCGCCCCGGCCGCGCGCCTTCAACGGGGATTTATAATATGGATGGCCGCCCTTGTCATCAGAGGCGAAGAGACGGATTCGTCAAAACCCGCCCGCCCCGGGTTCCAATTCGCCAAATGGTTAAGCCGGGTTAGCCGGTTCTGTGACGCCGGTCACAAATCGAGGGATGCCCGGCCTTCCGCCGGGACGCTTGCAAAGCCCCACCCACGCCTCCTCCGCCGAGGGCAAGGCAGCCCTCGGGATAAACGCCCCCGGAAAGGAACAGACCTCCGGGCCCCTTGCTTTTCGTAAAAAATAATGTAGAATTGATACGGTTATTTCATTCCCCCTGCCGTTCAACCCGTCCCTCGAGTCTTTCCCGGACAAAGAAAAGCAAAGGAAAACGAGGACGGAAAATGCCGATCGAGGATTATTCGAAAACCCCCGGAAACAACAACCAATCCCCCCCGAACGGATGGCCCCTGGGAACGATGCTCGCCCCGGATGTGAACAACACGGCCCGGCAGAACATGGCGGACCTGGCCGCCTACCGGGACGACGCGGAGTGGTACATCCTCAAAAAAGACCCGGCCACGGACGAGACGATCACGTATACGCGCATCGACGGCGATACGTTCACCCTGGTGAGCGCAACGACGCCCACGGACTATTCCACACGCCTGCACGCCGGGCGGCGGGTCCGGGTGGTACACGGCGGCGGAACGAGCTACGCGACCGTTTCTTCATCGAGTTATTCGAGCCCCACCACTACGGTGAATCTCGCCATCGACGGCGGCGGGAGCCTGAGCGGGAGCATCACGCAGGTAAGCCATGGGGCGCTTACGGTCACGAACCCGGCCCATCCGCTCGCATCCGAAACAGTGGCGGGCGCCGTGGAACTGGCGGCCAGCGCCGAAGCCCAGGCCGGCACGGACGCGCAGCGGGCCCTCACCCCGGCGGCCCTCGCCTCCGTCACGGCCGCCACCACCCGGGCAGGCCTGGCGGAACTAGCCACCGACGCGGAGGCCCAAGGCTTCGCCGATACGGCCCGAATCCTTACGCCCTCCAACCTGGCGGCCATCCGGGCGGCCGACAGCGAAGCCTTGGCCGGAACGAGCACCACCCGCTTCATCACCCCGGCCCAGCTGGGGAAAGGAGTTAAATGGACCTTCGCCAGCCAGATCGGAAACGGGCTCGCGATCGCCACGGCAGGCAGCCCCGCGCTCGCGGTCTTGAGCGGCACGGACATAGCGTTCATCGATGCCTCAAACGACGAACTCCGTACTTACCGATTCGACGGCACCACCTGGGCCCAGGTGGGCAACAGCCTCCCGATCGCCACCGTGGGCGCTTCCGCGCTCGCGGCTTTGAGCGGCACGGACGTGGCGTTCTTCGATGCCTCAAACGACGAGCTTCGCACCTACCGTTTCAGCGGTACGGATTGGGCCCAGGTGGGCAACGACTTTTCCATCTCCACAACGGGCACGCCGGCGTTGGCGGCTTTGAGCGGTTCGGACGTAGCCTTCATCGATTCGGCAAACGACCAGCTCCGCAAGTACCACTTCGATGGGACGGACTGGGCCCTGGTGGGCAATAGCCTATCGGTTTCTACCGTGGGCGCTCCGGCGCTCACGGCCCTCAGTGGCAGCGACGTCGCCTTCGTCGATAGCACGAACAGCCAGCTCCGCACCTACCGCTTCGACGGGACGGACTGGGCCCAGGCGGGCAATAGCTTGTCCATCTCTACCGTTGGCCAGTCCGCCCTGGCGGCCCTGAGCAGTACCGACGTCGCATTTATCGATAACACGAATGAGGAACTGCGGATTTACCGGTTCAACGGAACCGATTGGGCGCAAGCAGGAAGCGGCCTGACCGTCTCGGGCCTGAGCGGCGGCGTCGCATTGGGCGCGTTGAACGGCACGGACGTTGCCTTTTTCGATGAAAGCAACGATCAACTCCGCACGTACCGCTTCGCGTTCTGGATCAGCACCGGGCCGCCCGCGCCGCCGTTCGGCTGATCCCAATAAAACGCCCTCCCGCCCCCGTGAAGGGAAACGGGAGGGCGCTCCGCCCATCCGCGGGAATTTTTCCACGCGCTTCAGCGGCTTTTCAGTGGAAAAGCCGGGCTTTTTTTAGCACGGCTTTGGAGAGCGTCCAGTTCCTTCAGCCACACCTGGTGAGCAGTGCTCACTCGAAAACGGATTATGAATACGGCTCAAAAAAAATCATTCGGTGATGGCCCATCGAGTTGTTTCACGGTTTTTCAAACGTTTGGACCGGGCGTGACGCGCCGTCCCTTGGATGGGCGGGAACGGGGTTTTATTCTTGAGGGCGGAAGGGGGGAGAGAATTAAACCGGCGGGCGCGCCGGCCGTCTCTTGCGCGGGGGGAGAAGGGCAAGGAGGCGCCATGAAAGTCCTGGTCATCGACGAGCACGAGCAATCCGGCTCCCGGGCCAGCCAGCTTCTCCAGCGCGCGGGGCACTCCCCGTTCTACTGCAAGGGGGGCGGCGCGGCTCTCACGCTCCTCAAGATGCAGAAATTCGACGCCGTGCTTCTCGACGAGAACATGCACAACATGGATACGCTCTTTCTCTCCTCCCAGATCCACGAAACGAATCCGGCCGCCAAGATCGTCCTCCTCGTGGGCCACGACAGCGAATCCCTCCACCAACGCTTCGCCCCGGCAGGAATCGCCGCCTACGTGGAAAAGGCCATGCTCGAAAGGCGCCTCTCGGCCGTACTGGGGGGATTTACCAAACACTAGGAAAAACCGGTTCGACCGGTGGGCTTGTGGGAAAGGGGCGGCCCGAAGGGCCGCCCCGATTTTTATGACGCCCTCCACCCGAAAGGGCATCAAAGGCGCTTCCTGCGCGACAGGGGGCGAAGGGCGGGAGTAAAATTTCTTCATGCTCTTCTTCCTCCTTTGCCTGCTGATGACGGCCTTGGCGGAGGGGATGGCGTTTTACTTCAAGCTGTGGACGTACCGCTCCCCCTGGCACCGGGTCCTGAACGCAGCCGTTTCGGGCTATCTGATCGGGCTCGTGACCATCGTGGTCTCCCT
>JBFLVN010000352.1:0-3424 GCA_040758475.1 Bdellovibrionota bacterium
GCCGCCCGAACCCGTGGCCGAACCGCAGCCTGAGCCGGTAAAACCAGCGGGCCCCTATCCTCTCAAGATCATCGACAAGGAACTGGACCCGGGTTCCGGTTCGGGCCGCTACGTGGCCCAGGGCCCGAGCGAGAGTTCCGTGTTCGAGCTCATCTTCGGAGACGCCATCCAGAGTTCCATCTGGGAATACCCCATCAAAGACGGCTACCAGAAGTTCTCCGGAAGCTGGAAATCGACCCTCAAGGAAAACCTGGGCGACGCCGTGAAGATCGAGTCCAAGAACCAGGACCCCCGCGGCTACGTCCTCAAGGCCCGCGTCTCGGTTTCCGAAATCCGGGAAGGGCTCTTCCAGCTCGGCTTTACTCCAAGCGCCATCCGGCCCAATTTCTTCCTGGAGAGAAATCCCACTTCCACGCCCGACGAACAGCTCGCCAACGCCCTTGTAACGGCGACCATCGCCCAGTCCCACTATTCCCTGGGAGGCCGCATCCTCACGAACAAGAGCCTCCTCAAGGACGAGATCGACCATCTCAACTTCCTGCACAAGGGCGTCCGCTATTTCGTGAAAGTATCGAAAGTGGAAGACGCGGCGTCGGACGCCGAGGGGCAGGATATCGTTTACCGCGTCGCCCTCACGCCGGGGGCCTCGGACTGAAATTTCCGCCTATTCTTCTTCCGGCCCCAAATCCAGGATTTTCGTCTTTCCCGCGTAGGTGCGGGTGCGGAGTTCGTCTGCGCCGTCGAGCTGCTTGAGCACCTCCCCCATCCGCTCCACTTCTTCGTGGATGCGCTGAAGGTACGAGGCGATGGAGGGATCGCTCCCCAAGCGCTGAGAGAGGATTTGCGTGAGACCCAGAATGGCCGTCAGGGGCTGGTTGAGTTTGTGAGAAGCGGTCCCGGCGACGAGACGCGCGGCTTCGCGCCGTTCGCGGCCGATACGTTCCTCGCGGGCTTCGAGCATTTCCCGCTCGATCCGGATCCGTTCGCGCAAATCCTCGAACAGCACGAGAACGGCCTGTTCGGCGCCTTCCGGTCCCCGAAGCAGCGACGCCGAGCACATGACCGGGATTTCGTTCCCCGAAGCCGACCGCAGAGAGGCGACGGAAGGGTCCATGCGGTCCAGACCGCCGTATTTTTCGCTTCGCAGGCGGCGGAAAACGTCCTCAGCGGCTCCGGCGGCAAAACAATCGTGTACGCGCAGGCGGCCCACGACGTCTTCTTGCCGGAAACCGGAAATGCGTTGGGCCGCCTCGTTGAAGAAGAAAATCGTCCCATCCGGGTCCGTCGCAATCGCCCCAAGAGGCGCCGTGTAGAGCAGGGGGGCGAAAGGCCCCTCCCCCGCGCCTTCCATACGGCGGCGGCTGGCGAGGTCTGAGAAAATCGCCAGGACTTCACCCTCCCGGCCCGGCATTCGCAGGAGACGCACCCCCCAGGGGCGAAGATGCTTTTCGGGCCCGGCGATGCGGCAGGAGGCGATCTCGGCGGGCTCGCCGGTGCGCATCACTTTTTCGAGGGCTTCCTGGAGAGCCGTCCGCTCCGTTTCTCCCACCCACTGGGAAAGGGGCGTTCCAAGGAGCGATTGCCGGGCGGCCCCGGTGAGGAACTGGCAGGCCGGATTTACTTCCAAGATCGCTCCACGGGGAGTCAGGACCATCAAAGGAGCCGGATGGGCCATGGCCATGCGCGAGAGGCGCCCCAGGAAGCGGCGCGAGAAAAGCCGGGCTTCGATGCGCAAGCGGAGAACCTGGGGATCGACGGGGCGCTCGAGAAAACCATCCGCCCCCGCTTCGAGGGATTCGCGGAGAACGGCTTCCTCGGTCTTCTCGACCACGACGAGGACCGAGACGAAAGGGTCGGCCAGGGCCCCGCGCAGTTCCCGGCACGTACTGGCAAGGAGATTCGCGGGAAGGTCCAGGACCACGAGATCGGGAGAAAAGGACCGGGTGGCGGCCAGAAGGGTTTCGAGCGAACTCACCGCGACGACGGGATAGCCGGCCGGCTCGATGGCCTGCCGCAGGCGCGCCCGGTCTTCCTCGCGGTCGCACGCGAGGAGAATGGTGTGGTGCTCCTTTGCGGAGGAGGATTGGCTCATTGGTCCGCCGCGTCCCGAAGGGCCGGTTGAAAGCGCAAGGCGAAAACGCCCACTCCTAGGACCGCATCCCCGCGGGATACGCCGGATTCCCGCGGGACCGGGCCGCGCCAGCGGGGAGGAGCCCCCCTGTTTCGACGACGAAAATCGGCCGTCCCGAACCGGAAATAAACACCCCGCCCAGGCACGGAATGCGGTCCATGGGTTTCCCAAGCGGCTTGACGAAGGCTTCCTCGTGGCCGGCGAAGGCGTCGACCTGGACGGCGATCTCGCCCCCTTCCCTCTCGACGAGGACGAGGAGTTCTTCCCCGTTGCCACCCGCCCGCTTCTCGCGGCGCGAAACGCCGAAGACCTCGGCCAGATTAACGACCGGGATGGTCTCCCCTTCGACAAGACAGAAGCGCCGGCCGCGGCTTACGTGCAACTCGGTCGGATCGACGGAAAGGGTGCGAGTCACACGGCTGAGCGGAAAGCCGAAGACCTCCCCTGCGGCGCTGACCAGAAGGACCGGGACGATCGCCACCGAACGGGGGAGGAAGAGCTGGAAAGTCGTCCCCTTGCCGGGAATGGAATCGATTTCGAGAATCCCCCCGATCCGGTCGAGAACGTTCTTGACCGCGTTCATGCCGACGCCGCGGCCCGAGGTGTCCGTCACTTCGGAAGCCGTGGAAAAACCCGGCAGGCAGATGATCTGGAGCGCCTCCTGGTCGGACATCCTGGAAACGGCGTCAGCGGTGAGGATTCCCTGGTCGATCGCCTTCATCCGGAGGCGCTCGGGGTCGAGCCCCCGGCCGTCGTCTGAAATCTGAATGACCGTCTTTTCCCGTTCCCGATAGGCGAGGAGGCGGATGTTTCCCTCCCGGGGTTTTCCGGCGGCCACCCGTTCCTCGGGCGGCTCGATGCCGTGGTCCACGCTGTTGCGAAGGATGTGGATGAGGGGGTCCAGAAGGACTTCGAGCACGGAGCGGTCGACTTCCAGGTCCTGGCCGTGAACTTCAAAAGAGACTTCCCGCCCCCGGCGCCGCGCCACGTCCCGGACCATCCGGGGCAGAATGGACGTCACCGAGTCCAGGGGCATGAGGCGCACGCCCATGACGCGGCTGTAGAGGTTGCGGACTTCCACGTCGAGGCGTTCGCTCACCTCCGCCAGTTCCTCATCGCCCCGTTCCTGGGCGATGCGCGAGAGGCGGGCCCGCAGCACGGTCATCTCGCCGACGGCGTTGATGAAGGAATCCAGGAGGGACGTTTTCACCCGCACCGTCGAATCCGTCCCCGAAACCGTTTCCCGGCGCGCCACGGCCGAAGGCGCGGGCGCGGCCGGAGAAGCCCCTTCCG
>JBFLVN010000353.1:0-3415 GCA_040758475.1 Bdellovibrionota bacterium
TTTTTCTCGAGGTGGGCAAGGAGCGCCTCCCGGGCCGGGAGGAGCCCCCGGGGATCGGGCTCGTAGCGGAGGATTTGGGGGTCTTGGAATGCCTCGGCAATCTCCGCTTCCGGATAGGAAAACCCCGCCTGGGTGGGATTGGAAAGGGTCAGATCGAGAAGCCCCTGCCCCGCCCTGGCGATCGCTTTGGCGATGGGGTTCTCGGAGAGATTTCCAGGCGTGCGGCGGGAGAACATTTCTTTCTCTATCCTAATCCTACTTGAAACAAACCCACCCTAGCTGATCCACCCCGCCTCCGCGCATTGTCTTGAAAGTCTTGCCCGAGCATGATGGCCGCAAGCGGGGTTTTACAAAAATGCCATCCAAGAGCGTCCTCGTCGTGGGTTCGGGCCTCGCGGGTCTTACGGCCGCGGTTCATCTTTCGCGGAAAGGCCACCGGGTCACGCTGGCGGAACAAAAGAAATTCCTGGGCGGACGGACCTACTCCTTCCAGGACAAGCAGACGGGCGAAGTGGTGGACAACGGCCAGCACGTTCTGACGACCACGTACGATTCCCTTCTCGAACTCCTTGAAATCATCGGGACGAGGGACAAGGTTTGTTTCCCCGACCGGCTCCAGACTTTTTTCCAGGACCCCAAGCACGGCTCCGTGTGGCTCCGGGCGCCCAAGCTCCCCGGCCCCCTGGCGCCGCTGGGCGGCATCCTCGGAATGTGGAGCCTGCCGAGCATCCCCCTCATCGACAAGCTCACCATCTTCCAGACGGGAGCGAGGCTCGCGCCCGTGCTCCTGGGCTCCATCCCCAAGCGCCTCGATACGATCACGGCCGAAGAGTGGTTTGGCGAACTCGGCATCCCCCTCTCCGTCCGGCGGGCCTTTTGGTATCCCTTCACGATCGGCACCTTGAACGAGAAGCCCGACCGCGTATCCGCCCATCTCCTCGCCCAACTCCTCCGCTGGGGGTTCGTGCGGCGGGGAAAGCCGGCGAGTTTGGGGTATCCGACGACGGACCTGGGCACCCTCTTCGTCGATCCCTCCGCCAGGTTCGTGGAAAAGCACGGCGGGAAAATCCTCACCGGCACGACCGTCGTGAACGTCGAAACGGACGGGAAAAAGATTGCGGGGATTCTCTGCAAGGACGGCACGCGCCTTGAAGCCGACGCCTACGTGCTGGCCCTCCCCGGAACGGCGCTGGCCAAGATGATAGAGAAACCGCCCCTCTCGGAAATCCCGTTCTTCCACCAAGCAAAAGGGATGGAAGACGCCCCCATCGTGGGCGTGAACCTCTGGTTCGACAAACCCCTCGGGACCGGGAACAGCTACGACGGCCTTCTCGATTCCCCCATCGAATGGGTCTTCGACCGCACGAAAATGCACGGGAAACAGAAAGACGGCCGCTACTACTATGCCCTCATCGTGAGCGCTTCCTGGGATTTGATGAAGATGTCGAACACCCAAATCCTCGAACTCGCCCTGGATGAAGTCCGCCGCTTCTATCCCGAGGCGAGGGACTTCAAGCTCCTCCACGGAAGCGTGGTGAAGGAACCCACGGCCACGTTCTCGGGAACGCCGGGGTTCGAGAAGAAGCGGCTCCCCAACGAAACGCCTCTCAAAAATCTCTTCCTCGCGGGCGACTGGACGAAAACCGACCTTCCCTCGACCATGGAATCGGCCGCTAGGAGCGGCAAGTGGGCGGCCGAGGCGGCGGCGAAGTATTTGGGATAGGACTTACCAGGAAATTTCTTTCACGAATCCCCTTTCCCGGCGCAGCGGCAAACAACCGATGCGGCGCCGTTGGGCTTTCCCGTGAAAAATTCCAGGCCATCTGGGTCATCTGGGTTCTCTAGTTCATAGAGGGCGTCCAGGACGGAATAAGGGTTCGAGTCCCGGGATTTGGACGGCCGCGAATTTCGCCGGCCCTGTGGGTCATCTGGGGTGGCCCTCTTTTCAGCGGAGGGCCTTTCGGCGGTTTGCGAAACGGCGGCCGGCTGCTCTCCCTCTTCGGCCGGGGGAAGGGTCCACCACCAGTAGCCCCGCCCCTGGCGGCTCCGGATGCCCAGGAACTTCTTGGCCCGGTAGAGGGACTTGCGGTGAATCCCCTCGCTCTCGGCCGCCTCGAAGACGCTCATCACCGTCCGCGGTCCAGTGCCCAAGAACCAGAGGAGGTACCTTCGGGCCTCATCGAACGCCGCCGCCCGGCCGCGGTGGCCGGGCTCGGCCGACGTGATCTTGCTTGGGAAAATCCACTGAAAGCGGCCGTCCCTCACCTCGAACCCAAGGCGCTCCCCTTCGGCTTCGCCTTCGGAGCGCTCGTGAACGATCAGGTAGCGGCCGGAAACATCCGGGTCCCGGGTGGCCAGGAGAATGGAACCGGCGCAGCAAGCAAAAGCCTCGGCCCGCTCCCGCTCCTTTCTCCCCCGCGCCCGGCGCCGGAGGGCGAGGATCGTGCAGCTGTGGCGCTTGGCCAGGAGCGAGAGTTCCCGGGAAAAGCGCCGCAGGTCCTTGGGCATATCCAGGTTTTCCAGGAAAGGTTCGATGGGGTCGATGACGAGGAGGACGGGCTTTTCCTTCTCCAACGTCCGGGAGAGTTCTACGAGGTCCAGGGCGGTGCTTTCCTCTCCTTCCGGTCGGCCCAAAAAGAAGACCTGGGAGAGATTCGCCTGGGCGCTCCCAAGGCGCGGGCGCAGGATGTCGTGCGGGTCGTCCCCCATATTGAGGAAAAGGATTTTTCCCGGCGGCTCGTCGGGCCCGACTTTGTTGCCGCGCAGGAAGTGTCCCTCGCTGAAGAGGGAAGAGATGCCAGCGGCGGCCCAGGTCTTCCCGGTGCCCGGTGCGCCCTCCAGGACGACGAGCCGCCCTTGGGGGATATAGGGATGCCAGAGATAGGGAATCGGCTTGGAAGGGATTTGGGAAAGAGGGGTCAAAACAAAGGCAGGGGGTTTCATAAAAGTTCCTTGTACGGGCTGGGAAGGACCGTGCGGACCGGACAGGTGAACGGGGTGGTTTCTTTCAAAAGACGGGAAAGACCGGATGGGAAAGGCGCGAACTCGTCCAATTATACAACAGAACTACGGAAACAGAAAATTAAAAGTAGTTCAGATGCGGAAAGTCCGCCGGTCAGGGAGAAACGCTTTCATACGGCGGCGTATTGTCCTTGTAGACGACGAGCCATTTCCCCCGCAGCAAGGAGCGGGAACCGGAGAGGCCGCTGAAGAGAGAAACGTCTTTGCCAAGCAGGGTCTGGCATTCGGGGCAGGATTCGAGGAGCGGCCCGGCGAGGACTTCCTGCTCGTAGAGTTTCTTCGCGCTCTCCGCGAGCGTGGGATGGGTCCATTCCCGCCAGAATGGCGGCTGGTTGGGACGCCGCATGGCGGCGGCGAAGGGGATGGTATTCTTGGGATGAAACGTTATATCGAC
>JBFLVN010000354.1:0-3406 GCA_040758475.1 Bdellovibrionota bacterium
GGCCCCCCCCCCTTGGGGGGGGGGTGCCCGGGCGGGGCGGGAGCGGGCCCTCTCCCGGCCTGCGGCCACCCTCTCCCAAGGGGAGAGGGGCATCAAAGCTGACAGGCCGCCGGGAGATAACCGCGGCCCCGCCCCCTGAAACCCTCCACCGGCCTTTCACTCCTTGTTTTTATGGCGACGAACACCAACCACCCAACGCCCGGCTCGGCCGAGGAATGCGGCCGCCTGCCGGCGGACCTACGCCGCCCGGCCGCCCAGGACTTGGGCGAGGAATTTTCCGGTATAGGATTGCTTCGCTTTGGCCACCTGTTCGGGCGTGCCGGCGGCGACGAGGGCTCCGCCGCCCGAGCCCCCTTCGGGTCCCAGGTCCACGATCCAGTCGGCGGTCTTGATCACGTCCAGGTTGTGCTCGATGACGACCACCGTGTTCCCCTCGGAGACGAGGCGGTGGAGGACTTCGAGGAGCTTGTGGACGTCGGCGAAGTGAAGCCCCGTGGTGGGCTCGTCGAGAATGTAGAGCGTCTTTCCGGTCGATCGTTTTCCCAGTTCCCGCGAGAGCTTGATCCGCTGGGCTTCGCCCCCGGAGAGGGTCGTGGCCGATTGGCCCAGGTGGACGTATCCCAGCCCCACGTCCTGGATGGTCTGGAGGAGGCGCTTTATTTGCGGGAAGGCCGAGAAGAATTCGAGGGCGTCGTCCACCGGGAGGTCGAGGACGTCGGCGATGTTCTTTCCCTTGTAGAGGATGTCGAGTGTTTCCCGGTTGTACCTTCGCCCGCCGCAAGCCTCGCATTGGACGAAAATATCGGGGAGGAAGTGCATTTCGATTTTGACGTACCCCTCGCCCCCGCAGCTCTCGCACCGGCCCCCCTTCACGTTGAAGCTGAACCGTCCCGGCCCGTAGCCCGCGACCTTGGCCTCGGGGAGTTGGGCGAAGAATTCGCGGATCAGCGTGAAAACTCCCGTGTAGGTAGCGGGGTTGGAGCGCGGCGTCCTGCCGATGGGGGACTGGTCGATGTCGATGACTTTATCCAGGAGCTCGAAGCCTTCGATCCTGGAGAACTCTCCCTCGGGTTTGGTCCGGTGGACGACCTGCTGCATGGCTGCCGGGTAGAGCGTGTCCGTGACGAGCGAGCTTTTGCCCGAACCCGAAACGCCCGTGACCACCGTAAAGACGCCAAGGGGGATTTCGATGTCGAGTTCCCGCAGGTTGTGGAGTTTGGCTCCTTTGATGCGGATCGAATCCTTCCAGGGTTTTCGCTCCCCTGGCACCTCGACCTGGAGGCGTCCCGAGAGGTAGGCCCCCGTAAGGCTCTCTTTGCTGGAGGCGATCTCGTCGGGGGGCCCCTCGGCCACGATCTTTCCCCCGTGGCGCCCGGCGCCCGGGCCCATGTCGATCACGTGGTCGGCGGCGCGGATGGTCGATTCGTCGTGTTCGACCACGAGCACCGTGTTCCCCTGGTCCCGCATGCGCCGGAGCGTGGAGATGAGGCGCTCCCCGTCCCGCGGGTGGAGGCCGATGGAGGGCTCGTCCAAAACGTAGAGGACGCCCACGAGCGAGGAGCCGAGCTGGGTCGCCATGCGGATGCGCTGGGCTTCGCCGCCCGAGAGCGTCCCGGCGGCCCGGGCGAGGGTGAGGTACCCGAGCCCCACGCCCAGGAGGAATTCGAGCCGGTCCACGATCTCTTTCACGATCCTTTTGGCGATGGCCGCCTCGCGGGGGGTGAATTTAATTTTCTTGAAAAACGCGGCCGACTCCTGGACGGAGAAAGTGGTCACTTCGTGGATGTTCTTCTCCCCCACGTGGACGAAGAGGCTCTCCTTCTTCAAACGCGCCCCCTGGCATTCTTCGCAGGGGCGGGTGCTCTGGTAGGCGCCCAGTTCCTCGCGCACGTCGTCCGAATCGGTCTCCTTCCACTTCTTGTCGAGCCAGTGGAGGAGGCCGGGGAACACTTGCGTGAACGTGTGCTTGCTCCCGCCCGACTTGGTTTTGTAGACGAAGGAGACCTTCTGCTTGCCGCTGCCATTGAGGATCAGGTGCTGGATGCGGTCGGAGAGGTCTTTCCAGGGCTTCGAGGTGGCGAAGGAGAATTCCTTGGCGAGACTCTCCATCATCTGCCGGTAGTACTCGCTCGTCCACGGCCAGGGGGCCAGCGCCCCTTCCTCCAAAGAGAGGGAGGGATTGGGAACCACTTTCGCCGGGTCGAAATAGGAATGGTTCCCCAGGCCCTGGCACGAGGGGCAAGCGCCGTGGGGAGAATTGAAGCTGAAACTCCGGGGCTCGATCGTCCCGTAGGAAATTTCGCAATAGGGGCAGGCGAGGCGCTCGCTAAAGAGGATTTCTTCCTCCTCCGCCACGTCGACGAGGGCAAGCCCCTCGGCAAGCCGCCACGCGGTTTCGATGGACTGGGAAAGCCTTTTTTCCACTTTGCCCGGCTGGAGATCCAGGCGGTCCACCACCACTTCGATGGAGTGCTTTTTCTGCTTGTCCATCTTGATGGGCTGGTCGAGGTCGAAGAGCTCGCCGTCCACCCGGACGCGGACGAACCCTTCGCGCTTCAATTTTTCGAGCTGCTTGGCGTACTCGCCTTTCCGTCCGCGCACGATGGGGGCGAGGACGGAGAGTTTGGTCCCCGGGGCAAGCTCCAGGAGCCGGTCCACCGCCTGCTGCACCGTCTGGGCCGAGAGGGGCCGGTTGCACGAATAGCAGTGGGGCGTCCCCACGCGGGCGAAGAGGAGGCGGAGGTAATCGTAGATTTCCGTCACCGTCCCCACGGTGGAGCGGGGGTTGCGGCTCGTCGTCTTCTGGTCGATCGAAATGGCCGGCGAGAGCCCTTCGATGGAATCCACTTCCGGCTTGCTCATCTGGTCCAAAAACTGCCGGGCATAGGCGGAGAGGGATTCCATGTACCTTCGCTGCCCTTCGGCATAGATCGTATCGAAGGCGAGCGAGCTTTTTCCCGACCCCGAAAGCCCCGTGAGGACGATGAGCTTGTCCCGAGGAATCGTGACGTTCACGTTCTGGAGGTTGTGCTCCCGCGCCCCCCGGACGACGATGGCGTTCGAACTCATTTGCGAAGACTCCGGGAAGAGAGATCGAGCGCAAGCGCGATGGCGCTCTCGAAGCTCTCCGTGCTCGCTTTCCCCTTCCAGGCGATATCGAAGGCCGTCCCGTGGTCGGGCGACGTGCGGACGAAGGGGAGGCCGAGCGTCAGGTTCACCCCGTCGTCAAAATGGACGAGCTTGAAGGGGGCAAGGCCCTGGTCGTGGTAGAGGGCGATCACGGCGTCGTAGCGTCCTTCGTAAGCCAGGTGGAAAACCGCGTCGGGCGAAAGGGGCCCCTCCACGGGGATTTTTTTCTCCCGGAGGTCTTCCAAGGCGGGCCCTACGATGTCTTGCTCCTCGCTCC
>JBFLVN010000355.1:0-3396 GCA_040758475.1 Bdellovibrionota bacterium
GGGGGGCAGCCTCCAACTAAGGGGCCCGGCACGGGGTTTGCTGAATACCCCTCTAGGAGGGGCAGGAGAGAGCAAAACCGAGGAGTTCCCCCCATGAACGTCCAAAAAGTCCCCACCTCCGCCCAGCACAAGAAAGTCCTCGTCGTGGACGACGAGGGACTGATCCGGTGGTCCCTCAAGGAGCACCTCACCCAGGCCGGTTTCGACGTGGTGGAGGCCGAGAACGGCAAATCCGCCCTGGGCCACTTCACGGGCCCCGAGGAAGGCATCTCCGCCGTCTGCCTCGATTACCGCCTGCCGGACATGACCGGCCTAGACGTGCTCCGGGAGATCAAGAAGCACCACCCCGATTGCCCGGTAATCATGATGTCGGCCCACGGCACCCCGGAAGTCGTAAGCGAAGCCTGCCAGTGCGGGGCCTATCATTTCGCCGACAAGCCCTTCGACTACGAGCAGATGGTAGGGCTCGTCCGCAAGTCCTTGTCCGCCAACTAGCCTGGGACTCTGAGAAAGCATTCAGCACACAAGCACGGACGCCCCGGAGCAAAGGGGGCTTTCCGCCCCCGTGTGTCCCGTCTCTAGCGTGGTTTGTTTTCGCTTCAGGCCGCCGCTTCTTCGGCGGGTTCCAGCACCAAAATGGGCTCCTCTTCCACCAGCGGCGCGCAGGCCCGCGCCAGGAGTTCGGAGAGGGCCCTTTCGATCTGCTCGGCCCGGGCCGGCTTGGGAAGGACGCGGTCCACGCCGATGCGCCTTAGTTCCTGGAAATCGTGGTAGCGGGTGCAGAAGGCCGAGTGGAACAGGGTCAGGGGTTTGGCGGGCGACGAATGAATGGAGGCGTCGGCCAGAATATCGGTTCCCTTGCCGTCCGGAAGGAGCCAATCGAGGACGAGGACGTGCGGCGTCCCCCAGCGGAGGCGCGCCCGCAGGTCCTTCATCCGGGAAAACCCTTCGTAGCAGGCGCCAAGGTCCGTCGCGATCTTCTCGAAAAGCGCGAGCGTCGCCTCGTCGTCGTCCAGGGCGAAAACATAAGGGCCTTCCGGAATCGTTGCGCTGGTCATGGTGAATTCCCCTTCCATGTTTTTATTCTTTACTTAGGCGGCCACCGGCACTTTGGGTCCGTGGGAACACCGGTTCCACGCGCAAGGCGCCCCCTCGTGAAGCCCCAAGTACTCCCGCACGAGGCAGGAGAGTTGCTCGAGGCGCACCGGCTTGATGAGAAATCCGTCGAAGCCCTTGAGCGTCCGCATCTTCTCGGCGCTTTCCGAAGAAAGGGCGAGAATCTTGGCGTGCTGGCCGCTCGGCAGGGCCCGGATGATCTGGGCCGCTTCGTCGCCGTTCATGCGCGGCATGCGGTAATCCATGAGCACGAGGTGGGGCTTGACCACCCCGGCGATCCGGACCGCCTCTTCCCCGTCGCTCGCGTAGTAGCAGACGACCGGCAAGTCCCTCAGGGCGGCGGTGTAGAGCTTCTGGGCGAAGAGGACGTCGTCGGCGATCAGGACTCGGTGCTGGCTCACGTTGAAACCCTCCACAATCAGTTGAAGCTCGTAATAGCAATCGGAGTGCCACGGCTGAGCAGTGCTCAATAAATGAACGGCCCCCGTACCCTTGCGTATTTAAAGGCCTCAAAAACGGGGACCCAGGACCCGCGAAATTTTCAACGACAAACCTCCCGGGAAGCGGCAATGAAATTTTCCAGTGGAAAACAGGGAAAATTCCCGAATCTCGCGCGCGATCCTGACCAGGAAATCAGGCGGAACTTCATTAAAAAAATTCCCGATCTGATTTATCTCATACCGCCCCCTCCCCCTCGACAGTAAAACCTCGTTTGACTCGCCCTGGCTGGCTGGCCAGTCGCGAACGCAATCTCCTGGAGGGACTATGGAATCCAAAGAAGCGAAGAATTCGACTGGCACGAAAACCCTGGCCGACAAGGCCTTCTACTACGGCCTTAATGCGGCCATCGGCGTCTACCGCTCCCAAGAAGAACGGCTCCGCAAGAGGGTCGAGAAGGGGGTGGTAACGAAGTACGACGACCAGCTCGCCCAGTTCCAGGGCGGGGAGATGGAACTCCTCACGGAGCGCAATTACGAAAAGGCCCTCCGAAACCTCTGGAAGGCCGAAGTGGTCGCCCCCTACCTGGGCCTCAAGGACGCCTCCCGGGCCGACACGAACGCCGCGAAGAACGGGACCGTCGTGGCCGCTCCCCCCAAGGGGAAGAAAAAAGCGCAATCGGACGAGCCCGCCCAGGTCACGGAAATTAAAGACCTGGTGGAGGTCGTTACTTCCGAAGAAGTCCGGCGCGAGTTCGAAGAGGGATACACCCCCGAACAGCGCAACGCCGTCCTGGAAATCATGTCCCTCCTCGGGCACGGGGAAGCTTATGCCCTCTATACCTCCGCCACGCTCCTCCCCATGCTGAGCGGCACGGGCTCCAAGCTCGGCATGTCCATGCAGGTGCTCGAAGAGGCCAAGCACTTCGTCGTCCTGCGGGAGATGCTCAATACCCTCGACCACATCCGGCCGCTCCGGACGAGCGCCCGCATGCTCTTCGAGAACATCGCCCGGCAGAAGTACTACAACAAGCTCTTCGGCATGAACGTCGTGCTCGAAAGCGCGGCGACGAACCTCTTCTCCCACTTCGAGAAATTCCCGGGCCTTCGGCACATCATGCGGGCCTTCCACATGGACGAATCCCGGCACGTGGCGTTCCCCCAGACCTACGCCAAGCTCGGGAACATCCCCGAGGAAGTCACCAACAGCCCCCGCTACCAGTTCGCCCGGCTCCAGATGATCCTGCCGGCCCTTCCGCTCTTCTTCGACTACAAGCCCTACTTCGACGCCATCGACGTGAACGTCTACCACTTCTGGGGCCGGTTCCTCTCCAAGGTGACGCGCGGGGCGGAAAACGCCCGGATGCCGTTGCCGCAGCCGCGCAAAGTCATCCTCCAGAACGCCAACAACTTCTTCAACAACTACGTCCGCGTCTTCGAACCCGAACGCTGGCAGGGTTACGAGGACTACACCTTGCTGAAGGAAGGCGACATCAGCGTGGACATGGCCGAACGGGAAAAAGACGTCTACGGACGGGATCTCTTCGACGGTATCGGATTGGGCCTTCAGGGCAAAGCGCCTGGACGGCTGGGGAGACCCAGGGGGGAACGCTCCACCGCCCAAGCCTAGCTCCGTAGGTCCGGAGCGCCCCAAAACGGGGCGCGAGCGGGAGGCCGTTGCGAAGACCCTACGGCCTCCCGTCTTTTTTTGGAGAGAAAATTCCCTACCGGCTCAGGCGAATATCCACCTCCCGCTCGACGAACTTCCACTCCGGCGTCGTGCGAAGGAATCTCACGAGGTCCCCGAACGCCTCCGCGTGCTGCGGGGCGTATTCGAACCAGG
>JBFLVN010000356.1:0-3374 GCA_040758475.1 Bdellovibrionota bacterium
TCGCCCGTCCGGAGCGTCCCTCCCGGGAGGCTCCGCTCCGTTGCCGCCGGGTCGCCCAGGTATCCGCTCATCACCATGGGGGCCCGCACGAAAATTTCGCCCAAGGTGCCCGGAGGAAGGAGCCGGCCCTTCTCGTCCCGAATCTCGATGGAAACACCGGGGAGCGGCGCCAGAGGTACGGATTCGAAGTCTTTCTCCGAGAGTTTGGCGAATTCTTCCGGCGGAAGCGTGCAGAGCTGGGACGCGGTTTCCGTAAGGCCGTAGGTGGGCGCCACGGGAGCGCCGAGCCGCCGGGCTTCCCGGAGGAGTCCGGGCGAAGCCTTGGCGCCGCCGAGCAGGATGCAGCGGAGTGATGGAGGAAAGGGCTTTCCTTCCCTGGCCACGAGGAGCCGGTGGAGCATGGTGGGGACGAGGGAAACCATCGTGACGGTGCCTGAGTCGATCGCGTCGTTCACGTGGATCGCATCGAACTCCGGGTGAAGGATCAGGGTGCTTCCATAAAAAGCGCTCCGGTAGACGATGAGGAGCCCGCCCGTGTGGAAGAGAGGCATGCAGCAGAGCCAACGGGTGTCGGCCCCCAAGGAAAGCTGGAGTGCCGCCGCCCGGGCACTCGCTTCAATGGCGCGGAAGGGGATGAGCGCCGCCTTGGGGCTGCCGCTGGTGCCGGAAGTAAAGAGCACGAGCTGAATCCCTTCCGGCGAGGATGCACGGCTCGGCCAGCCTTCCTGGGCGAAGGGGGCGGCTTCGGGATTGAGCCAGGAGATTTTCCAGTCCCCTTTTTCGGAAGGCTCGGCGAGGGCGGCGCGGCCTGCCTGGCGGAGCGCCGATTGTGTTTCGCCGGGCGTCCAGCGGGCATTTAGCGGGAGGAACGTGGCGCGAATCGCCCAGAGAGCGTGAGCCAGGAAAACCATCCGTGAATCGGAAACTCCCCGGGCGGCCACGAGGCAGCCGCTTCCGATTCCCTGGACGGAGAGTTTTTCCGCCAGGGCTTCCACTTCGAGACGGAGTTCTTTCCAGGTCCACGAGCGCGGGCCTTCAATGAGCGCGGCTTTGGAGGAGGAGCTGAGGGGTTCTTCAAATAGCGGCGCCAAGTGCACGGCGGTGCTCCTGAAGGCTTTCCAGACGACGAAAGAGGGAACCGCTTCGAAGTTCAAGATTATCGCTTTCGGATTCGCGAGAGAATCCCGTTGTCCACAGGCCTGCCGGGCGAATGCAGAAGGGAAGAGCGCAAGCGATTTCGAAATTCATCCGTCTTCCCACCGCGCCATCCAGGCTGCTGCTCAGAATCGCTTCCGCTCCCTGCGCGTGGATGAGCCGGGCGGCCTTCAGGGTTGCCGCTACTCCCCCCAGAACCGCGGGTTTCAAGATGAAGAGGGCGCGAATTTTCTTGTCCAGGAACAATTCGATCGCTTCGGGAAAGCATGCCGATTCGTCGAGCGCTACGGGGACAGGGGACTTTTCGCACAATTCCCCGATCGCATCGGGGGAAGTTTCCGCTGCCACGGGTTGCTCCACGTATTCGAGATCGAAGGGCGCAAGCGCCTTGATGTGCTGGAGCGCTTCCTCCGTATTCCAGCAGCCGTTGGCATCCACCCGGAGGCGAATTCCTTCGGGCAGTTCCTTGCGAATCCACAGGAGCAGCGCCGCATTGTCTTTTTCGCTGGGACCGGCCTTTACCTTGAAACAGCGGACCCCCGAGGAAAGCGCCCACTCGATCCGCAGGCGGGTTTCTTCCTTGCGGGAGACGGGCAGGACGCAGCTTACCGGTACTTCCTCCCGGACGTGGGAAGAGAGAAGCCTTGCCACGGGAAGGCCGCTCTCGTAGGCGGCCCGGGCGAGCAAAGCCGTTTCGGCCGCGAAGCGCGCGGAAGGGCACGAAAAAAGCTTTCCGGTTTCTTCCAGCAATGCTGCCGTGGAGAGGAGAGAAACGGCGAGATTTTCGATGGCGGGAATGGCGCGTTTTAGTTCCCGCGCCGCTTCGTCCGCCGTTTCCCGGGAGAATCCCGGCAGAGGGGAGGCTTCGCCGAGGAAAACCGCCCGATCCGTTTCGAGGATGAGATGGGCGCCAGTACGAGAGGAATACGCCCGGCCCGCGTTCCGGAAAGGCTGATCCAAAGGCCGCTCGAAGCGTTCCAGGCGGGCGCGGACGGGGGTCACAGGGCGATCCCTATCGCAAGAAGCAGGCTGTAGAAGAAAAGGATCTGGGCGGTCTGCGCGAGGAGATCGTTCAGGGCGGGGCCCAGTTCGGAACCGGCGAAAATTCCGGCGAGCTTCCAGGCGAAAGGGAATGCCAGGAGCGGGAGGAAGAGCGTTCCGCGATGGAAGTAGAACGCGGCGCTGATGGAAAGAAGAAAAGGGAGAACGACGAGCGAGATGTACAGGGCTTTCGTGAACTTTTTTCCGAACCGCACGGCGATGGTCCGTTTCCCCGCCCGCTCATCGGTTTGCACGTCCCGCCAGTTGTTGACGACCAGGATAGCCGCGCAGAGAAATCCCACGGGGATGGACCAGAAGAGGGCGAGGGGGCTTAGTTTCCCAGATTGAACGAAAACGGTTCCCGCCACGGCGACGGGTCCGAAAAAGATGAAAACGAAAACCTCGCCAAGGCCGTGGTATCCGAGCGGGAAAGGCCCTCCCGTGTAGGCGAGGCCCGCCAGGATGGAGAGAATCCCCACGGCCAGGATGGGCCAGCCGCCGCAGGCGATGAGATAGAGCCCCGAAAGGGCCGCGAGGCCGAAGGCGGTGGCCGTGCCCGCTCCGAGCTCTCGGACGCTCAGGAGCCCCGCCTGGGCGGTGCGGATGGGCCCCAGGCGCTCGCCCGTATCGGCGCCTTTTTTGTAATCGAAAAGGTCGTTGGCGAAGTTCGTTCCGATCTGGATGCAGAAAGCTCCCACCAGCGCGGCCAGCGCGGGTGCGAGTGAATAGGTTCCTTCGTTCCAGGCGACCGCCGCTCCGACAAGTACAGGCGAGGCTGCTGCCGTGAGCGTCTTTGGCCGGGCGGCAAGAATCCAGGCACCGAGCGACCCTGGCGAAGGGAGGGCAGCGGGGGTGGCCGCTGGAACCGCTGAAATCGCCGCGCCGTTCATTTAGGGAAGCCTCGGGAATTTGGAAAAGTCAGGCGGGCGCTTTTGGAGGAAGGCGTTCTTTCCTTCCTTCCCCTCTTCCGTGAGATAGAAGAGCGCCGTCGCGTGGCCAGCGAGTTCCTGAAGCCCTGCTTGCCCGTCGCAGTCGGCGTTCATGGCCGCCTTGATGCAGCGGATCGCCATGGGGCTCTTGGCCAGGATTTCGCGGGCCCAATCGATGGTTTCTTCTTCGAGGCGATCCAAGGGGACGACTTTGTTGACGAGGCCCATGGCTTCCGCCTCACGGGCGTC
>JBFLVN010000357.1:0-3347 GCA_040758475.1 Bdellovibrionota bacterium
GGGAACCACCTGGTGCCCGCGTTCGATGGCGAGGCAAACGACCCGGTACCCGGGATCCGAAATCCCCGGCGTACCCGCGTCGGAAACGAGGGCCACGTCCCGCCCGGCGTCGAGTTCGTCGGCCAGGGCGACCGCCTGGGTCTTTTCGTTGGGTTCGTAATAAGAAGCGAGGCGAGGCGCCGGGATGTTCATGGCCGAAAGGAGTTTTCGCGTGTGGCGCGTGTCTTCGGCGGCGATCAGATCGGCTTGCCCGAGGACTTCCACCGCCCGGGGCGAGAGGTCTTCCAGGTTCCCGATGGGGGTCGCGACGAGATAGAGCGTGGCCATCGGGAAATTCCTTGCATGAAAGATACGGCCAGTGCGGTTTTGAGAGTAGCACGCCCCAAGCGGCGGCGAAAGATTCTCAGGCGGCGGAGCTTTGGGCTTCTTTTCCCCGGAATCCCGCGAGCCGTTTCTCCATGATCCCCCGGGCCTTTTCGAGCTCGCCCGCCGTATCGCGCCGGAGGCGCTCCACCGGGAAGGGCTCTTCGATGTGAAGGTGGAGGTGGAGCCCGGGGAGGTTCCTTAGCAAATCGAGGGGCGTGGCCGCGTGCCACGTCCCATCCACCGTGACCGTGAGGACGTCGAAATCGAGTTCCCGCGCCAGGACGGCGACGCCGCCCACCTTGAATTTTCGCAGGTTCCCGTCGCGGCTCCTCGTCCCTTCGGGGAAGATGACGCCGCCCACGTTCTCTTCCTTGAGCGCCGCCGCGAAAGGGGCGAGGGCTTTCTCGCCCGCCTCGGCGCCCGCCTTGCGGTCGAGGAAAACGAAGCGCGCCCGGCGCGTGGCGGGAGAGACGTTCGGGATTCCCCACTTGAGTTCCTTCTTCATTACGAACTTCACGTGGGTCTCGCGGAAAGCCCAGAAGAGGAAGGCGATGTCCACGATGGCCTGGTGGTTCGAAAGAACGAGATAGGGCCTCCCCTTTTCCGGCTTGTATCCGGTCACATGAAGTTTGACGCCGCAAAGGAAAACGCCCATCCGGAAAAGGTTCACTCCCCAGAACCGGATGAGGGAGTTCAGCATCCGAATCCCGGTGGGGCGGTGGAGAAGGCGCATCGGATCGACGACGACCCGAAGATAGAGCCCTTGCACGGCGAAATACGGGATCGCGACCAAAACGTAAACAATAAGACCGATGCGATAGAGAAAGATCATCTGTCCCCGCCCCGAATGACCCGAAGCTATATACCCGAAACGGAAAAAATTACCGCACCCGGACCGGCATGATCACCATGGTCTTGCCGTCCCACTGGAGGCGCTTCTGGATGGAAAAGGCCGTCTCGTTGTGCAGGAAGCGGTGGAACCAGTTCTCCCGCTGAAAGATGAGCTGCCCGGCAAAAAACGTGGTACGGGGGCATTCCTCCGCCACGTCGAGGCAGATTTTCTCGGCCTCCGCCACCACGTCCGTCCCGAGGGACGTCCGGCCGACGGCCGGGACGCCGAGCCCCTTGGCGAAGGCGATGTACTGCTCCACGGTCTTCTTGGCCCGTTCCTGGATGAGTTCGATCGCCTCTTCCCCTTTCATTTCCCCCGAATCGACGACGCCGATCGACATGAAGACGAGGTTGTGGAAGTGCTTGGGAAAGGCCCGGAAGATGCCGAGCACCGTGTGGATCCCGAGGCCGCTGTAGCTCCCGACCAGGACGGCGGCCGTGGGCTTCTTGGGATCGAAGGGCGGCGGCTCCGTGTCGTGCTGGAGGGGGATGTCCCGCAAGGTTTCCTCGAGTTTCCCGAGTTTCGAATAGACCTGGTTGTAGTGCCGGCGGATAATGAAACAGAGCGCCACGAACCCGCCCGTCACCGCGAGCGTGATCCAGCCGCCGTGGCCGAATTTCTCGTAGACGGTAATGGCGAGGATGGTGAGACAAAGGAAAAGGGTCAGGCTGAAGAGAATGAGCCGGCGCTTGCGATGCACCCGCTTCTTGCGTTTCCACCAGAGGAGCAGCATCCCGAGCATGGAGAGCGAGAACGTCAGGAACACGTTGATGCTGTACATGACGACGAGGTGGGAAACATCGCCGTGCGTATAGAGGAGCGCTCCGAGCGAAGCGAGGCTCAGGATGAGGACGCCGTTCATGGTCGTGAGGCGTTCGGAAATCGCTGAAAAGCGGTGCGGCACCCAGGAGTCGATGGCCATGTTGGCGAGCACTTGGGGCCCCGCCAGGAACCCCGCTTGCGCAGCGACAATGAGGAGGACGGCTTCCGAAAAGAGAGCGACAACGACGAAGGCACCGCCCCAGGCCCAGCCCTCGGAAATCTTCTCCAGCACACTGGCGTTCATCGTCTTGCCTTCGACGGGCACCACGTCGAGCAGGAGGTAACAAAGGAGAAGACCGGCGGCGAAGAACGCGAGCGATCCGGCCATGTAAATCATGGTCCGGTTTGCCGTCTTCACGCGGGGCTCGCGCATAAGGGGAACGCCGTTGGATACCGCCTCAATTCCGGTGTACGTTCCGCCACCAAGCGAATAGGCGTGAGCGAAGAGAAGGAGCATCCCTCCCCAGCCGAGGGCGGAGAGGCCCGTGTGGAATCCCCCCTTCACTTCGCTGACGACCTGGGGAAATTCAAAAGCATGGGTCGTGAGCGCCACGGCGACGAGAACGAGGTGGGTCACCAGGAATAGGACAAAGATCGGCGTGAGCGCCAGGACCGATTCGCGGACGCCCCGGATGTTCACGGCGGTAAGACCGGCGATAAAGAAAATCTCGCTCGTGAGCTTCCAGTCGTGCCATGCCGCCGGGAGGAAGCTGTAGAGGGCATCCCCGGCCGCGGCGATGGAAACCGTGACTGTGAGAATGTAATCGACCACCAGGGCCGCGCCCGAAACGACGCCCGCCGAGGGGCCCAAGAGCTTGCTGGCGACGAGGTAACCGCCGCCGCCGTGGGGAAACTCTTCGATGATCCGGCTGTAGGCCAGCGAAATGAGCATGACCGTGCCGGCCATGACGGCTGCCAGGGCGATGGCTAGGTAGGTGTGGCTTCCAAGCGTCGCGAAGGCTTCCTGCGGGCCGTAGGATAGAGAGGAAAGCCCGTCGGCCCCCAGGCCCACCCAGGCCAGGAACGGAATGAGGGAGATGTGCTCGAAAATCCCCTTCTGGGCGATGTCCCGGGGTTTTCCGACGATGAGGCGCCGGACCTTCTCCACCGGCGGGGCGGTCTGGTCCCCGATTTCCGGTTCGGGCGGGGCGGGAATGTCTTCAGGACGAATGGACATGGAGGAGTTCCCCCTAATCCGCGGCGCCTATATGGGACGGCCCCCGGCCAAAAGCAAACCGGGAAAAGGGCGCCCCCTTGACAAGGCCTT
>JBFLVN010000358.1:0-3345 GCA_040758475.1 Bdellovibrionota bacterium
TGGGTCCGCGCCTTCGTTCAAGACCCGCGTCCCCAGGGCAAGATCTACCCGTGGCGTTCGGCGCGCATGCCGCACCTGGGTCTTAACCAAGAGGAAGCCTCCGTCGCGGCGAAGTATCTGGCGGCCATGGGCCGCCGTGCGGACGCGCCGGTGCCCCTGCCCGACGCCAGCCAGTTCCCGCCGGCCAAGCTGGAAGAAGGGAAGAACTTCTTCGTTCTGCGCTGCTCCCAATGCCACGCCCTTGGCAAAGTGGTCGAAACGCCGCTCGCATCCCAGCAAGGGCCCGATCTCATCCGGACCGCGGGTCGCGTGGACTTCAATTGGGCGCAAAAATGGATTCTGGACCCCCGGAAGATCGATCCGAAAACCAAGATGGCCGTACCCGGAGTCACACCCGAGCAGGCCGAATCGGTACGGATGTTCCTCTGGAAGACCTCGATGGAAAGCCGGGCAGCTGCTGAGGACAAACCCTAAGGGATTCTAAAACAACACTTCGTAGGCCCTCGTGGGCTCCTTGCCCTTGAGCTTCAAAAGCCCCACGTCGCGGAGCTTGAAGAGGCCCTCGACGAGCTGTTTGGTGCGTTCGCCGATCAGGATGCCGTTGTGGGGAGCGACGCTCTCCAAGCGCTGGGCCGTGTTCACGGAATCTCCGAGCACGGTGTACTCCATGCGGCGGGAGGAGCCGATGTTCCCCACGACGAGCTCGCCCGTGTTGATGCCGATGCGGATCTTGAAGTGCTTGGTCTCGTCTAGGTTGGTCAAATATTCGCGCAGGGCTTTGAGCATCTCGATGGCGCTCTGGACGGCCATGGCGGCGTCGTTCTGATGCTGCACGGGGGCGCCGTAAATGGCCATGATGGCGTCCCCGATGAACTTGTTGATGGACCCCTTGTGGGCGAAGATCACCTTCGTCATGGCGTCGAAATAGCCGTTCAAAATAAAAGCGATTTCGGACGGCTTAAATTTAGTGCTCATGGTCGTAAAGCCGCAGATGTCGCTAAAGAGCACCGTCACTTCGGCCTCGCGCACGCCCAAGGCGCTCCGTTCCATGTCGCCCGACTGATGCAGGAGCATCTCCACCACGTCGGGAGAGTGGTACATTTCGAGGTTCGAGCGCCGCACGGCTTCGACTTTGAGCTGATCCGCGAGGCGCAAATTCTGGACACCGATGGCAATCTGGTTGGCGATGGCCGAGAGGAGGTCCATGTCCGTCTCGGCGAACGCATAGGTCTCGGCCTGGTTGTCGAGATACACGACGCCGCTGATCTCGTTCTTGTCCCAGATGGGGACGCACAGGGCGGAGCGGATGTTGAAGGCGGCGATCGACTGGCCCGCCTCGAACCGGGGGTCGTACTTGGCGTCCGATGTCAAAATGGCCACCCGCTCGTGGATCACCTTTTTAAGGATCGTCCGGCTCACGACGAGTTCCGTCCCCTCCTGGGGAGAGCGGAAGCGCGAGTGCTTTAGTTCGGGAATCCCCTTGTCATTCAAAAGGAAGATGCCGCCCCGCTCGGCGTTGATGGCCTCGAAGATAAGCTGCATGGCGGTGGAAAGGAGGTCTTCGAGGCCGTTGGACGAATTAATCACCCGGCCGATCTGGTAGAGAATGTAGAAGTGCCGGGAGGGGTCGGAAGGGGGGCGGTTGATAACGCTCCGAAGGCTCTTCTCCTGGAACTGTTTTTGGAACTGATCGACGCTCTTGATGATCTCGCCGCTGCCGGTCCGGGAAGGAGCTTCGCCCCCCGCCGCCGGAGCGCCCTGGGCCATGGCCATGGGACCCGGCTGGGCCCCTCCCCCGCCACCCGCTCCTTCGTCGAAGAAGAAAACGGCCTTTCCGATGGCGATCTTGTCCCCAGGCTTTAGAACCTGCTTGGAGACGCGCTGGTCGTTCACGAACGTGCCGTTCATGGAATCCAGGTCATAGAGGACCCAGGCCCCGCCCTCGTTCTTGATCTCGGCATGCCGCCGGGAGACGAGCGAATCGACCACTTCGATCTCGTTCCCTGGAATGCGGCCGATCCGGATGGCGTCGCTCCGGAAATCGATGGGTTGGGGGGCGGCGGATGGTTCGTCTTGCCGTAGTAACCGGGGCATGGGTGGATCGTCGGCCGGAGAGAGTCCTCCGGCCCGCTGCTATTCCCTCACAGAACGTCCAAGCGCCCCAATTCTACCGGAACGGGGGAGAGAGGCAATGAGGAAAAGAAGCGAAAGTACGGGATTCCTACGGCGCCAGGAGGTTGAAAACGACGAGGGCATCGGCACCAACCCCATCATCGCCCGCACCTTCCGCCAAAATCGGATCTTGGGACTGGAACGCCACGTAGCGGCCATCAGCAGAAATCGATGGATTGGTGCAATGATAGGCCGCCTGCTGGCCGGAAGCGGATACGCTCACGCGGACCAAAGCATCCGTGGCCATGTCCTTGACGAAAATATCCGCCACATTGTTCGTATCCCCTGGGACCAGATTGGTGGCGTATGAATCGAACGCCACGTAGCGGCCATCAGCGGAAATGGAAACCCCGCTGGATCCAGCCAAGGCCTCCGCTCCCGATGGCGTTACGTTCACTCGGCGGGTCGTGCTGGCCAGAAGGTCTCGGACAAAAACATCCTGGACGGCATTGGTGTCGTTCGGCACCAAATTTGCCGCGGAAGAAACAAAGGCCAAGTAGCGGCCATCGGCGGACAAAGAAAGACTATAGGAAGGGGAAGCAGTTTGGCTTCCATCATGGGCAAGGCTCGCCCTCACGGTTGTGCCAAAGAACCGGTCCCGGACGAAAATGTCCTGGTAGCCATTGGTATCTGCGGGAACCAAGTTGGTAGCGTAAGATTGGAAAGCGATGTACCGGCCATCGGCGGAAATCTTGGGCTCAAAAGAACGGTGATCGGTCTGCTCGCCATTGGGCCCCAGATTCACCCGCTCGATCGTGCCTAAAGCCCGGTCGCGGAGGAAGATATCCTCGTAGCCGTTGGTATCCGAAGGAACCAGATTGGCGGCCCTGGATTGGAAAATCACGTAACGGCCATTGGGCGAAATCGCTGGAGCGGTGGAATCATCGTTCGCCTGAGAGCCGTCCGCCGCGACGCTCACCCGCTCCGTTTTTCCGGAAAGCCTATCTCGCACAAAAATGTCCATCGCCCCAGTAACACCTATCAAGCCGGTTGTGCCGTTGGTGTCGCCCGGCACGAGGTTGCAAAATTCGGAGCTAAAAGCGACAAAGCGGCCGTCGGCTGAAATCCCCAGGGCCGGAGCGTAAAACGAAAATTCGGGAAAACAACCTTCTTCGCCATTGCCCGTTACGGAAAGGGATTCGGCCGTTCCGTTAGTACGGTCGAAGAGGCCTT
>JBFLVN010000359.1:0-3337 GCA_040758475.1 Bdellovibrionota bacterium
TCGATTTCCTTGATCCCGCCGTCTTCCGGTTCTGGCAGCAGTGAGCGGTCGGCCGGATGGACGAAGACGTCCCGGTTCAAAAGGTCCAGGTCGGCCAGGGCGACGGCCGCTTCCTTGATGGCCTGGTATTCGAGGAGCCGCCGCACGAGTTCGGCGCGCGGGTCCTCGCCTTCTTCGCCGGGCTCTTCGATCTGCGGCAGGAGCATGCGGCTCTTGATGTGGATGAGCTCGGCCGCCATGACGAGGAACTCGGAGGCGACGTCCACGTCGAGTTCCTTCATCTGGTCGATGTAGGCGAGATACTTTTCCGTAATGAGCGAGATCGGGATGTCGTAGATGTCGATCTTGTGCTTGCGAATGAGATAGAGGAGAAGATCGAGCGGCCCGTCGAACATGGGCAACTCGACCCGGTAAGCGGGGTCGAATCCGAAGTCCTCTTCCCGGAGGAGGGGCGCGTCAGCCATCGAGTTTCATCGCCCGGCGGACTTCTTTCAAAGTCTCGCCCGCGATCCTCCGCGCACGAACGGCTCCATCCCCCAGGATCTCGTCGATCCGCTTGGGGGCGGAGAGCAGCTCCGCGCGCTTTTCCCTCACCGGCGCCAGGGTGCGGTTGAGATTGTGTACCAAAACCATCTTGCAGTCGAGACAGCCGAAGGCCGCCGTACGGCATTTCTTGGCGCAATCTTCCTGCTCTTCCGGCGAGGAATAGACCCGGTGCCAGCTAAAGACGTTGCACTTGTCGGGATCGCCCGGATCGGTCCGCCGCTTTCTCGCCGGGTCGGTTTTCATGGGCTTTAGCTTGGCTTCGGTTTCTTCGGCGCTGTCCCCCAGGAACACGGCGTTCCCGTAGGATTTGCTCATCTTGCGATCGTCCGTGCCGAGGAGCCGGGGCGTGGGCGTCAAAAGGGCCTGGGGCTCGACAAGGGCGTTCCCGTAGAGGGAATTAAAGCGCCGGACGATCTCCCGCGAAAGCTCGATGTGGGGGAGCTGGTCTTCGCCTACGGGCACCCGGCCGGCCTTGTAGATCACGATGTCGGCCGTTTGCAGAACGGGGTAACCCAGGAAGCCCAGGGTCGAAAGGTCGCGGGCCGTGGCGGCGTCCTTGAGGCGCGTGAAGACTTCCTCGGAAAGGAAAGGTTTTACCTCTTCCATCACGCCCTGGAGCGCTTCGGGCGGAGCCTCTTCCCCCACCACGGTCGAAAGGCGGATGGCCAGGTCTTTCTTCCCTTTCGCCGCCAGCTCCTTGGAAATCTTTTCGAGAAGAGGTGGGGAAATATGGACCTTCCGAAGCTCGTTTAACTGTTCCTTGTAGGTTGGGTTCCTCTCCAGCCAGGGAATCGGCACCAGCATGCCGAGCAGCAAGAAAAGCTCCGCGTGCTCTTTGACTTCGCTCTGGACGAACAAGGTGGATTTTTCCGGGTCGACGCCCGTGGCGATCCAGTCGGCCACGTTCTCGCGGACGGTTTCTTTGACGTCTTTGGCCCGTTCGTAGTCGGTCGTGAGCACGTGCCAGTCGGCGGCGAAGAAGAAGCATTCGCTCTCCTTCTGGAGCGCGACCCAGTTCTTCAAGACCCCTTCCCAATGGCCGATGTGGAGGGGCCCCGTGGGGCGCATGCCGGAAAGTACGCGCGGAGCCATCAGAGGTCGTACCCCACGAGGATTCGGGCGAGCCAGTGGGCGGGAGCGAAAATTACGGCGCGGACTATGGGAAAGAGCATGATGGCGAGGAAAAAGAAGATCGAGTAGCGGGCCGTTTCCCTAAAACGCATGGATTGTTCGAGGGGGAGGGAATTTTCCACCACGTGCGACCCGTCGAGCGGGTAGATGGGGAGGATGTTGAACATGGCGAGGCTCAAATTGATGCTCATGGCGTAGAAGCCCATCCGGAAGAGGTCCATGGTGAGGCCGCCCGTGAGCCCCTCGATGGAATCGAAGCGGGGGATGGCAAGCCGCAGCCCGATGCCCGCGATAACGGCCAGGAGAAGGTTCGCTCCCGGTCCTGCGAGCGCGATGAGGGTGTCGTCCCGCCGGGGGCGCTTGAGGTTCCGTATGTTGATGGGAACAGGCTTCGCATAGCCAAAGCCGGCGATGAGGAGGAAGATCGTTCCGAAGAGGTCCAGGTGGGCGGCGGGATTGAGCGTAAGCCGCCCGGCCCGTTCGGCCGTGTCGTCCCCCAGGGCCTTGGCCGCCGCCGCGTGGGCGAATTCGTGAAAACACAGGGAAAAGAGCAGGACGGGGACGAGGAGGAGGATCGCTTCGAGGGGGAGCTGGAAAAGCATCGTAATGGCGCCCGCTGCTGCTTTGGGCACCCTCACCCCGGGCGCAACCTACTCCCCGGAGGGCCTTGTGGCAAGCGGCCCGGCGGGCGGTGGCTGGATCAAATTCGGGAACTTCATGACGATTTTCCGGGCCAGATCCCGGGCTTCGTCCTCCGAAAGGCCGATGGCGAAATGGTGGGTCTTCCCCCCGGCATCGAAGGCGATCGTTCCGCCCGCAAGGCCAAAGCCCCGGAGAACCCCCCGGCGGGTCATGGGGTGGGCGACTTCAGGCCAGGCTCGAAGGTTCCCGGCGGCGGCCCAGGAACGGTTCACCCGGAAGAGGCCGAAGTCGTACGAGAGGGCGATCCCCTGGGCCGAGATTTCCACTTCTTCCTTCCCCGCCACCTGCCAGAGGAACGGTACGAGAAGAAGCGTCAGCACGAGCCCATAGACCAGTACCACCACCGCCAGGGGAAGGATTTCGGGGCTCACGGGGTTTTGGAAAAAACGGGCCGCAGCGAGGTAGGTGATCGCTAGGAAAACTCCGAGCCAGACAACGGGAAACCAGACCAGGAATCGGATGCGAAGGGGAGGGAAGGCGAGGCGCAGGGAGCCGGATGGTTCAACAGCGAAAGAAGGAATGTTGTTCACTTGAGGCTACTCGTTAATTCGGGGAAGCGTTTCCTTATAGCTTCCACGATAACCCGCGCCTCCGCTTCCTCGATAGAAGCACCAAATCGGATAGTCTTTGCGCCGTAATCGAAGGACAATGGACCGCCACCAAATCCCCAAAGGGCCATGGAATATTCCTGATTGAAAAAATGGGTGGACCAGTGAGATGCTCGAAATTCTTTTACGTGTTTTACATTATATTCTTTGGCGCGGGCCCAGTTGCCGATAATTCGAAGAAGTTTTACGGAATGAGGGGTGATTTCTATTTCTTCACGCCCCCAAATATTCCACGCAAGAAAATATAGTGCGGCAATTACGGCTATTCCCCAAAATAGAAGGAAGATCAGCAGCCCCGTTGGATCTCCCTTGCATTGGGTCTTCAAACAATTAATTTCAATTCCTCCGCC
>JBFLVN010000360.1:0-3331 GCA_040758475.1 Bdellovibrionota bacterium
GGGCGGGCCGGTTTTTTATTCGGGGCCGCCCGGCTACACTGAAAGCGCTTCAAGTTACGGGCAGCAGGTTTTTCCAGGAGGCCGGGAGCCTTTTATGGGCGCGGCTGCCGTTACCGCCATTATTCCTACGTATAAGCCGGGGGAGGAACTTCGTCTCCTTCTCGAAGCGCTCCGCTCTCAGAAACTTCCGGAGGGTTTGGACGTACTTCTTGTCGATTCGACGGGAGGAGAGACACTCGCCACGCCGCTCGCCAAGGAATTTTCCGCCCGTTTGGAATGTGTTCGCCCCGAAGACTTCGATCACGGAACGACCCGCCGCAAGGCGGCCATGGATTTTTGCAACTCGCCCTACGTCGCTTTTTTCACGCAGGATGCCCGGCCGCTCTCGGACGATGTGATCGCGTTGCTCCTGGAAGCCGTCCGTTCCCGGGAAAAAGTGGCGGGTGTCTATGCGCGGCAAGTACCCAAACCCACCGCCACGGCCCGGACAAAAAGTGAAGTTCTTTCCTGGTTTTCACCGGGAGAGCGGACGGTTTGGCAAGAGCCATTTGGGGAAAAGGGCGAGCGCATCCTTCCGTGGGATCATTTCCGCCGCGCGCGTTTTGACAACGTAGCCTCGCTCATTTGCCGGGAGGCATTTGAAGAAATTCCTTTGGAAAGCGCTTACTTCGGAGAAGACCTGATCTGGGGGGAGAGAGTCCTGCGGGCCGGCTACAGGATCGCCTATGAACCACGCGCCCTGGTGGAGCATTCCCACGACCGGAGCGCCTGGTACGAATTCAAGCGGACCGTGAATTGCCACGCCACCCTTTCGGAGCTTTTCGAACTTCGGACCGTTCCGACTCCCTTTGCGGCGTTCCGGGGATTTTTCTCGGCACTGAACGAAGCGGCGAAGCAAACCTGGCGAGAGGCGGCGTCCGATCGCCGGTGGGGGGAATTGATGGGCCTTCCTGGCCGCGAGGCTGCGCGGGCTTTCGGCCAATACGTGGGCGGATTTTTGGGAACTTATGGGCTTGGAGAGCGGTTCCACTTCCGGGGTGTTTAAGGGATCTTGAAGATACTTTTTGCCATCCATCAGTTCGATAACCCCTCGGCGGGTGGGACGGAGGTCTACACGGCTGCTTTGGCTCGCGCTCTCTCTTCCAAGCACGAAGTAGGAGTTCTTTACGGAAGCGCGGGGAAGGAGCCGGGTTCGGCTTCTCCCTGGGCGGGAGTTTCGCTCTTTCCGGTTTTCGAGTCGGGGGCGGTATCCGATCCGTTCTTGGAAAATTACGAGGGGAAAGCCCGCCGGCAGGAGATCGAGAAGATCATTTCGGATTTTTCGCCCGACCTCCTCCACATCCAGCACCTTTCAGGGCTGGGGGCGGGATTGTTGGAAGTAGCAGCTGGGAAAGTCCCGCGCATCTTGATGACCCTGGGGGATTACTGGCCTTTCTGTCCCCGGGGACAGATGATCCGGGACGACCTGGAAAATTGCGAGCTCCCCGAGGCGAGCCGCTGCGCTTCTTGTCTTTTCGTTGAGCCCGCCATGCGGAATCTGGAGGGAAGCACGCGGCGCCTCGCGGGGCCTTTCGCCTCCGCCCTGCCGCAGGTGGAGGGATTTGGGGCGTCCAAGCTCCGGCTCGCGGCAGCAGGGCTTCTCTCCCGCATCGGCGGCGAAGTGGCCCCCACGCTCAAGGAATACCGCGAGCGCGTGACAAAGCGCCTTTCGCGGATGGAAGATATCCTCTCTCCCGTCGATTTGTTCCTGGCCCCTTCTCGGTTTTTGCTGGAGCGCTACGCTCGTTTAGGAATTCCTTGGAGCAAGCTTCGGCATCTGGACTATGGCTTCGAATCCCTTCCCGCCGTTTCGAAGAAAGCCAAGAAATTGCCTCTGCGCCTGGGGTTTGTAGGAACGCTCATCCCCTCCAAGGGCGCCCACATCGCCGCCCAGGCCCTCCGGCATTTGACGCCCAAGACGGCCGAGCTTCACTTGTGGGGGGAGTTTGCTCCGTATCACGGCGACGTCTCTTATAAAGATGCCATGATGAAGGCGCTATCGGGACTTCCCCACGAATTTCATGGCCCGATCCCCCACGGCCGGATCGCGGAGGCCTTCGAAGGGATGGACGTTCTCGTGGTGCCGAGCCTCTGGGCGGAAAACTCCCCCCTCGTCATTCACGAGGCGCTCCAGGCCGGCGTGCCAGTCCTGGCGTCCCGGGCCGGGGGGATTCCGGAACTCGTGCGCGACGGGGAGACGGGCCTTCTCTTCGAAACAGGAAACGCCCGCGATCTCGCCCTCAAGATTCAGCGTTTTGCCTCGGGGGACGTGAAATTTTCCGATCCCACGGGCTGGCGCGGGGCGGTGGAACTTCTGGACGAGCACGTCCGCAAGCTCGAACGGCTCTACCTGGGGATGGAATAAAAGGCAGCCCATGAACCGGATCCTTGCCGTCATCCCGGCTTTCAACGAGGAGAAGTACCTCCCCGGAGTCGTTCGTAGCGTGCGGCGCCACAGGCCGGAGCTTGATATTCTCGTCGTGGACGACGGCTCGACCGACTCCACGCCGGAGGCCGCCCGGCAGGAAGGCGCGCTTCTCGCCCAGCACGCCTACAATGCGGGGTACGGTGTGGCCATCCAGACGGGTCTCAAATACGCGCTACGCCACGGCTACTCTTTCGCCGTCACATTGGATGGCGATGGCCAGCACGAACCCGCTTGCCTCGAAAGAATCCTGGAGCCCTGTCTCGCGGGCAAGGCCGATCTCGTGATCGGATCACGTTACCTGGAAGACTTGGAAGGCACGGGCCGCGTCTACCGGGGGCCGCTCCTTCGCCGGGCGGGTTCCGCCTTGTTCGGCGCGTTGGGTGGGAAGATGACGGGATCGCGGCTCACGGACCCCACGAGCGGTTTTCTCGCTTTGAACGAGCGGGCCCTTCGCGTTTACACGGCCGATCATTTTCCCGACACCTATCCCGACGCGAACGCCCTCGTGCTGGCCCACCGCGCGGGGCTGCGCATCCTGGAGCGCTCCGTCACCATGTACGAGAGCCCCCGGGATAAGAAATCCATGCATGCGGGTCTCTCACCCCTCGGATATGTTTTTGAAATGCTCCTTTCCCTGGGGCTTCTCTCGCTCGACCGCAAATCCGGCCGGAAGATTCCATGACGCCGCAACAGAAGATCGCCTCGCTCTTCCTGGCAGCGGGGCTTCTTTTCCTCGTCCTGGAACTCGTCCGCCGCCGGGCGCTCCGGATGGAATATTCCTGGATCTGGTTCCTGGCACTTGCCGTGCTGTTCGCTTTGCTCCTTAATTACGATCTCACGCTGACCCTGACCGATACGATCGGC